>NZ_JAGFNO010000027.1:0-153681 GCF_017592595.1 Streptomyces sp. NEAU-YJ-81 | reverse complement strand
GGCGTTGACGCCGGAGCGTATGGACGCGGTGTTCCGGTCGAAGGTGGACGGGGCGCTTCATCTGCATGAGCTGACCCGGGATCTGGATCTGTCGGCCTTCGTGCTGTTCTCCTCCGCCGCCGGCACCCTGGGCAACGCGGGGCAGGGCAACTACGCCGCCGCCAACGCCTACCTCGACGCGCTCGCCCAACAGCGCCGGGCACAGGGACTTCCCGCCGTGTCCCTGGCCTGGGGCATGTGGCAGCAGGCCGCGGGAACGGGCATGACCGGCCGCCTCGGTGATGCCGACCAGCGCCGGATGACACGCGGCGGTGTGGCCCCCTTGTCCCCGGCCGAGGGCATGGAACTGTTCGACGCCGCGCTGCGTACGGCCGAGCCCACGGTCCTCCCCATCAAGCTGGACCGTGGTGCGCTCCGGGCCCAGGCCGCCGACGGGGCGGTGCCGCCGCTGCTGCACAAACTGGTGCCACCGGCCCGGCGAGCCGCTCGGGCCACTACGGACGAGGAATTGGTGACCGGCAGGCTGGCCGGGGCGACCCCCGAGGAGCAGGAGCGGATTCTCCTCGGCATGGTCCAGCAGGAGGCCGCCCGGGTCCTGGGCCACTCGGCGGCGGCCACGCTCGACCCCGATGTGCTGTTCACCGAGATCGGCCTGGACTCCCTGATGGCGGTGGAACTCCGCGATCGCCTGGCCAAGCGCACCGCGCTGCGGCTGCCTCCCAGCTTTGTCTTCGACCACCCGACTCTCCGGATGCTGGCCCGGCAACTGCGGGATGAGCTGGAGAAAGCCGATGCGGACGGTCCCCCCGAGGCCGCTCCCGCCCCCGGAGCCGTCCGGGACCCCGAATCCGCCCCCGCCCCCGGAGCCGCCCGGGGGTGAGTCCGACACACCCCGCCCGGTTCAGCCGAGCCCGCACCCACCGAAGCGGCAAAAAGCGGCGAAAAGCGGCAAGCAGCGGCAAGAAAGGGATCGCACATGTTCAGCACGGACACGTACCTGGCGCATCTGGGGTTTACCCAGCCGCCCGCCCCCACCCTGCCGAACCTGCGGCAGTTGCACCGCAGCCATCTGATGGCGGTCCCCTACGACACCAACCACACGCACCGCCTCAGCGCTGAGAACATGGCCGACATCGATATCGACAAGGCATTCGAGGCCATTGTGCCGACCGGCGCCGGTGGCATGTGCCTGGAGCTGAACACCCTGTTCGCCCGGCTGCTTCGCGAGCTGGGCTATGACCTGGACGTCATCAGCGGTGGCACCTATCTGCCCGGTGACATCTTCGCCCCCGATCCCGAGCACATGCTGATGCTCGTCCGTATCGAGGGGCAGGAGTGGCTGGCCGACGTGGGGCATGCCGGTCTCTGCTTCATCGAGCCGCTGCGCCTGTCCGAGGAGGTGCAGTGGCAGTACGGCTGCGCGTTCCGGTTGATCCGGCGGGACGGCTATCTCGTACTGCGAGCCAAGACCCTGGAGCACGACTGGCGCACCACCTACCGCTTCACCACCGAGCCCAGGACCTATGACGCCTGGGCCGGGGTCGGTGACGGCGACGGCCCGGCCATCCTGGCGGCGATGCGCCGGCGCCGGCGCGTCATCGACAAGGGGCAGGTCTTCCTCACCAACAACATGTTCACGATCGTGGAGGACGGCCATGAGAAGGTCACCCTCCTCGTCGATCCGGAACAGCGCGCCCAGGTGCTCGACATGTACTGGGACGGTCGCGACTGACCGAGCCGGTGCCGCCATCCCCGTCCCGGCCCGCGGCCGACGACCAGCAGATGAGAGTGATGCGCCATGAAATTCGGTTTGCTGTACGGGGCGCAGCTGCCCCGACCCTGGACCCAGGACTCCGAACACCGCCTGTTCAACGACATGTTGGACGAGATCGAGCTGGCCGACCGGCTGGGCTTCGACCACGTGTGGTGTCCTGAGCACCACTTCCTGGAGGAGTACTCGCACATGTCCGCGCCCGAGGTGTTCCTCGGCGCGGTCAGTCAGCGCACCAGCCGCATCCGCATCGGCCACGCGGTCGCTCTGATGCCGCCGAAGTTCAATCCGACGGCCCGGGTCGCCGAGCGGATCGCCACGCTGGACCTCCTCTCCGACGGGCGGGTGGACTTCGGCACGGGCGAGTCCACCACCCCCACCGAGCTGGGCGGGTTCGGCGTGGAGCGCTCCGGCAAACGGGACCAGTGGGCGGAGGCGGTGGACGCCGTGGCCCGTATGTTCGTCGAAGAGCCCTTCGCTGGATGCGAGGGCAAGTACGTTTCCGCTCCGGTCCGCAATGTGCTGCCCAAGTCCCGGCAGAAGCCACATCCGCCGATGTGGATGGCCTGCGGAAACCGGGACGCGATCCGCATCGCGGCCGCCAAGGGGCTGGGCGCGCTGAACTTCTCCTTCTTCGGACCGGCCGAGACCAAGACGTGGGTCGACGCCTACTACTCGGGCATCGAGTCGGCGGACTGCGTACCCGCGGGGTTCGCGGTCAACGCGCAGATCGCCGCGACCATTCCGATGTTCTGCCACCAGGACGAGACCACCGCGGTCGAACGCGCCGTCGACGGCGTTCAGTTCTTCAACTTCGGCCTCGGCTTCTACGCGGGCTTCGGCACCGCCGCACCGGGCCGCACCCGGCTGTGGGAGGAGTTCCAGCGCGACCGTGACAAGCACGGCATGGGCCGCTCCTCCTTCGGCAGGCCCGGTATGCCGCTGGGCAATCCGGCCCGGGGCGCGGTGGGCACTCCGCGCCAGATACGCGACTTCCTGCGGCTGCACGAGGAGGCCGGGCTGGACCAGGCGATCTTCCTCGTCCAGGGCGGTGGCACCCGGCACGAGCACATCTGCGAGTCGCTGGAGCTCTTCGCCAACGAGGTGATGCCCGAGTTCAAGGAGCGCGATGAGACCGCCGAACGGCTGAAGGCGGCCCGGCTCCGGCCCGCCATCGATGCCGCCATGGCCCGGCGCGAGCCGCCACGGACGGCCGATCCCGACTACATCATCCCCGCCCGTAGCCAGAGCTGACACCCACAGAAGGAGAACCCGATACCGCCATGGCTGACACCTCCGAAGAAGAACTTCGCATCCTCGACCCGAAGACCGTCGCGGACGAACTGCGCAAGCACGGCCCGCCGCGGCAGATCACGATGCACGGCACCACGGCGTGGCTCGTCTCCCGATACGACGAGGTCCGGGACTGTCTCGGACACCCCGGCATGAGCCCGGCCGCCGCCTACGCCGCCTCCCAGGGGCAGACCACTCCGGTGAGCGGGCTGTTCGAGGACACGCTGCCCGGCACCAATCCGCCCCAGCACACCCGGTTGCGCAGGCTGCTGGCCAAGGCGTTCACGGCCCGCAGGGTGGAGAGCCTGCGGCCACGGGTGCAGGAGATCACCGACACCCTGCTGGACCGGATCGCCGTCGACGGCCAGGCCGATCTCGTCACCGCGCTGGCCATCCCGCTGCCCATGCAGGTGATCTGTGAACTCCTCGGCGTGCCCATCGCCGACCGCACCGAATTCCACCAGTGGGCCGACCTGATGCTCACGCCCCCGCTGGACCCGGACACCGCCGCACGTTCCCAAGACGCCGGCGCCAAGCTGTGGACGTATATGGAGGACCTCGCCGAGGCCAGGCGGAAGGCCCCGGAGGACGACCTGATCAGCGATCTGATGTCCGCACACGAGGACGACCGGCTCAGCCACCGCGAAGTGGTCGCCACCGCCCGGATGATGCTGATCGCCGGATACGAGCTGACCGGCAGCTTCATCAGTAACGCGGTCTTCTCCCTGCTGTCCCAGCCGGACCAGCTGGAGCTGCTGCGCAAGGACCCCGAACTGGCCGGGCGCGGCCTGGAGGAACTGCTCCGGCACGCCGGGCCGGGCATCCTCGTCGTGCGTTTCGCCAACGAGGACGTGGAGATCGGCCCCGTACAGATCCGCGCCGGCGACCAGGTGCTTCTGGACATGGACGCCGCGCACTCCGACCCGGCGCACTTCACCGACGGCGAGCGGCTGGACCTGACGAGGGATTCCGGCATGCATCTCCAGTTCGGCCATGGCATCCACTACTGCATCGGTGCGCCGCTGGCCAGGGTGGAGGGGCAGATCGCCTTGGAGAGCCTGGTCCGGCGGTTCCCCGGCCTGCGGTTGAGCGTTCCCGCCTCCGAGATCAGCCACAGCAAGAACCCGTTCATCCGCTCGCTGACCGCGCTCCCCGTCGAGTTCGAGGCTCAGCGGCCCGAGGGGTGATCGCTGAACGACGTCGGATCGGCCAGGCCGGTGACCCGCATGGTGATGTTCAGCCGTCCGGACCTCAGTCCGGTGGCCGGGTCGCCGGTTCCGGGCAGGATCTTGGGGACGGCATGGTAGGCGTAGCGGGAGGGGCCTCCGAAGACGAACAGATCCCCGGAGCCGAGTTCGAGATCGGTGTACGGCTTGGTACGGGTCTCGGTGTTGCCGAAGCGGAAGACGCAGCTGTCTCCGATGGTGAGCGAGACCACCGGGGCGGAGGACCTCTCGTCCTTGTCCTGGTGCATGCCGAGTTTCGCCTGGGCGTCGTAGAAGTTGATGAGCGCGGTGTCGGGGGTGTACCCCTCACCGGCCGTCTCGTCGTCGTATGCGTCGGCCAGGGCACAACGGCCCAACTCGACCATCCAGTGCGGGAATTCGGCGACCCGGGCGCCGTTCACATCATCGGCGGTGCGGGTGTACGCATAGGGCTGCCAGTGCCACCCGATGCACACCGTCCGCACCGACATGACGCCCCCGCGCGGCAGCTTCGTGTGTCGGATCGGGACCGGGCCGGTGGCCCAGCCCCGGCAGGCGATGACCAGCTCCCGCTGCTGTTCGAGGGTGAGCCAGCCCGGCACATGGACGGCGCCGGGGGCCACCTCGAGGCGTGGGCGGGGGATCAGGGCGTTCATACGGGGTTCTCCGCGGGCGGGTTGGCGATGTCAGGCCGCGTCGTGGAAGACCAGGCCCAGTGCGTGGCGGCGCCCGGAGCGCACCGTACTGACCCCGTGCCGCATGACACCGGCCGACCAGCCGCGCTTGGTGGCCACGGGGCGGTCACGGGTGGTGAAGATCAGCCCGTGGCCCTGCTGGAGTACGGCCGTGGTGCCCCGGGACTGGGCGCGGGGCCGCTGTTCGACCAGCAGGAACTCCCCGCCCGTGTAGTCCGTGCCGTACGCGTCCAGCCCGATCACCACCTGAAGCGGAAAGAGCATGTCGCCGAACACGTCCCGGTGCAGGGCGTTCCAGTCGCCCGGGCCGTATCGCAGCAGGATCTGCGCGGAGCGGTCCTGTCCGGCCTCATGGCACATGGCCAGCCACTTCTCCAGGCTGTCCGGCCAGGGCGCCGGGCGGCCGAGCCGCTCCGCCCAGTCACGGGCGATGGTCAGCAGCCGCGGATAGAGCGCGGCGCGCAGCTCGGCGACCGGCTCGGGCAGGTCATGGGTGAAGTAGCGGTACTGACCGGAGCCGAAGCGGTGGCGGGCCATATCGATCGTGCTCCTGAACCGCTCGTCCCTTTCATAGAGCCCGGCGATACGGGCGCACTGGGCAGGGGGCAGCAGCCGTGGAGTGAGCGCGCACCCGTGGCTGTCCAGCTCTTCGGCCAGCTCTGGCCAGTCAGCCGCGGCCACGCGCTGGTGGAGGCGTGCGGTGTCGGTCGTGGTGCTCATCGGTGTTTCTCCGGGATCGTGCTCATCGGTGTTCTCCGGGATCCGGGAAGGGTGCGGTGCGGCCCCGACCGGTGGGTGCGAGGCCCGGGGTGCGAGGCCCGGTGGGTGCGAGGCCCGCGCTCAGGCGCTCTGGAGGGCGCCTTCGTGGACGAGGAGTCGCTGCTTGCGCTCCAGCCCGCCCGCGTAGCCGGTCAGCGCGCCAGTGGCGCCGATGACACGGTGGCAGGGCCGTACGACCAGCAGCGGATTGCGGCCGATCGCGGTGCCGACGGAGCGAACCGCCGTGCGCGGGGCGCCGATCTGCCGTGCGATGTCGCCGTAGCTGACCGTCGTGCCGTACGGAATGCTCTCCAGCGCCTGCCACACCCTGCGCTGGAAGTCCGTACCGCCCTCGACGCACTGGATGTCGAACCGGATGCGCTCGCCGTCGAAGTACGCGCGTAGCTGGGAGATGATCTCGGTGAATGCCTCGGCATCCTCGTTCCAGCCGTCCTGGACGACGGCCCCGCCCTTCTGGCCGGGCACGGACAGGGAAACCAGCGCGGTGCCCCCGGGCGCGGTGGCGGACCTCTCGCCCACCAGCAGCAGCTCGCCGAGCGGGCTGTCGATCGTCGTGTGGACCGTCATGGCCGTGGTCCCTCTCTTCTTCTCGCTGTTCTGTCGTGCGCTGCTCCCAGCATGCGTCTTCAGGCAGCGGAAAGCTGGCGGGATTCGGACATGGTGTTTCCGGTGCCGGGCGCCGGGCGCGCGGCGCGCGGCTCCCCGGCGTCAGCGGCCGTCCAGGGCCGTCTCGGCCCAGATGACCTTGCCGTACGGGGTGTAGCGGGTACCCCAGCGCTGGGCGAACTGGGCGACGAGGAACAGCCCGCGCCCGCCCACGTCGGTGGTCGCGGCCCGCCGCAGATGGGGCGAGGTGCTGCTGCCGTCGGAGACCTCGCAGATCAGGTCGCGCTCGCGCAGCAGCCGTATGCGCACGGGAGGTGTGCCGTACCGCAGGGCATTGGTGATCAGTTCACTGATGATCAGCTCGGCCGTGCACACGGCGTCCTCCAGGCCCCACGTCCGTAGTGTCCGGGCGCAGGCGGCGCGGGCCGGGGCGACCGCCGCCGGGTCGAACGGCACATTCCACTCGGCCACGTTGTCCGGGTCGAGCAGGCGGGTGCGGGCCACCAGCAGCGCGACATCATCGCTCGGACGGTCCGGAAGCACGGTGTGGAACAGGCTGCGGCAGGTCTCGTCCGGGCCGAGGTCCGGCTCGGCCTTGAGGGTGTGGCGCAGCAGGTCCAGGCCGGTGCCGGCGGTTCGACCGTGGCCTTGGAGGAGACCGTTGGTGTACAGCACCAGGCGGCTTGTGGCGGGCAGCGAGAGGCTGACCGCCTCGAAGGGCTCTCCACCCCGGCCCAGGGGCGGGGAGGCGGGCATCGCGGGGATGTCCACGGAACCGTCCGGGCGGGTCAGGACGATGCCCGGATCGCCGGCCCGGGCCAGGGTGCAACGGCCCGACACCGAGTCGTAGATCGCGTACAGGCACCCGGCGCCGGTGATCCGGCTGCCCCGCGAGTCGGCGTCATGCTCCAGGTCGAGACGGGTGACCAGCTCGTCCAGATGGGAGATGAGCTCGTCCGGGGGCAGGTCCAGGGCCGAGAAGTTCTGCACCGCGGTGCGCAGTCGGCCCATGGTGGCCGCGGCGTGCACACCCTGCCCGGGCACCTTCCCGACGACCAGCGCGACCCGGGTGCCGGGGAGGGGGATCACATCGAACCAGCTTCCGCCCACCGCGCCCTGCGCGGGCAGATAGCGGGACGCCACCTCCACGGCGTCCTGATCGGGCAGACCGCTGGGCAGGAGGGTGCGCTGCAGGGCGGCGACCATGGCGTGTTCATGGGCATAGCGGCGGGCGTTGTCGACGCATACGGCGGTGCGCACGGCCAGCTCCCCGGCGATCGCCAGATCCGCTTCGTCGAACGGCTCGGCGCGCCGGGTCCGCCAGAAGGTGGCCAGGCCGAGGGTGACGCCGCGGAAGCGCAGCGGGACGGTGATCAGTGAGTGGACCCCGCGGTCGAGGAGGTGCCGGGCCTCGGCACCGTATCCCGCCGGCCATTCGGTGGTGCCGGTCAGATCGGCCTGGAGGACGGCGGCTCCGGCCTGCACGGCCCGGCTCTGCGGTGTGGCGGATGCGTAGACGACCCGCTCGCCCACGCGGAAGACGGGGGCTTCGGGGGGAACCCCGCCGACGGCGGTCCGGTGCGGTGCCAGGGGCTCGTACGGCGGCTCGGGCTCCTCGCCGCGCAGGACGGGTTCCAGCAGCTCGACGGTGGCGATGTCGGCGAACCGGGGGACGGCCACGTCCACCAGCTGCTCGGCGGTGCCCGTCAGCTCCAGGGAGGAGCTGATCCGCACCCCGGCGTCGGACAGCAGCTTCAGCCGCTCACGGGCCTCCTCGGCCCGGCCGGACAGCACCCGCAGTGCGGTGGTGTCCCTCAGCGTCACCACGCTTCCGGCGGGATCGCCCGCACGGTCCGTGGACCGCATATTGACCACCAGTAGCCGGTCCCCGCAGGGGTGCACCTCGTCCGTGACGCGCCGTCCCGACGTCAGCAGCTCTGTCAGGTGCGGTTCCAGGCCGAGCTCGCCGATGTGCCGCCCCTCCGCGTCCGGAGCCAGCCGGAGCAGCCCCCGGGCCTCGTCATTGACCAGCAGCAGCCGCCCGTCCTCCGCCAGGACCAGCACCCCTTCGCGGACCGAGTGCAACACCGCGTCATGGTGTTCGTACATCCGCCGCATTTCCGCGGTGCCCAGGCCGTGGGTCTGCCGCCGCACCCGCCCGCTCATCAGCGCCGTTCCGCCCGTGGCCAGGGCCAGCGCCCCGGCGCCACTGCCGAGCAGCAGCGGCAGCCGGTGGTACACCGCGCTGTTCACGCTCTCGACCCTGACCCCGACCGACACTCCGCCGATGAAGGCCCCGTCGGCCTTGGTGACGGGGACCGCCGAGACGACGGACGGGCCCTGGCTGGCCCGGAAGGTCTCCGTGATCGTCTTTCCGCTCAGCTCGTCCCGCACCAGCCCGGCCGGTCCGACGATCCGCTTGCCGATCAAGGGCCTCTCGGGGTGGGTGAGGCGGATGCCATGAGTGTTGAACACCACCACGCTGTCGACGCCGGAGCCCTTCCGCGCCGCCTCCGCATGGGACTCCAGCTGCGGCGTCGGCTTGTCGTTGCTGATGGCCCGGGCCATTCCGGGGGAGTGCGCGAATGTCTCGGCCACCGCGAGGGATCGTCGGCGAGCGTCGAGTGTGCCGTGTTTATGGGCATCCGCCGCGACGGCCACCACCGCGGCGGCCACCAGAACCAGGGTCAGCAGAAGCTGCAGGATGAACGCCTGCCCGGCGACGCTCCACACCTTCGACCGGGGCCCCAGCCGACTCCGGGTCGCACGAGCGTATCGGCTCATAACGGCATTTATAACATCCTGCTCGTCGTAGGCGAGAAGTAGAGTGCGACATCGTTTTGATCGATCAATGTGCTGATCAAGGGCGGTTTTCGACGACCCGGGAAGGTGGGTTACGCGTCCGCCCGGACGCGGGCACAATGAGGCGGCTGGACCAACTGACGGCCTTTTCAAGGAGGTTCGGGTGAGAACAGCACGCCGTACCAGGAGACGTGGTCGGCTGATCGCCGCGATGTCCGGTCTGTTCGCCACGGCAGCCCTCACGACAGTCGGCACGAGCGCGGCCGCTTCCTCCGCGTCCACCGCCCCGTCCACGCCCCCATCCCCATCCCCGTCCACGTCTGTGTCGACGACCGTGTCCGCTGCCGCCTCGGCCGTGGAATCCCTGGATGTCCCGGGCACCGCCTGGACCGTGGACGAGCGCACCGGAACGCTGCGTGTCCTCGTCGGCTCCACGGCCCGGGGGGCCGACCTGGCCAGGCTCGACCGCACCGCCGAGCGTTTCCGCGGCGCCGTCACCGTCGAGCGGCTGGAGGGTCCGCTGCGGACCCTCCTCTCGGGTGGCGACGGGATCTACTCCTCCATGGGGATCCGCTGCTCCGCGGGGGTCAATGTGCAAAGTGGCGCCACGTATTACTTCATCACGGCCGGCCACTGCACCGATGGCAACCCCACTTGGTACGCCGACTCCGGTGCGACCACCCCGGTGGGCCCGACGAACGGCACCAGCTTCCCGGGCAATGACTACGGCGTCGTCCGGTACACCAACACGGCCGTTCCGCACCCCGGGACCGTGGGAACGGTCGATGTCACCGGGACCGCCACCGCCCACGTCGGCCAGCAGGTCTGCCGCCGGGGGGCCACGACCGGTGTCCACTGCGGTCAGGTCACCGCGCTCAACGCGACCGTCAACTACGGCGGCGGTGACGTCGTCTCCGGCCTGATCCAAACCAATATCTGTGCCGAGCCGGGCGACAGCGGCGGTCCGCTCTACGCGGGCGACAAGATCATCGGCATTCTCTCGGGCGGCTCCGGGGACTGCTCCTCCGGTGGCACCACCTTCTACCAGCCGATCCAGGAAGTGCTGAGCGCCTACGGCCTCACCGTCTACTGACACCGCCTACCGGCCACCGCCTACCGGCCACCGCCTACCGGCCGCGGCGGCCCTGTGGCGAGTCGCCGGGCCGGGACCGCCCGCCAGAGGTCCCGGCCCGGGCGACGGAGGCAGCCGGTGGCCCGTGAAGAGCCGCCGTCACAGGCCGTGGCGGCGGTCACCCAACACCGCTTCGCAGACCCGCGATTCCATCTCCGGAGAGAACGGCACCTCGCCGCGGGCCCGGGCGGCGACGGCCTGGCGGGTCTCCTCGGCGATCAGATCCGCGTTGATCTGGGCCGCCGCGACCGCGCCCGCCGCCGCGGCGCCACCGACCTGGGCGGCCAGATCGGTGACATTGCCCGCGACCCACACCCCGGGCACCTCGGTGCGGCCGGTCGCGTCGGACGGGATGTGCTCACCGCCACCACTCGGATGTTCCACCGCCCGCAGCCCGAGCGCCGACAGGAGGCCGGTGCGCGCCACCATCCGCGACGCGACGGCCAGTGCCTCGCGCTTGACCACGCTGCCGTCGGTCAGCCGCACGCCGACAAGGCGGTCATCGACGATCTCCAGGGACGCCACCTCGCCGTCCACCACGCGGATGCCACGAGCGGCCAGCTGCTCCGCCTCCTCGCCGGCCGGCGACGGCAGGGTGTGGGAGAAGAAGGTGACATCGTCGCTCCACTGACGGAACAGCAGCGCCTGGTGCACCGACAGCGGCCCGCTCCCCAGGACGCCGATGGCCTGGTCACGGATCTCCCAGCCGTGGCAGTACGGACAGTGCACCACATCCCGGCCCCACCGGGACCGCAACCCCGGGACGTCCGGCAACTCGTCGACCAGCCCGGTGGCCAGCAGCAGCCGGCGCGCACGGACGCTCCGGCCGTCGGTCAGGGCCACCTGGAACCCGGTCTCCTCCCGGGCGACGGTGCCGACCTCGCCGGACACCACCTGACCGCCATAGCCGCGGACCTCGGCCCGGCCCCGCTCCACCAGCTCGGCCGGCCCGATCCCTTCCCGGGCCAGCAGTCCGTGCACCCCCGAAGCGGGGGCGTTGCGCGGGGCGCCCGCGTCGATCACCACCACCGACCGCCGCGCCCGAGTCAGCATCAGCGCCCCGCTCAGCCCCGCGGCGCCACCGCCGATCACCACCACGTCATAGGTGTTCTTCAGCTCATCGGTCACTTCGACCACCTCCACGGCCACCATGCGAGCTCGCCCACCATGAGCGCAAAGCTTGTTGCCGAGGTGGCAAAGCGATGGTCAGGCGGTGGGGGCGGCGCCGCGCCTGCGGGCGATCTCGCCCGCGACGATGTCGACGGCCAGGAAGGTCCCGAGCGGGATACCGAGGAGGGGCAGGTAGTAGCCGATCACGGCGGTGGCCGCGGCCAGGGGGACGAGGACATACAGCGGTACCCGCCGCCACGCGCCGCGGGGGATCGGGCGGCCGAAGGCGGAGGCGCGACCGCGCTGCCACCACATGCGATAGCCCCAGACGATCAGAAGGATCAGCGCGAGCGCGAGAGCGGCCAGGGCAATCTGATTGACGAGGCCGAAGAGGTTTCCGGTGTGGAGGTCGATGCCCCAGCGGGTGAGCTTGGCGAGCACCGGGTAGTCGGCGAACCGCTGGACGTCGGTCACCTCGCCCGTGGCCGGGTCGACGGCCACCGAGTCCTGCTTCTCGGGCCAGCTCCGCTGGATCTGGCTGACGACATACGCACTGCCCGGCTCGACGGGCGGGACGATCTCGACGGGGTTGTCCAGGTCCTTGGCGCGGGCGGCCGCCAGCACGGTGTCCAGGCCCACATCGGCGCTGTGCCCGGCCGCCTCGCCCGTACCGCCCATGTCCATGCCCGGCATGGAACCGGAACCCATGTGGTGTCCGGCGTGTTCACCGCCGCCGACGGTGGCCGACACGGTCGGGGTGGTCTGGCCGAGAGCGGTGCGCAGGTCCTCCACGTTGGCCCCCGCGTAGGTGGACCAGGTCAGGCCGGTGGCGGACAGGAACAGCAGCCCCAGCGCCACCCACAGCCCCACCGCGCCATGGAAGGACATGGTGCGCTTGCGGCCGGTGGCGGCGCGGTCGGGCAGCGCGACCGCCCGCAGCGTGCGCCTCTTACGGCGACGGCTGAGCCAGAGCACCACACCGCCGAGGGCGATGACCCACAGCCAGCTGGCGGCGAGTTCGCTGTAGAGGCGGCCGGTCTGCCCGAGGTGCAGATCGCGGTGGAACTCATCGATCCAGGTGCGCAGCGGGAGGGCGCCGGTGGAGCCGTACTGCTCCAGCGCCCCGCGCACCTTCCCGGTGTACGGGTCGACGAACACCGCCAATGTGTGGTCGGGATCGACGCCCTTGACGCCGGAGAGCAGCACCCGGGTGGTGGCGCCGTCCTCGGGGGAGGGCCGTACGGCGCTGATCTCACCCTCGGGATGGGCCTTACGCGCGGCTGCCACCTGCTCGGAGATCGGCAGTTCACGGTCGCCGACGGGGACGCGCAACTCGTGGGCGTAGACCAGCTTCTCGGCCTGGAACGATCCGGCGTACAGAAGTCCGGTCACCGCCGCGACCAGCAGGAACGGCGCGACCAGCACCCCCGCGTAGAAGTGCAGCCGCAGCACCAGCGGCCGCAGGCCCGCCCATACGGACCCGCCGGACCCGGAGCCGCCGGACGTGGACCCGGCCCCGGCGCCGCCGGATTCGGCCGTGGCGCCGCCGGACTCGGCCTCGGCGGGGGAGTGTGGCTCCCTGCCGGCGGCATCATCCGGGGAATCGCCCGTGGCGGGGGCGAGCGGTTCAGCGGACATGGACGACTCCTGGCTCGGGGCAACGGCGGGAGGCGGACGCATATCGGGCCGCCGGTTGAGTTGTCGGCCGCACACACGGCTGAGTTCCGGGCATCATCTGTGAACTGGCTCACATGGGCACATTCAGGGGCGGCCCACACGACACGCTTGTCACCGGCGTGATGAAGATTGAGCCGTCGTCACGCGCACCGGCGACGGCTGGCACCATGGCTGCCATGTCCGCCGGGCCACCCTTCCGTCTCGCACGAGCCGCCGTGTTCGCGGCGGTGTGCGTCGTGGTGACCGCGCTCGGGCACACGCTGATGTCCAGCGACGCCCTGCCGGTGTGGGCCGTGGCCGCCGCGTTCGCCGGGACGACGGCCGCCGCGTGGTGGGTCGCCGGGCGCGAGCGCGGAGCGCTGGTCGTGACCGGTGCGACGGTGGTCGCGCAACTCGGCCTGCACATGGCGTTCCGGTTCGCGGAGATGACCGTCGCTCCCGCCGCGGGAAGCGCCATGGGCGACCGGATGCCCGGTATGCGGGACATGGGCGCCGCCCCGATGAGCGGCGGCGCCATGGGCCATATGCACCATGGCGCGGACGCGATGTCCTCCGCCGCCCCGTCGATGAGCCATCTGCCGTGGCCCTGGGCGGGTCCCGGCGGGGCTGGCATGGCCACGGCCCACCTGCTCGCCGCGCTGATCTGCGGACTGTGGCTGTGGCGCGGCGAGCGCGCGGCCTTCCGGCTCGGCCGCGCGCTCGCGGCCCTGCTGTTCGTCCCGCTCGTCCTCGCCCTGCGCATCCTGGGCGCGGGCGCCACTCCGCCGCCCGCATGGCCGTCCGCACCGGCCTTCGCCCGCCGGCCGCGCGGAGTTCTGCTACGGCACGTCATCCTCCGCAGAGGGCCACCGAGGCGGTTCGCCGTCCGCTGAACCGCCCGTCCTTCCCCCGCCCCGACCTGGGGTGAGTGCCGGTTGGCGGGCGGAGTACCGGCGCCTGCCCGGCGTCGGCCCCATCCGTCGGCACCGCCGGCTCCTCGCCGCCCCGCCGCGCCCGCGCGCGGCCGGTGGCGCATGCCGGTGTGCCGTTCACCGCCACCCGAAGGACGTGTGACGATGCCTTCCGCCACGCTGCCCGCCGCACCGATGAGAGCCATGCACGGCTTCACCACCGCGGCGAACGACCGCCAGGTCACCGCATGGGCGCTGGCCGCCCGTGACGGCGACCGCGACGCGGTCGACCACTTCATCCGCGCCACCTACCGCGATGTGCGCCGCTTCGTACTCCATCTCAGCGCCGACCCCCACGGCTGTGAGGACCTCGCCCAGGAGACGTATCTGCGGGCGCTGACCGGGCTCTCGCGCTTCGCCGGCCGCTCATCGGCCCGCACGTGGCTGCTGTCGATCGCCCGCCGGGTGGTCGTCGACCGCTACCGCACGGCCGCCGCCCGCCCCCGCACCCTGGAGTCGGACGACTGGCAGGAGGTGGCCGAACGGGCGCAGCCCGTCGGGCTCCCCGGGTTCGACGAGGGGGTGGCGCTGATGGACCTGCTGGCGGCGCTCGCCCCGGCGCGCCGCGAGATGTTCCTCCTCACCACGGTGCTCGGCCTGCCGTACGCGGACGCCGCCACCGCGACCGGCTGCCCCATCGGCACCGTGCGCTCCCGTGTGGCCCGCGCCCGTGAGGAGATCACCGCACTGCTGGCCGCGGCCGAGAAGGCCGCGGAACCCGTGCGGCTGGTGGGCTGAGCCCAACGACGGTGCGGGACACGGCGGGTGGCGGGCCATCGGTGGCCGCCACCTGCTGCGTCCCGTACGTCACCACCGTCACCCCCCCGCCCGGCCGGTGACGTACGGGGGGTGCGCGCCTCGATCAGTGGCCGGCCACACCGCCGGGAGACGGCGGGGAGGCGAACGCCAGCCGGGCGCACCGGCGGCAGGCGCGGGCCGAGGGAGCCACCACGGCGTGTGACACGGCGGCGAAGGCCCCGGCGAGTGCGAGCAGCGGCCAGTCCGTGGCCAGGAGGGAAGCGACGGCGAGGGTGAGCGTGGCGATCCCCATGGCCACTCCCGCCGTGGTACCGACCCATGCGATGGTCAGGGGCAGCCGGTGCGGTGTGGGCAGCCGACGGGCCAGGGTGCCGGTGACGGCCAGTGCCAGCGCGGCGAGCAGTGCGATGGCGCCGATGACCGCGGTTAGCTGCGTGGCGAGCAGTGCGGCGGTACGTGGCACCAGCCCGCCCTGGCCGTGTGCGGTACTCGAGGTCAGATACCAGCAAGCGGTCAGGAAGGGGGCGGTGAGGGATACGGCCCACGCGGTGTGCCGCGCCTGTGCGATGGTCAGTTCCCGCTGGCAGACGGGCGCGAGTTCCTCCGGCGTCCCGAACTCCCGTACCGCGTCGTCCGCGGCCCGGTCGGGTGCGCTTCCGCCTCGGGTGTGTGCTGCCACGGTCTCGGTCAGACCGTCGCGTATCTCCTCGATCATCCGCGCCTTGGCCCGCGCGGGACCGTGCAGGAGGGCCGTCAGGTCGGCGATGTACACCTCGACGGGATCGGCCTTGATGGGACCAGCCTCGGCGGGATGGGGCTTGATGGCGTGCGCCTTGACGGGATCGGCCTGTCGGCCGTGGGCGCTCATGTGGCGGACCGGGGCTCGGCCCCGGGGGTCAGAACGGAACCGATCGCCGTGGTGAACTCCCGCCATGCGGTGCGCTCCTCGGCCAGACTTCGCCGCCCCGCGTCGGTGAGCTGATAGCAACGCCGTCGTCGCTCGCCGACAGACTCCCAGCTACTGGTCAGCAGCCCGAGCCGCTCCAGCTTGTTCAGCGCCGGATAGATGGTGCCCGTGCGCAGGTCGAGCACGCCTCCGCTGCGCTGCTGAACCGCGGTGATGATCGCGTACCCGTGCAGTGGCCCCTGCTCGAGAACGGCCATCAGCAACCCGTCCAGGTGTCCTCGCACTCTGTCTGCCCTCATAGGTAGGCAGCCTACCTATGGAAGGTGTAGGCATGCTATGTATTGGCAGCCAACATATAGGCCATCGGCTCGGAAGGCTTGCCATGACCAAGCTGCTGCTGTCCATACATGTCCTCGCGGCGATCCTGGCGGTCGGGCCGATCGCGGTGGCCGCCTCGCTTTTCCCGCGCTATGCGCGCCAGGCCGCCGCACCGCGGCCCGAAGCCCCCGACGACCAACGGGCCGCCGGAGTCGCCGCGCTCCTGCACCGGATCTGCCGTGGCTATGCCGTCGTGGGTATCGCCGTGCCGGTCTTCGGCCTGGCCACCGGCGCCCAACTCGGCGTCCTCACCGATGTCTGGCTCATCGCGTCGATCGTCCTGACCACGGTCGCCGCGGTCGTCCTCGCGCTGGTCATCCTCCCGGCGCAGCGGGGTCTGCTCACCGCGCCCCAGGACACGGCTGCGAAGGGGAATTCCGCGGTGGCGGCTCGGCTGGCCATGCTGACCGGAGTCTTCAACCTCCTCTGGGCGATCGTCGTCGTGGTGATGATCGTCCGGCCCGGCTCGACCACCGGAGCATGACGTTCGCCTTCGCCCGACGCGCACCAGGTAGTCGTTCCGGAAAGCGGCCGAGTTCCGGGCCCGGACCCGGGCCCGGGCCCGGTGCGGACCCGGGCCCGGGCGGAGGTACCGGTACGGACGTGGCGCGCGGAACTACGGAGCCGTCACCTCGGGGCAGAGCGCCAGCAGTTCAGCGGGTTTGTGCAGGATCACATCGGGCTCCGCCGCGAGCAGGGTCTTCTCGTCGGTCTCACCCCACATCGCCGCCACGGCGGTGATCCCGGCCCCCCGCGCGCTGGCCAGGTCGGTCACCGCGTCCCCGACCATCACGGTTCGGTCGGGGTCGGCGTCCATCAGGTCCATCGCCTTCAGCACGATGTCCGGCGCGGGCTTGGGCCGCGCCACCTCGTCGGAGCCGAGGACCACGTGGAACTGGCCACGGATGCCCAGCGTGTCGAGCAGGGAACGCGCCCGGGGTCCGCTCTTCCCGGTGGCCACGGCGAGCCGCAGCCCGCGGTGGCGTAACTCCGACAGCAGCTCGGGCACACCGTCGAACATCTCCACGAGGTGGGCGAGCCGGTAGCTCTCGCGGACGAACGGGGCCTCCATCTCCAGCGGAAGACCCATGATCCGCATGATGTCGGGGAAGTAGCGGCCCAGATGCCGGTTGTACTCCTCGAAGGGTGGCTCACCCTCGCCGACGACCTCGGCGTAGGCGAGCGTGAACGCCTCGCGCATCACCGCGAAGCTGTTGACGAGGACACCGTCGAGGTCGAAGACCACCGAGGTGACCGGGGCGGTACCCGCGCCGGAGAGCGGGTCGCCGTGACTGATCGGATGGCTGGTCATTGAACACTCCCGTGGTGCGGGCCGGTTCGGCGGACCGCCGGTCCGGGTCTCGGGGGCGGTCCGGGTCTCAGGGGTGGTCCGGAGAAGGGGCTGACGACGCCGAGCAGGGTGCGACGGCAGGGGGGTTGACGACGGCGAGCAGAGTGAGGCGGCAGCGGATGACGACGCCGAGCGGGACGGGGCGGCAAGGGATGACGAAGGCGAGCGGGTGAGGCGGCAGCCGCCCGGTGCGGTCACACCGGCGCCGACACCGGCTCCCGGACCTCCTGGGGGATCCGGGCCGAGGTGTAGACCCGTTCGATGGCGCCGATGGTCCGTCGGACCTCCTCGATCACCCGGCCCCGCCCCGCCGGGTCGCGCAGCAGCGCGGGAACCATGTCGAGCTGCCGGTCGTACTCGGTGCCGATCGGTTCGGTGGGTACGGCCACCGGACGGGTCGTACCGTCGACGGTACGGGTCAGGGTGGACTTCTCGAGGCGGTTCGGGCTGAATCCGAAGGTGCAGCGCAAGGTCGCGCTGCCCGCGCTGCCGTCGATCGTGACCCGCGTGGTGTCCAGCGCCTCGTGCGAGGCCCAACTCGCGTGCAGCACGACCGAACGGCCGTCGTCGGTGATGAGGAATCCGCGCGCGGTGTCCTCCACATCGGTGCCGCCCGAGAGCACCGGGCCGCCGTCGTCGCCCCGCCACGCGGCCCGTGCGGACCGCTGGGCGATGAAGTCGGACGACACGGTGCCGATGGCATGCCGGAACGCGGCGGTGCCCAGCAGCGGAACCGCGATGTCGAACAGATGCCAGCCCAGGTCGACCAGCGCCCCGCCGCCCGCGAGCGACCGCTGGGTGAACCAGCCGCCCCGGTCGGGTACGCCGCGCGCCCGCACCCAGGCGAGTTCGACATGGCGGATACGGCCCAGCCGGGCGGCGATCCGGTACAGCCCGCGCACGTCGGCGCGGTAGCGCGCCGCGCTCCCGGCCAGCAGCACAGCGCCACCGGAGCGCTCCGCGGCGGCCAGCCGCTCGGCCTCCTCGGAGGTCAGGCACACCGGCTTCTCCAAAAACACCGGAATGCCCTTGGCCAGCAGCTCGGCGGCGACCTCGCAGTGCAGATGGTTGGGCACCGCGACCACCGCCAGGTCCACCTCCGCGGGATCGAGGTCGTGGACCGCCGCCAGCACCGGCAGCCGGTCCGCGCCCTCCGTCTCGGCGACGGCCGCGCGGCCGCGCTCGTCGGGATCCACCGCGGCGATCACGGTGAAGGCGGGGTTGCGGCGGAGCCTGGGCAGCCAGATCGAGCGCGCCGCCCACCCCAGCCCCACGACGGCGGTCCGGATCGGCGTCCCGCCGGCGGGCGGGGCGCTCATGAGCCCGCGAGCACGTCGGCGACGACGGCGGCCACTTCGTGCATCTGCTCCTCGCTGCCCAGCAGCACCCGGTGGTGCAGCCATACGCAGTCGCGGGTGAGCGCCTCGGAGTGCGGGCAGCGACGGGCGAGCTCGTCCACCGTCAGATCCGGCGCCGCGATCTCCCAGAAGGCGTCCGTACGGTAGACCGCGCGGAAGGCGACGAACGCGGGCACCCCGCGCTCGATGAGCACGTCGACGATCTTCGCGCGGCGCTCCTCGGTGAGGCCCGGCACCCGGAACATCGCCATGTAGTGCGGGTTGCGGTCACCTCGGTCGTCGCGCGACTGCGGTACGACACCGGGGATCTCGGCGAGCAGCCGGCTCAGCAATGGCCAGCGCTGCTCACGCGTGGTGATCTGGTCCTCCAGACGGCCGAGCTGGGCGCGCAGAACCGAGGCGGAGAACTCGTTGAGCCGGAAGTTGGAGCCCGAGGTGCGGTGGAAGTAGCCGCGGTCGGTGGGCGGACGTCCGCAGCTGTGCCGGACGAAGCCCCTCTCGTACATCTCGGCGTCGGGGAAGAGCACGGCGCCGCCCTCACCGGCGGTCATCAGCTTCCCGTTCTGAAAACTGAACGCGGCGACCGAGCCCAGCTCGCCGACCTTCTTGCCGCGCCACTGCGCTCCGTGGGCATGGGCCGCGTCCTGGATCAGCGGCACCCCCGAGTCGGCGGACAGCTTGCCCAGCGCGTCCATGTCGCACATCTGACCCGCCATGTGCACCGGCATGATCGCGCGGGTCCTCGGGCCGATGGCCGCCTCGACCGCCGACGGATCGATGCAGTAGGTGTCCGGGTCCACGTCCACGGGAACGGCCACCGCGCCCAGCCGCTGCGCGGCCTGCGAGGACGAGATGAAGGTGAACGCGGGAACGATCACCTCGGTGCCGGCTCCGATGCCGATCACCTCGAGGGCGAGCTCCAGCGCGTGCGTTCCGTTGGTGACCGCGAGGGCGTGCTCGCTGCCGTGGGCCGCGGCGAACTCCGCCTCGAAGGCGTCGACCTCACCGCCCCCGATGCGCCACCACTGCCCCTGATCCAGGGCCCGAATGAGCCCCTCGCGCTCCTCGTCGCCATACTGAGGCCATGCGGGCAGCTCGGATCCCAGGCGCACATCATTGCTCATGATTTCCCTACTCCCTTAATGCGTTATGGAGGCAGGTCCGCGGCGGACGCATTAGCACGCTAACCGGCCGACGGGGCAAACGTCATTCCCCCTCAGGGCCCCCCTATAGCCCCCTTAAAAACGGAGTTGACCAAGCTCTCGGGCCGAGGCCAAGGGCGCCGTGCTATAAATGCACTTCCGTGATGAGCCGCTGTAATTCAGCCGACCCCACATGGCGAGGTGTGCATTGAGCAGGCTGTTGTTGGTGAACGGACCGAATCTCGGCATACTCGGGAAGCGACAGCCCGAGATCTACGGCACGGATACGCTGCAGGACATCGAGCGCTGGGTCGGAGAAGAGGTCGCGGAGCGCGGCTGGAAAGTGGATTCCTACCAGTTCGACGGCGAAGCGGAGATCATCCGCACCATTCAGGGGAACTACGACACGGTCGGCGCCATCATCAATCCGGCCGCGCTCATGATGGCCGGCTGGGGCCTTCGGGACGCACTGGCCAACTATCCGCGGCCCTGGATAGAAGTGCATCTGTCGAATGTCTGGGCCCGTGAGCAGTTCCGCCATGAGTCGGTGACGGGCCCGCTGGCCGCGGGCGTCATCTTCGGGCTCGGCGCCTTGGGGTACCGGCTCGCCGCACGCGCCCTGCTCGAGAAGGTGCCGGACTGAGCGGCCACTGCGCCGTCACTCCACACCGCCAAAGCCGACGAGCCGGGAGGCGACCATCAGTCATCTGGGAATCGACGTCGGCGGCACCAAAGTGGCGCTGCGCCTCGAGCACGACGATCTGAGCATCAGCGAATCCTCCTTCCGCTGGGCCGAGCCGGACGGTACGGACGCCATGACGTCCGGCGACCCCACCCGCGACCTGGACCTGTTGGCGCATCACGTCACGGAGTTATGCACCGGCGCCCCCGAGCGGCTCACCGGCGTCGGGGTCGCGATGCCCGCCACCCTCGACGCCACCGGCACGGTCACCGCCTGGCCCGGCCGCCCCGGCTGGGCAGGAGTGGACCTGGGTGGCGCGCTGTCCGCGCTCTTCGGCGACGCCGAGGTGCGCTGTGCCGACGACGGCGATCTGGCCGCCCTCGCCGAAGCACACGAGGCCGGCTGCCCCGATCTGCTCTACCTCGGCGTCGGCACCGGGATCGGCGGTGGCATCGTGCTGAACGGAAAACCCGTCCCCGGCGTGGGCCGCGGCTCCTGCGAAGTCGGCCACCTGGTCGTGGACCGCGACGGACCGCTGTGCGACTGCGGCCGGCGCGGCTGCGTCCAGGCGGCGGCCTCGGGCCCGGCGACCCTGCGCCGGGCGGCGCGGCGGCGGGGCGAGGACGTGACCTTCGCCGCGCTGCGCCAGGCCGTCGCCGACGGGAAGCCATGGGCCATGGCGTCGCTGCGGGAGAGCGGCAGGGCCCTGGCCGCCGCCGTGACCGGCGTATGCGAACTGGTCCATCCCGCGCTCGTGTTGATCGGCGGAGGGTTCGCCGCGGCGATGCCGGAGCTCGTGGCGATGGTGGCCGAGCGGACGGCGGCGCTGGGGCGCCCGGGGCATCCGCTGCCACCGGTCCGGCCCGCGCAACTGGGCGGGCTGTCCTCACTGCACGGCGCCGTTCTGCTGGCCAGGGGGCTGCCGGACTGAGCCGCGTCCGGTTCTACCGGCGGTTGCCCGAGCCGGCCCGGTCCATCCCGGCCAGCGCCGTGGCGACCGTCTCCTCCGCGAGGCCCGAGACCAGCTCGGGACCGCCGGGACCGTCCAGGACGAAGGTGAGCCCGTCCGTCGCCTTCTTGTCCAGCCGCATCACCTCGATCAGACGACCCGGATCGGCATCGGCGGGCAGCGCGAACGGCAGCCCGTAACCCCGCACCACCTCCAGATGCTCCGCCGCCCGCGCCTCGTCGATCCGGCCCAGGGCCAGCGCCAGACGGCCGGCGAAAACCGTGCCGATCGCCACCCCCTCACCATGCCGCAGCCGGAAATCGGTCACGATTTCCAGCGCATGGCCCAAGGTGTGGCCGTAATTGAGCACATGACGCAGCCCGGAGTCCCGCTCATCCGCGGACACCACCGACGCCTTCAGGGCCACGCTCGCCGCGATCTGCTCCGCCAGCGGCAGCCCGCGCAGATCACCGGCGCCGATGAAGTGGCAACGGGCGATCTCCCCATATCCATTGAGCATTTCCGCCGCGGGCAGCGTCTCCAGATAGTCGGTGTCGCACAACACGGCGGACGGCTGCCAGAAAGCACCCACCAGATTCTTCCCCTCGGGGAGATTCACCGCCGTCTTCCCGCCCACGCTGGCGTCCACCTGGGCCAGCAGCGAGGTCGGCAGATGCACCACGGGCACACCCCGGTGATACAGCGCCGCCGCGAGACCCACGACATCGGTGGTGGTCCCGCCACCGCAGGAGACAACCGCATCCGACCGGGTCAGCCCGAAACGGACGAACTCCCGGCACAGCTCCTCCACCGTGGCCAGCGACTTGTCCGCCTCCCCGTCACGGGCCCGCAACACCACCGAGGGCACGCCCGGGTCGGGCAGCCAGCCCTCCGGCCGGGCGGAGACCATCGCCACCCGCTGAGCACCGAGCCCCGCGACGACGCCGGACAGCGCATGCCGGACACCCGGCCCGATGTCGACGGGATAGGAACGGTCGCCGAGTTCCACCATGACCCGGGTATGCGGATGAGCCGACGCCGTCATGCGCTGTCCGTCCCTCCATGGGCGATGACCGGGAATTCTCTATTGTCGAATGTAGTGCCTGAATCGAGGGTTGACCCTCACACCGTGTGAGGCGCTGGACTCGGAGACATCATGTTCACCATCGGAGACTTCGCCCGGCACGGCCGTGTATCGGTCCGGATGCTGCGCCACTACGACGCCACCGGACTGCTGCGCCCGGCCCATGTCGACCCCGCCACCGGCTACCGCTACTACTCCGCGGCCCAGCTCAGCCGCCTGAACCGGGTCATCGCGCTCAAAGAGCTCGGCTTCACCCTCCAGCAGGTGCGGGACATCGTGGACGAGAAGGTCGGCACCGGGGAACTGCGCGGCATGCTGCGGTTGCGGCGGGCCGAGCTGGAAGCCACCGTGGCCGCCGCGGCGGCACGGCTGGTACAGGTCGAGGCGAGGCTCCGGTCGATCGAAAGCGAAGGACACATGCCCACGAACGACGTCGTCATCAAGGAGATCCCGGCAGTGCGGGTGGCGGAGCTCACCGCGACCGCCACCGGCTTCGACCCCCGGGACATCGGCCCGGTCATCACACCCCTCTACGACGAGCTGTTCCGGCGCCTCGATGCGGCGGGCATCACCCCGACGGGCCCCGGTGTCGCGTACTACGAGGACGCCCCGGAAGGCGGCGGCGCCATCACCGTCCACGCCGCCGTCCAGGTCTCCGCCCCGCTCCGGGACGGTGAGGACCTCCGGATCCTCGATCTGCCGCCCGTCGACCGGGCCGCGACCATCGTCCACCGCGGCCCGATGGACGCCGTGGTGCCCACGGCCCAGGCCCTGGCCCATTGGATCGACGGCAACGGCTACCGGTCGTCCGGCTACCCCCGGGAGGTCAACCTGGAGTGCCCGGAGAACCGCGAGGAGTGGGTCACGGAACTCCAGACACCGGTGGTCGAGGTCTGACGGCTGGGCCGTAGCGGGGCGGCGAGCCCCCCTCGCTCGGCAGTACGAGGTGTTCAGGGAGCCTGTGCGCGGTTCCTTCTGCGGGACCGGCCGGGCCCGGGTGGTTCGGCGCGCGGGGTCACCCCCAGCTGTTTGAGCCGTTCGAAGTCGGCTGTGT
Source organism: Streptomyces sp. NEAU-YJ-81 (assembly GCF_017592595.1). Taxonomy (NCBI): domain Bacteria; kingdom Bacillati; phylum Actinomycetota; class Actinomycetes; order Kitasatosporales; family Streptomycetaceae; genus Streptomyces; species Streptomyces sp. NEAU-YJ-81. The sequence goes on along the minus strand of NZ_JAGFNO010000027.1, from coordinate 129,996 downwards.
CGATCTTCTCCAGGATCTCCAACTGCCGTGCCAGCGCGCCGGATTGCCCGTCGACATCGTCATGCCGCCGGAGCGAGGTCGCCGTGGTGATGTGGAACCGGGCCAGCGCCACCTTCAGACTGCGGCTCTCCAGGATCATCCGGTAGATGGTCTCCTCCGCCAGCGCGTCCTGCACGGATCTGACCGGCCGGGTGAAGAACAACGTGACGATCTGCCCCACACCGAGTGCGCCGAGCACGGCGGGGCTCTGCCACCCGATACGGCCCGGGAGGAAGACCCCGACGAGCGACAGCACAAGCGCGGTGAGCAGCAAACATGTGCCCAGCCCCAGCAGGAACTTGCTGGCGAAACCGACCGTGTGCTGCGCCCGCCGGAGGCGTTCGGAGGTCTGGATGCGGTAGTCCCGCAGCCTGGCGTCCTCGTACGACAGGATGCCCTGCTTGTCCTGGATGTACGAGGAGTAGCCCGCGAACTCCGCGTCCCCGCCACGGGACAGCCGCCGGTCGTCGTCCGGCCGGGAACCCAGGAAACGGGCCAGCTCCGCCAGACCGGTCATCACCTCGGTGCGCAGCACACGCTGACAGAAGTCCAGGGCCGTCAGATGGCGCTCCAGGGTCCTGCTGGCGGTGAGCGCGTCGGAGACCACGAGCTGCCGGACGTCGTAGCGGGAGCGGATACCGGTCAGCAGCAGCTGGACCTTGATGTCGGTGAGAACACCGATCACCACGACATGTGCCGTCTCCTGCCGTCCGTCGCCCAGCAGACCGTCCAGCAGCGTCGTCAGCGGCGCCGGTTCGCTGAGGTCGGGACGTCCTCCGGAGCTGTGCTGGAAGTCGAAGAGCGTGTTGGACCGCACATGGTGGACGCGGAGTCTCCCGCCCCAGCCGTCCTCGCCGTCCGCCGGGGCGCACCGATCCGGGGCCAGCAGATCCGTGAGCCCGTCGACGTACGCCGCTCCCCAGGTGCCGGCCTCGCAGTGTGCCCCGTACTGCCTGCGCTCCAGGTCGTACGCCTCTCCCGGGACATGCCAGTCACGGATGTTGATCAGATGCAGAACCCCGTCCCCGTGTCCGCGCGTCCGGGAGCCGACGGTGGCGTCCAGGAAACGGGCCAGCGGTGACGGGTGCAGCACCGCCTCGGACCGCACCCGGGGGGGGCCCTCGTTCCGGCGGCCCGCGCCGCTCTCGCTGTCCAGCAGCAGCTTGGAGACCGCGCTGTCCGGCAGGGACAACTGGCAGTCCAGGTTGAGGAAGAAGTCGTTCTGCAGACACTGCGTGATGAGTATGTACTGCGCCGGTGTCGTCGGATCCATCGCCACCCCCGTGGGTTTCCACCTGCTTTCGGTGCGCCGCACGCTCTCAGTGCGGCAGCAGCGGCCACTGCCGGGACAGCCGCATGGCGGCCTCGGTCACCGCCGGATCGCCGGACTCCATGGCCACCCCGTCCAGATAGGCGTGCGCCGCGGCTTCGTACAGGTCGTCGACCGCGTACAGCCGCGCCTCATGGGCCGCGCGGCGGGCGCCCCCGCGGGCGCCCATGGTGGCCTCGGCCTCCTTGGCGCGCTCCGAGCCGGCCAGATCCGTCTCGATCTCCTGCTCCAGTTCCCGCAGCCGCTCGGCCGTGGTCCGGTACGCCGCGAGATACGGGTGCTCCTCGCCCAGCCCGATCAGGAAGGCGATACCGCCGGAGAGCAGCAGCAGCGCGACGAACATCCAGGTCACGCTCTGCGGGTCCAGATGCAGCGACTCGATGAGGCTCGGTGGATTGCGCACGCTGTCCCCCACGTCCGCGGCCACATCGGGTGGCAGATCCAGCGGAGGCTCCTGCCGGAACGCCACCTTGGCCCGCAGATCGCCCAACGCCCAGGCGCCGTACGCCCAGACGCCCAGCAGGGCGAGGGCGGGCACGGCCGACAGCCGGACCGCGCCGGTGGCGGAGCGCCGCCGCAGTATCCAGCCCGCGATATGCGGGGCGAGGATCATCGCCACGGCCACGGCCACCATAAGGCTGTAGGAGAGCAGATCGGCGAAGCGCCCGACGCCGTGCAGATTCTCGAACACCGAGTAGTAGACGGGCAGTTCCACCACGATCAGCGCGGCCAGCACCCCGAGCTTCATCCAGCGCGGCATACCGGGGCGCGCCGCCGCGCCCTCCCATGCCGCTCTGGTGGACAGTGCCCGGTCGGCCGCGTCCGCCTCCGCCACCGGATCGTGGTCGGACACCGCCTGCCAGCCGGCGTGGCCGCCGGCGGTCTCCGGCTCGTCCTCGCGCCGCGTGGCGCCCGGCCGTCCGGGGTCGGCGCCGTCGTTCCAGCCGGCGGGCATACGGGCACGCCACCGACGCTCGAAACCGCCCCGAACGGTGTCGCGGAAGGTCTGCCACCGGTCGGCCCGCCGCGCCAGCCGGTCCAACTGGGCGGTGGTGACCATCTGCCGCTGCTCCAGGACGGCCCGCCGGCGGCCCGCCCGCTCCAGGCGCTCACCGGCGGCGGTGGCGGCCGCCCTGGCCTGGCTCGCCTCCAGCGCGCCGTCCTCCTCGGCCCGCGCCTGTTCCTCGGCGAGCCGGTGCCTGACCCGGTTGCGCAGGCTGGCCAGCTCGGCGAAGTAGGGCACCCGGTCGGAGGTGGCCAGGACCCAGGGGTCGAAGACCTTCCGGCCGGCCGCCGAGGCGCCGTGCTTGCGCGCCCGGTCCAGAAGCCAGGCGCTGTCCCCGGCCCGGATGACATCCGATGCGACGGGGTCGGGCTGGGGCAGCGCGCCGTCGGGGAACCGCCGTGCGGTCGCCCGCCCTCCCCGGCGCCCGCGGTCGGCGTCGGCCCTGCGGCGGCGCAGCCTCAGCCGACGCGGCGCCTGGTCGTCACCGGCGGTAGGTGGTGTCGACATGTGCCTTCACCCTCCCCTCCAGAAGCTCCGTCCAGAAGGCGTTGAACTGCTCGTAGTGGGAGGTGTTGGTGTGGTACTTCATGCCGTAGCCCACCGGATAGATGTCCGCGCCGGACAGCTTCGGCGCGCCGTGCGACTTGAGGAAACCGTCGATGACGGTCCGGCGGCTCGCGGCGGTGGAAAGGTCCTGCCGCCCCAGCCGGAAGTCGGTGTCGCCCTGGTCGAAGTCGCTCACCACGAGAACGTCGAACGACGCGTCGTCGCCGGACGGCTTGGACAGCGCGATGCGCGACAGCCCCCCGAGCACATCGGAGCCGGGCTCCTCCTTCTGGGCGCAGCGCAGCAGCTTCAGGGCGTTGGAGAGGGCGACCCCGCGCATGGTGGTGCGGGCCCGCTCGCGGTTGGCGGTCTTCGAGGTGTCCGGGTCCAGGTCGAGCGGGCTGACCTGGCACTTGGACGCCTTGGAAACCTTGGTGATGGGGGCGAAGGACGTCTTGCGGCACTTGTGGTCCGACAGGAACGTCTGCAGGGTCGCCCTGAGCTTGGCCTCCGCGTCGAAGCCGGTCCGGGAGGCGGCGGCCGAGCCCGAGCCGTCGACCACGACGCCGCATGTCCGGGAGTAGCGTGACGGTTCATCGGAGCCGCAGGCCGTGATGGCGGCCGCCAGGACGAGCACCAGCGCGGCGGGCAGGGCGCGCCGCAGGTTCCGGCGCCGCCGGGTGCCGGGGTGCTCCGGAGCGGGACTGTGGACGGTCATCGCGCGGTCCTCCCGTCGACGCGGTCGGTGTTCTGCCGTTCGAGTATCTGCAGCGCCCGGGAGGTGGCCGTGCGGGCGCTGTCGTCGTCGGCCAGCAGCCAGACGTCGGGCTGCTGCCAGGACCGGTCCAGCTCCACCCGGCCCGGCAGCCAGTCCCCGGGCGGGCGCCGGGGGAGGCGGGAGAGCTGGGGGTGGGTCTCGCGCACCGCGTCCCAGTAGCAGGCGAGTCGCTGATTGGCCTGGTCGACGACGGCCTGGGCATGCGACCGGCAGCGGTCCACGCTGGTGCGCCACTGGCCCACCCAGTGGCCGTACCGCGCGAGCGCGGCGGGCCGGGGGTCCTCGCGGACGTCGTACTGGGTGACGACGCGCACCGACTCGGCGCGCACCCGGCTGAGCAGAGCGTGCTCCCGTCCGATGAGGGCGGAGCGCATCTGCTCGGTGGCCCGGCGGACGCCGGTCCGCACCTCCATCACGTACGGCGTGATGAGCAGCTCGGGAGCCGGTGGCTCGATGGGCGGCGGTATCTCGCCCCGCTGCTCCTCGGGCGGCTCCGGGAGCGGGATGCGCGGGACGCCGCGGGCACCGTCCCGCTTGCCCCGCCGGCGGGCCGCGAAGCGGGCGGTACGGCCGAGCCGGCCCCGGCGCACCACCCCGTTGACACTGTCAGATGTGATCATGGAAATGGATCCCCCGTTTTCCCCGGTGCGCAATTCCCGCACCGGACGGCCGCATTGCGGACAGCGGAATTCCGCTTTTCCCCGTGAACGGCTCGCAGTCGATGCCGATGACGTTGTCGATTCGATTCCTTGTCAGACCGTATCGGTGAGGTCGTACCCGGGAATGCTCCCCATAGGGCCCGCTCCCGAAAACGCCCGGAAGTCGACCGGAGAACGCCCTCGTCGATGCCTGACGCCGGGTCATACTGGAACGGTTCCGGGGCCACGCCTTTTTGATCATGGATCTCGGAAACACGACCTCGGGGGAATAGGAGACGGGTCGGTGGAGAACGTCCCAGAGTGCGCGGAGCCCACGCTCCGGATCAGTCAGACCCACTTCCCGGTGGAGACCCTGGGCCCGGGGCGGCGCCTGGGCGTCTGGTCCCAGGGCTGCGGCCTGGCCTGCGCCGGCTGTATGTCACGGCACACCTGGGATCCGCTGGGCGGCGCCTCCCGTACGGTGTCGTCCCTGCTCGGGTGTTGGCGCGAGGCGTTGGCGCGGGGCGCCGACGGGCTGACGGTCAGCGGCGGCGAGCCGCTCGACCAGCCCGCCGCTCTGGAGGCCCTGCTGGCCGGGGCGGTGCGGGCCCGTGCGGAGGCGACGGCACCGGGCGGCCCGGCGGCGGGCCGCGAGATCGACATCCTCCTCTACACGGGATACGAGCAGGAGGAAGTGGAGGGCGACGCGGCGCGCTCCGCCGCCGTCCGGCACGCCGATGTGCTGGTGACCGGGCGCTTCCGGGCGGCCGAGCCCACCGCCCTGGTGTGGCGCGGCTCGGCGAACCAGCGCATGCGGCCGCGTACGGCGCGGGGGTGGGCGCGCTACCAGGAGCATCTGGCCCGGACGGAGAGCGGGCCGCGTCTGCAGATGGTCGAGGGGGAGGGCGATGTGCGGCTCTACGGAGTGCCGGGGCGGGGCGAACTGGCCGCGCTGGAGCGTCGGTTGCGGCGGGCGGGGATCGCCCTCACCGGTGCGAGCTGGCGCCCCTGAGCGGGCGCGCCCGCCCGGACGGGACGGCGCGCCGTGGCCCCGGCGGGCGTGGTCACCGAGGGCCGATGGTCTCGGTCGGTGGTGGTCACGGCGCCCGGACGGTCTCAGTCGTTGGTGGTCACAGAGCCCCGACGGCCTCGGCTATCTCCCGGCTGCGGACCACCAGGTGCACCCGCCAGCGGGAGTCCCGGGCGAGTTCGTCGCGGATCGCCCAGCGCAGCCAGGTCGCGCTGACCGCCGGTGCCAGACCGCCCCGGCCCGCGCCGAGCAGCGGAAAACAGATGGAGGACAGGGCGGGCTCGTACCGGTCGCGCTCCGCCCGGGCGAGCGCGAAGCACGCACTGACCGCGCGGGCGATGCTCTCCGGGCGGACCTCGTACGTATCGTCCCGCGGGGTGGCGACCGCGGCGTGGTAGATCCGCCGGACGCCGCGCGCGGCGAGCGCTCCCGGCGCGGTGGGCACCACCGTGCCCGGCCGGATCGGCAGCCCCGGGCGGCCGTGGGCGCGCAGCCACCCGGCCAGTTCACGGGCCAGCACATCGTCGACGATCTCCCCGGCGGGGTCGCGTACGGCGGCGGCCAGGCGCAGCGCGCCGGACACGGTGGGGCGGAAGGTCTTGGACATCTCCAGGTAGACGTTCTCCGAGGAGACCAGCACCTCGATGTCCCGCAGCAGTTCGATGGGCGAGACATGCAGGGTGAAGGTGCTCCGCGCGTCCACCGGCACGCTGTCGACCCGCAGCGGAGGCTCCTGGCCGGCCCGGCCGCTCCGCGCGATGGTGCTCTGCCCGGTCGGGCTCGGTCCGCCGGAGTTCCGCGGCCCGGCGCCCGGCCCGGTGCTCTGTCCCGCCGCGCCCGGTTTCCCGGGGAAGGGCGGCGGCTCCCGCAGGATGGTCAGCACGGCCTCGGCGAGCTGCTGGATGACCTGCGGTTCCTGCTGCTTGCGGAACCGCTCGGGGGTGACCCCGTACACGGCGGCGGCCGTCTTACGGCGGTCATGGGCGGGCGCGCCCCGGCGGTCGGGGAGCAGCCCGAAGGTGTGGGCCGCCGCCTGGCCGAGCAGATCCCGCTCGCCGAGCCGCCGTACCGCCTCCCTGAGCAGCGCCTCGATACCGGCCGGGGCGTCGTCGGAGCCATCACAGAAGCCGCCCGCCACGGCCGCGGCGCGCAGCGCCGGCCGATCGGTCCTGCGCAGATCCGGCAGTCCGGGTCTGCGTATGCCTTTCAGTTCTTCCAGGAGTTGATCGTATGTGGGCAAATTTGATGCAAATGACTCCTGACTCATGGTCACCAGGCTAGCGACCGGCCGGGAAAGAGGAAATCGTTCTCTCGGTGGCCGTACCGCGCCGGGCTTTGTACCGCCGGTAATTCACGCCGTGCTGGAACAGATTTCCGATTTCCAAGGTTCCGATTTCTTGATCCACGGCCAGACGGTCACCGGCCGCCGCTGTCGCCGCCATTGAATCCGAGACCGCCCACCCGTTCACGAGGTGACCTTTGTGACCCATCCGCACGAGCAACCGCCCCCCACGGAATCCGAGGACGACGAGGCCTATGGGGCTTACGGGGACGACGAGCAATACGCAGCCCACGGGGACCACGGGTACCACCGGGACCGAGAGGAGCCCGAAGAGCACCGCGCGCACGACGCCGGGCCGCCGCCCACCGAACACGAGGAGCCCCCTCCGTCTGCGGCGACCACGGCGGTCGGGCTCACTGAACACGAGGAGCCGCCCCCATCGGTCGGCGCCACGGCGGTCGGGCTCACCGAACACGAGGAGCCGCCCCAGTCGGCAGCCGCCACGATGGCCGGGCCCACCGAGGACGAGACCCCCTCGGCGGCGCCCGCGCAGGTCGCGCACGGGGGTCGCGACCTGCGCGGGGACACCGGAGCGCTGCCGGTCTCGCTGCGCGGCCGGTTCCGACTGAGGGCCGTGCTGCGCCGCCCCGACCATCCGCACCAGGCGGCCGTCTACCGCGTCGAGGACGAGCGCGGCAGCCACATCCTCAAGTGGTACCACCTCGGCCACGCCCCGGACCGCCGGGTGTGGGAGCCGCTGCGGGACCGGCCGCGCCGGCACCTCACCCACTTCACCGAGACCGGCGACACCGGGGCCGACGGGCATCCGTACGACCTGGCGCCCTCCTACGGCGAGACCGACCTGGCCGGATATCTGAGGGACAACCCCGGCCCGGCCGACCCCGTGCTCATCCACAGCGTCGTACGGCAGCTGCACGAGGCCCTCACCACCCTGCACGAACTGAACATCGTCCACCGGGACATCAGCCCGGCCAACATCGTGCTCGGCAGTCTCGACCCGGCCGCCCCGGACCTCGTCCTCGTCGACTTCGCCGTCTCCGCCCACGAACCCGCCGAGCGCTACACCCGGGACGAGCGCTGGGTCGGCACCGCCCTCTATATGTCCCCGCAGGCGTCCCTGCGCCACCAGCTGATCCACCCGCCCGCCGACTGGTGGTCGCTCGGCATGATCGTCGCCGAGATGGCCGGCGGACGCCACCCCGTCCGGTTCACCGACAACGACTTCGTCCGCGAGGAGATCAGCTCCCGCGCCCCCGATCTGTCCCTGGTCACCGACCACCGGCTGCGGCTGCTGTGCATGGGGCTGCTCACCCGCGACCCCGACCACCGCTGGGGAACCGACGAGGTGGCGCAGTGGCTGGTGGGCGGCTCGCCGCCGATCGCCCCCCGGGAGGCGGGCACGGCCCCCGGCGCCTCCGATCCTGAAGACGCCCCGGACATCGAGCCGTTCGCCTTCCTCGATGAGCGCTACACCAGGCCGAAGCAGCTGGCCAGGGCGTTCAGCGAGAACTGGCGGCCCGCCCGGCAGCTCCTCTCCCGACGGCGCGGCCGGGGCGAATTCACCCGCTGGCTACGGCAGTTCGAGGGCGCGCCGGACCGCGACGCCGCTGAACTGGCGGCGCTGCTGGACCTCCTGGAGCCGCAGCACCCCGCGGCTCCGCCGCGTGAGCCGAAGCCGGTCACGATGGTGCGGCTGATCTCCTGGCTCGGCCCCACCCTCGACGCGTCCTACCGCGGGGTGCCGCTGGACCACGCGGGGCTGGGGGAGTTGCTGCGGGAGGCCGGGCGCGGCGATGAGTTCGCCCTCTCCGTCGTGGCGGACCTGCGGGACCACACCATTCTGCCGCTGCTGGACTCACGGCCCGGCGGCGATGGGCTCGCCGAGGTGCAGCAGCGCTGGCTGACGGCCCGCTCCCGCTGGCAGCACACCGTCGACGAGGTGCTCCACGAGTCGCCCCGGCTGCGTGACCGCCGTGCCGAGGTGCGCGCCGCCACCCGGCTCGACCGTTCCCGGCTCGCCGCCCTCCTGTCACTCGCCGCCGCCCCCACCGCGCATCGGCGCAGGCTCCAGGAGCGGACCGCCGGCATCCAGGCCGCGTTGCCGCAGCCGGTGGCCTGGTACGGGCGGCTGGTGCGCGACCCCGAGGATCTGGTGCGGCTGCAACTGGCCGAGTGGCTGGCCGGATTCGCCGAGCAGGAGTCCTCGGAGACGCAAGGGAGGCTCGACGGTGAGCGGGCCCTCCTCCGCCAGGAGCGCGACCTGGACGTGGCCACACTGTGGGTGCGCAGACAGGACATGCTGCCCACACTCGGCTGGGCCCTCGGCGGAGCCGTCGCCTTCGTCTTCCCGTGGATCTTCGTGATCGGCCTGGGCGATCTGGTGGGATGGCCCGCCCAGCGCGCGGTGGTGACGGCGTGGATGCTGGCCGTCCCGGCGGCCGCCGCCGTCCTGGCCCTGGAGCTGTGGACGGCGTACCGCATCGGCAGCCCCGGTTACCACCCGGACCGGTCCCTGGCCGGGCTGCTGATCGACCGTGCGCTGCCCGTGGCCCGGTTCATCCGCCGCCCCGGCTCCCGCTTCCCCGTCCAGGGCCTGCTGATCCTCCCGGTCATCGCCCTGTTGTGGGCCACCGTGGCCTACGCTCCCTGGGTGTGGCCGCTGGCCACCGTGGCCGTCCTCGTCTGGTGGACCTGGCACCGGCTGCGGTGCTGGCGCCGCTATGTGGCGGAGCTGCGCGGCCGGGACGAACGGCACCGCCCCGGCCACCCTAGGACGGCCGCCCCGCCGACGTCAGGGAGGCTCACATGAGCTCAGGACAGGCGATTGCCAGCATCGGCGATGTGATGCCCGATGTGTACTTCCCCCCGCCGCCGGCCGCCGAGACCCTCCAGCACACCGTCCAGGACACGTTCAACGACACCGTCACCAACACCATCCCGAACGCCGGAGTGCCGCACAACGCGGTCCAGGGCCCCGGGCTGTCGGACCACGTCGGCACCCAGGCCGGGCAGCACCTCGCCGACGCCGTGCACAACACCACCGGCCATGCGCTGAACGCCGCCATGGACCAGCTGCACGACCTGATGGTGCCCGCCCTGATCGGCCTCGGCTCGCTCAGCGGGGCGCTGCTCGTCGGCCGCGCCACCATGGCCGGGGCGCAGGTGCTCGCGGCCGCCGCCATCCGCGCCGCCGAGGACCAGGCCGCGTTGCGTCAGCGGCAGTTGGACGCCCGGCAGGCCGCCGTGTGCTGGCGGGACGCCGCCTTCGCCGCTGTCCGGGCCAAGGCCCGCATCGACACACTGCGCGCGCGGATACGGCGGGCCGGCCCCGACGGGCCACCGGAACCGCCCGACCTGCCACCGCCGCCGGCCCTGACGGGCAAGAATCTGGACGAGGCATGGCGACAACTGGCCGACACCGACCGCCGGCTGCGCCACGCGGAGGCCGCCTACGCACGGGCCACGATGGAGGCGGCCGCCCGCCCGGTGGCCGGAGCGCATCCCGAGGACACCGGCTGGCACGCCACTCTGCGTGCCCGCCGCCGCCAGGCGCTGGAGGCGTACGAGGAGGCCGCCACCGAAACCGAGGCGCGCGGTTCGCTGCCGCAGCCGCCGTCCCCCGCCCCCACGGCCCCCACCGAGGAGGAGGTGCTGAGGCTGGGCGGGGACCTGCTGGCCATGCTTCCGCAGAACGTGTCGGTGGCCGACTACCGGCTGGTGGAGGAGAGGGTGACCGTCGCCGCGGAGGTCGCCGCCCGGCGGCCCGCCGCGGCCAAGCGCCATCTGCGGGAGGCCGCCGGGTTCGCCGAGCGGATGACGCGCGACGCCGAGCGGCGGCAGGAGACCGAGGAGTGGGCCGCCCAGCAGCTCGCCTTCCTCCGCGACGACCACCCCGGCACACCCGGTGACGGCCACTCCGGCACACCCGTTCCGCTGCCCGATGCCAGGGCGGAGATCGCGCTCCTGGAGCGCATTCTCTACCAGGGCGGGACGCTGACGGAAGCCGAGCGCGTGCGCGTCGCGGCCCGCGTCGGAGAGCGGGTCGACGCGTATCAGCGGATGTACGCCACGGAGGTGATCCGCGCGGCGGTCCGGCGGTCGGAGCCCGAGACGGCCGGATACACCACCTCCGGAGCGGCGCAGATCATCGACTGGACCCCGCCGGGCTGGGGGGAGGAGCACTGGCTCCGCGTCAGCGTGGACGCCGGGGGCACCGCCCGGGTCGCCACGATGCACCGCGAGCGCGACCCCGCCGAGGAGACCGACGACGATCTGGACCTCGACTGGCGGCGGTGCGACGAGGCCCCCGAGCATCTGGGGAAGCTGCGCGCGCTGGCCGAACGGGCCGGGCTCAGCGTGCCGTTCACCTTCGGCGAGCCACCAGCGCGGCCGGTCCGGCGCACGGCACCCCGGCCCGCTCAGAACCGCGGCACCGGACCCAAGGCCCGCCACCATGACCAGAAGAGGCAGTCATGACCGAGCCGGTGACGTCCCCGGGCCGCGACGACCGCAGGCTCCCGGCCTTCGCCGAGGAGCTGGTCGGCACGCTCAGCGTCCAGTCCCAGTATGTACTGCACGGCAGCATCCGGGACATCCACCTCGTCCGCCACGACAAGGACCCCGACGAGGGCGGCCCCGAGGCGACTTACGACGCCCACCACACCCTCACCGAGGTCCTGTGGAACGCCCTGTGGCAGGAGGGGTACGAGGCGCTGATCCGCTTCGACATCGCGGACGGCTTCACCGTCGTCGTGGGCCCGGCGGCCAAGGAGATCCGCGAGCTGCTGCACGGGCGGGACGCCGCCAGGCCCGGGCGCGCCCGGCGCGCCGACACCCCCGTCCACCTGGCCGACGCGGAGCGGACGCTGCGCGACATCGTCACCGGCTGGAAGCAGCAGGGGCGGCAGCCGAAGACACCGGACGGCCGGCCCCGCCCGGATCCGGCGCCGCGCCAACAGCCCTACCGGGTGGTGTTGTTGATCGACTACGCCGCCCGGATCCCCACCGATGTCACCCGGCTCAGCGATCCGGAACGGGACTTCTTCCTCAACTGCCTCAAGCTGGCCGAGGACGCACGGCCGATCTCCTCCCCGGGCAGCGGACGGCGGCTGTTCAACCCCGTGATCTGGCTCGCCGACGGGGAGCGCGATCTGCCCACCTGGCTGGTCGCGGGCAGCGAACGGGTCCGTACCATCGGCATCCCGCTGCCCGACCTGGGCAGCAGGCGGCGCATGGCCGAGCTGCTGGCCGAGGAGCACACCGCCGCGTCCGCGTCCGAGGGCGGAGACGACGATGGGCCGGTCCGGCTCGACAAGCGACGGCCGCTGGACGAGCACGACATCGACACCTTCGCCCGGGCCACCGCCGGGCTGACCCTGCGCGCGATGCGGGAGAGCGCCCGTATGGCGCTCGACCGCGGGCTGTCGTTCGCCGAGATGCGGGACGCGGTCCGGGTCTACCAGCTCGGCGTCAAGGACAACCCGTGGCAGGCGGACTACATCCGCAAGCAGATCAAGAAGGGCGAGGCGGACCTGCGGGCGCGGGTGAAGGGCCAGGAGAAGGCGGTCGGCAAGACCCTCGACATCCTCAAGCGCGCCGCGCTCAGCCTGTCCGGCGCCCAGGCGTCCCACCCCGGCAGCCGGCCGCGCGGTGTGCTGTTCTTCGCGGGGCCGACCGGCACCGGCAAGACCGAGCTGGCCAAGTCGGTGGCCAAGCTGCTGTTCGGCACCGAGGACGCCTGTCTGCGCTTCGATATGAGCGAGTTCTCCGCACCGCATTCGGTGGACCGGCTGCTCGGCGCACCACCGGGATATGTGGGTTACGAGGCCGGTGGCGAGCTGACCACGGCGGTGCGCAACGACCCCTTCCGGGTGGTGCTGTTCGACGAGATCGACAAGGCCGACAAGGGTGTGCTCGACAAGTTCCTCCAGGTGCTCGAGGACGGTCGGCTCACCGACGGGCAGGGGGTCACCACGTACTTCAGCGAATGCGTGCTGATCTTCACCTCCAACCTCGGGGTCAGGAAACGGACCGGTGAGGGCGGACGCGGACACGAAGGGCGGGTGGCCGAGCCCGGGATGCCGTACCACCAGTTGGAGGAGATCATCCTGGCCAATGTGAAGGAACACTTCGTCGAGGAGATCGGCCGCCCGGAGCTGATGAACCGGCTCGGCGGCAATGTGGTGGTCTTCGACTACATCGACGCCAAGGTGGCCGCCGAGATCTTCGACTCGCAGGTGGGCAACATCCAACGGGTGCTGCGGGATGAGCAGGGGGTGCATCTGCGCCTCTCCGACGAGGCGCATCAGGCGCTGTCCGCCTACTGCACGGCGGATGTCGACAACGGCGGCCGGGGGATCGGCATGCTGCTGGAGACGCATCTGATCAACCCGCTGGCACGGGCGCTGTTCGACCAGGAGCGGCTGGCGGGCACGGCGGTCACCGTCACCGGTGTGCGGCCCGCCGGGGACGGAACGGTGGCCCTGGACCTGCGGGTGGTGCACACAGGGGCCGCGGATCCCGGTCCCGGCGGCGGCCGATGAGCGAGAGGGACACTCCCCGGGGGTGGGTTCGCCTGCCGGACGGCGACGAACTGGAAGCACCGGCGGAAGGGGAGACACCGGAGAAGCCGGGCGAGGCGCCGGAGCCGACGGCAGAGCCCGCACCCCGGCCCGCGGCGGGCCCGGCCGGTGTCGAGGTGTCCGCGCCCTGCTGGAACTGCCGTGCGCCGGTGGCCCCCCGGGACGCCCGCTGCCCGTCCTGTGACCGTACGCGCACCCATGTGCTGCTGGTCTGCGCCGAGCCCTGTCTGGAGCTCCGTCACGGCCCGGGCCCTCCGTTGCACATCGGCCGCCACCCGGACTGGGCGCCGCGGACCGCCGCCGCGTTCGCCGACTGGAACAAGGTCTCCCGGCGTCATGCGTCGCTCACCGTGGAGCCGGACGGAAACGCCTGGGTCGAGGAGCCCGAGGCGGGCACCCGCAATGGCACGTATCTCAACGGCGCCCGGATCGCGGCGGGCGTGCGCACCCCCGTCCGCGACGGCGACCAGCTCCGGCTCGGGCTGCGGGTCGGCTTCGCCGTACGGCTGTACGGGCCGGGGCCCGGCACCGGCTGAGCCGGTGCCGGGCGGTGTCGCGGGGCGGCGACCCCCGGGCCGCCCCGCGCGCTCATGCCCGCGTTCCGGGCGGAATGACGACCGCCCGCAGCGGCGCCAGCAGCCGGTTGGCCTCGCCCGCCCCCTCGAACGTGCCCAGGTTGTGGGCCTGGCCGGGCACCGCCTTCAGCGGCTCCTCGCCGCAGCGGTCGCCGAACAGCACCAGGGCGGGGTGCGGGCGGTGCCGCCGCGACTGCCACACCAGCCCCTGGGCGTCCGGCACCTGGCGCCGGATCTCCCGCGCCCAGGCGCGGGTCTGCGCGTAGTCGTCGGTCTCCAGCAGCCAGGAGGTCTGGAACACCGCGGCCAGATCCTCCTCCCGGACCAGCCGCACCAGGACCAGATCCTCGGTCACCCGCACCTTGGACAGCGAGCGGGTGGCCGCCAGCGCCCATGGCACCTGACGCCGGGCCTCCGGCCCGGTGAACTCCATGTCCCGCAGCATCACTTCGGCGAGGGTGGTGGCCGGTTCCACGGCCGCGTACAGATACGGATACCGGTCCTCGGCGGTGGCGTCGAAACGGTTGCCACCGAAGAACGAGTGCGCGGGCCTCGGGTTGAACTCGGTGCAGGCGTAGGCGGTTTCATGGCACCTCCACAGCTCGGTGCCCGCGCTCAGGGTGAACAGATTGGGGCTCATACGCGCGCCCTCGGGGGGCGCCTGCCTCACCATCCGCCGTCTCCCAACAGCGCGGCGGCGGCCTCGGTCAGCCGAGCGTCCGGCACCTGGCCCACCAGGGCGGCCGGCGCGTCGCGCAGCCAGGTGTTGCCGCCGAGCCACCAGTCCGCGGCGCCCCAGGGGTCCTGGTCCGACAGCAGCATTCTGTTGATCCGCTGCACCACCGGCCGTGGCTCACCGGTGTCCGGGTCGAACTGGAAGTCCGGGTAGCGATCGCCGCGCTCCGGGTCGGAGAGGCGGATCAGCCCGGCCCCGGCGGGATTCTCGGCGGCGGTGCCGGTGAGCTGCTCCGGGCCCCGCGCGGGGGCGGTCAGCAGCCGGTCCCGTACGGTCCCGGCGATCCCGGCGCTCGCGGGGTCCAGCGTCGGCCAGTCCACGGACTCCACCAGCCGGATCAGGTCGGCCAGCCGGTCGGCGTCCGGCAGGACCGCGGAGGGAGCCGTGCCCCGGAACTGGTCCAGCTTTCTGCGCAGTTCGTTCTCGCGGGGGAGGGGCCGCAGTGCCAGCCGCACCTCCCGCAGCGCGGCGCGCACGGCCCTGGCGTCGTCTCCGGCGGCCCGCAGCCGCAGCACGCTGTCCTGGAATCCGCTGAACTGCGCGGGGGTCAGCGAGGCGCGGATCTCCGGCAGATGCCGGCGCAGCAGCTCCAGGAGATCGTCGGTGGTCATTGCTGTCGTCCTTCCGCGGGTGCGTGGGGAGCGGGATTGCCCTGGTGGATGAATCCGGCCCAGGAGACGATCCGGGCCAGGCCCCCCGTATCGCTCTGCGTCTCGGCCAGCAGAAGGCCGGTCAGCCCGGGGACGGGATGGCGGTCGTGGTCGAGCATCCACAGTTGGGCGGCGCGCAGGGCGTCCGGCGGGGCCAGTCCGGCGACGGTCAGGTGGTGGTGGAAGACCACCATCAGCGCGGCGGACGCGCTGTCCGAGACCTTCCACCGCGAGCCGACCACATCCGTGGCGCCACGCGCCAGCAGTGCGGTGGTCGGGGTCAGCGCCTCGTCGTGGTCGCGGCTGCTGAGGTCCGTCTCGCAGGCGCTGAGCACGATCAGCGGCCCGGTGGCGGCCCGTTCCCCGGCGGGCACGTCGAGAATGCGCGTCACCGTCAGCCTGCCCGGGTCCGGGGCGCCTTCGGGGTCCGGGGCGTCTTCGGGGTCCCGCCCCGCCAGGTGGAGGGCCGAATCGGTGGGCCGCAGCCCGGCGAGGCCGTGCACCACCAGATGCAGCAGCGAGGCGGCGGGCGCGGTCGGGCCTCCGGGGAGGTGGGAGAGCACATCCTCGGGGGTGCCCAGCGCGTTCTCGGGCGCGTCCTCGTGCCAGCCGTAGAGCAGGGCCGTGGTGTAGTACGCGGTGCGAAGGGCCGACACCTCGTCCTGCGCCCACGTCAGATCCCCGCTCGGGTCGGCCACCAGCACCGCGCGCTCGCTCGCCGCCACCCGGCCGCGCCGCGCGGCCCGCAGAAACTCGCCGCCGGACGCGGCGTACGAGATGACCGCGTCTTCGCAGGCGTAGGTGTACGGACGCCGCGCACCGGCCCGTGGCCCGGGGAGGCGGGCGGCGTGCCAGGGAACGGCACCGAGGTTGCCGCACGGCACGAGGATCAGCCGGACCGGTGTGTTGTGCTGCGGGGACCCGTCCTCCGCCCGGACACCCAGCGCGTCCAGTACGGGGGCGAGGACGGCCGGGCCCGCCCAGTCGCACAGCCCCTCCAGCGCCGCCTCCCAGTGCCGATGGGCCTCGGCGTAGGCGTCCATGCCGTGCCCGGACACGGCGGACCGCCGGGCGCCCGCGTCCAGATAGCGCTCCAGCGGCTCCCGGCCGGGCGCGCCGAGCCCCGGCAGCGCCAGCGCCGTCGGCTCACCGGCGCTCGGCACCAGGACGGTCACGCCGTCGGCGGTGTCCTGCCCGGGCACCAGATACACCAGGGCGTCGGTGCCGGTGGCGCGCAGCCCCTCCCGCAACTCCCCGATGCCGGGGGCGCCGAGCAGCCCGCGCAGCGGCGCCTCGCCGCTGTCCCGGCGCAGCACGTCCAGCGCGCGACGGCGCAGCCTGCTGGGGATCTCGACACCGGGGGCGGCCCCGGCCGACATGACCCGCGCGAGCGCGCTCCGGACCTCGTCCGGGGTACCGCCGCCGATGCCGGGCGCGAGTCCGCCGCCGGTCGGCGCGGCCTGGGGCGGGAGGTCCCGTACGGCGGTCCGCCACTGCTCGGCCAGCTCCGCCTCGCCGCGGGCGGCCAACTGCTCGGGGACCCCGGCGGCCGCGGCCGCGGCCCGCAGCACCAGGCCACGCCCGTTCTCCAGCGATGCCACGGCCTCCTCGATCCGGCCGTCCACGGCGGCCCAGTGGGCGGCGAGCAGCCCACGGCTGGCCCCCGCCCTGGCCACCTCCAGGCCGTGCTCGGCGCCCAGTTGCAGCAGCACGTCCTCGGCCAGCACCCACAGCGAGGCATGGGCGGCGGCGACGGCCGTTCCTGTGTCATCGCGCTCGCGGTCGTCGCGCAGCCGGTACGCCTCGGCCAGCTCCCACAGCAGCTTCTGCCGGATGGCCGGGCTGGTGCGCTCGGTGAGTTCCCGCCTGGCCTGTTCCAGCTCCCCGACCGCCTCTTCCAGGTCGGAGTGGTCGCCGGTCGACCTGTGGATGGTGAGCAGCGCCATCCCGATGCCTTGCCGGATCCACACCCGCTGGTCGGGGGTCGAGGCCGGGCCGTCCAGGGCCCGGCGGGCCCGGGTCACGGCCTCGGAGACACGTACGGGATCCGGTTCGATCATGGAGAAGAGGGCCAGCAGGGGCGCGCATTGCGCGTCCATGAGGGGCTGTGCGAAGGCCGGGAGCCTCGGGTGGTTCGCCGCCTCCTCGAAGTAGGCCACGCCGGCCCGCAGCGCGGGGATCCCGCCGTCCAGCGTCGCCAGGCTCAACTGCGCCTGGCCGAGCAGAAAGAGCACCAGGAACTGCCATTCGCTGCTCTCGCCGGCCTCCTCCAACAGGTCGAGCAGCTCGTCCAGCAGCTCCTCCAGCGTTTCGGCGTCCCGCTCGTCCAGCGCTTCGTTGAGGCGCAGCTGGAGGTGCATGCTCCGGGTACACAGCCGTAGCCCCTCCGCGCCGGGCCCGGTCGCGTGGGCGGATTCGAACACCGCGGAGGCGGGGCCGAAGAGCGCGTCGAGGCGGGCCCGCGCCTGGTCGCGGTCGGTGAGGTTGCCGCCCAGGATGTTGGCCGCGGTGAGCAGTCCGGGCGAGATGACCCCGGCCATCCAGTCCACCCGTCCGGATCCCGTACCGGCGGCTGTGCCGATCAACTCGGCCGCCTCGGCCAGCCGGTCGGCGTCACCTGTGCGCACGCCGTGGGCCATGCGGCTCATCGCGGCGCGCATCGCGGTCTCCGCCTCTTCACCGGCCGGTCCCTTGCTCACCTCATCGACCAGGGCCTCCAGATCCTCGGTCCGGACGGTGCCGGGCACTTCGAGCTCCAGCATGAGGGCGGCCTGTGCGAAGGTGAGGGCGGTCTCCTCCGCGCTGAGCTCCTCCAGTCGATCGGTCTCATCGCCCCCGACCGCCCCGGCCGTGGCGAACTCGGTGACCAGCCCGCTCAGGGCCCGCATCAGCGGGGAGTGGCGGTCCGGCATCCGCTCCGCCAGCTGCGCGGCCAGGTCGGCCATCTGCTCGAAGTCCCCGGAGCGCGCGGCGGCGGGCACCCGCTCCAGGGCCTCGGCCGCCCACGACAGGGGT
The DNA here is from genome assembly GCF_017592595.1 of Streptomyces sp. NEAU-YJ-81. Taxonomy (NCBI): domain Bacteria; kingdom Bacillati; phylum Actinomycetota; class Actinomycetes; order Kitasatosporales; family Streptomycetaceae; genus Streptomyces; species Streptomyces sp. NEAU-YJ-81. The sequence goes on along the minus strand of NZ_JAGFNO010000027.1, from coordinate 111,769 downwards.
TCGGCCATACCCTCGGGCAGGGTCGGCACCAGGTCGGTCAGCAGCCCGCGCAGCTCGGTCAGATCGGCGGTGAGTTCGGGCTCGCCCACCACCACCTGGCGGCCCACATCGAAGGATTCGAGGAGGCGGGACAGCGTGCCGTCCCATCCGGCCATCATGCCGGGCGTCAGCAGCAACCGCACCAGATGGAGGGCGGAGGCCCGCTCGTCCGGTGGGTCGAGCGTCCCAGGGGCGCGCGCCGCCCTCAGGACCCGCAGGCCCCGACTCCGGTCGTCGTCGGTGGGATTGCGCCGGTAGCGCTCGGCGTACAGGCCGCCGAGCCGGGCGCGTACGGTGCACAGCAGCGCGTCCCCGTCCGGCACGGCCGCCGCCAACGCGGCCTCCAGCTCGTTCAGTTCGGCGATGAAGCGGTCGAGTGACGCGGGGTCGGCGTCGGCGGGCGACTGAGTGCCGCCGGACGATCCCTCTGCCCCGATGCCGTCGGACGGTCGCTCGGCCGCCGGGCCGTCCGGTGGGCCCTCCGAATCAGCGCCGCCGGACGGGGCCTTGGCCGCCGGGCCGTCCGGTGGGGGCGGGGGCGGGGCGATCCACGCCAGCGCGTCGGCCGCGGCTCGTTCGGCTCGGTCACGTAATGCCGCGAGATCCCTGCTGTGCATGAAACGTCCCCCTTCGTCATGCCCCACTCATCATCCGCCCGTCCGCGCGAGCACAGGAGCCCTTTGATCGCTCTTTCCGGAAACCGCCCGGAAGACGTCCGCGAATCGCCCAGTCGGATACGCGTGTTCGGGGCCGCGCGGGAACTCCCGCCCGGTGGCCAAGGCGAAAACGGACATGAGGTGAATGATGCGACATCCTGTCACGCCCGGTGAGACACCTTTATCGATGCGTGACCAAATGTGTGGGTGGCGTGCTTGCGCGCGCCCTACTCTCGCCGGTGACTCAACGTTTCTGCACAGAATCCCCGCGGCGAGAAGGATGGAACGTACATGTACGGCACGATCGACGGGTTCAACTACGGGGCCACCACCCCGCTGGCGGCCTACCTCATGGCCTGTCTCGGGGGAGCCCTCGGCTTACGCTGCACCGCCCGTTCGGTGCGTACTCGGCGTTCCTGGAAGCCGGGCTGGCTCGCGCTCGGATCCGCGTCGATCGGCTCGGGCATCTGGACGATGCACTTCATCGCCATGATGGGGTTCCATGTGAAGGAAACCCCGGTCGGCTTCGACATACCGATCACCCTTCTCAGCCTTCTGGTGGCGATCGTCGTCGTCGGCATCGGTGTCTTCATGGTCGGCTACCGGGGCGTTTCCCGAGGGGTGCTGCTCTCGGCCGGTGTGTTCACCGGACTCGGCGTCGCGGGCATGCACTACATCGGGATGTCCGCGATGCGCATGCAGGGGCATCTGGAGTACTCCGTGCCGACCGTCCTGCTCTCCGTCCTGATCGCGGTCGTGGCCGCGACCGCCGCCCTCTGGGCCGCCGTGACCATCCACGGTTTCCGCGCCAGCCTGGGATCGAGCATGGTGATGGGGATCGCGGTGACCGGGATGCACTACACGGGCATGGCCGCGGTCAGTGTGCGGCTGGACGATGTGCTCGGCGCCTCCGTGGGCGGTAATGCGCCGGCTTCGCTGATCCTCCCCATGCTGATCGGCCCGGTGATCTTTCTGGTGGTCGCGGGGACCATCATCATGTTCGATCCGCTGCTGGTCCTGGGCGAGGGGGAGTGGAACGAAAAGAAAGCGGACAGCTCTCGCCTGCCCCCGCCGCCACCGCCTCGGCCGGTCTGGCCGGCCCGGCCGCCGGAGGACCCCATGCGGGCCCCGGCGAGCCGCCCGGCTCCGCCCCACAGCCGTCAGGAATACGGCGGTTGGTGAACGCGCGGCCGGTGGTCCGGGGTGCGACGAGGCGGGCCGTGACCGTGGGCGCCGGAGCGGACACCGATCCGCCGCCGACGGCCACCCCGCCGCACCCCGCCGCACCCCGTGGGACCTAGTGGAACCTGCGCGTCCCCGACCAGCCCGGATCCCCGGTGGTGGCGAACCGGACCCACGCGCCGTGCATCTCCGTGGCCAGCGACGGCGGGATGTCCGGTCCGAGCAGTCCGTTCGCCGTACGGAGCGCGGGCAGAGCGGTGTTGTCGAACACGAACGGGAGCTCCGCGGTGTGGCACGCGCCGAACGGACCGCCCCGCCAGTCGAAGTCGTAGCTGAACACCTTGTCGTAGCGGGACACCAGCCGCTCACGGGCGTCGCGGAACATGGCGTCGATGCCCGCGCTGTGTTCCGGCCGCTGGTAGAGCAGCGACTCCTGGGTGTTCGTGCCCACCAGCAGATCCACCGGATGCGGCGGGGCCACCTCGTCGGGCTCATCGAGCACCACACCGAGCGGTGAGAGCCTCGGACCCAATCCGGGCAGGTCGGCGAGCGCGGACACCAGGCGCTCGTCGGGGATGGCGGCGAACGCCTCGGCCGTGGCGGGTACGCCCAGCCGGTCGGCCAGGGCCCGGGTCGTCTCCGCCGCCTCCGCGCCGGTCAGGGTGTGCAGCCCACCGCTCTGGCTGATCGCACGCCGGAACAGCCCGGCGGCCTCGGGCGTCACCAGCAGCGCGCTGACGATCATTCCTCCGGCCGACTGCCCGAACACCGTGACCCGGTCCGGGTCCCCGCCGTAGTCCGCGATGTGCTCGCGCACCCACCGCAGCGCCGCGAGCACGTCCAGCAGACCCCGGTTGCGCGGGGCGTCCGGCAGGTCCAGCCAACCCGGTGCGCCGAGACGGTAGTTGAGGGTGACCAGGACCACGCCGTCGCGGGCGAAGGACGTCCCGTCGTACAGCGGCGCCTGGCCGGTGCCGGAGAGGAAGCCGCCGCCGTGCACGAAGACCATCACCGGGGCGTTGCCGTCGGTCCGGGGCGTCCAGATGTTGACCGTCAGATAGTCCTCGCCACGCACCCAGCCGTGCCCCAGCACCGGGCTGAGGTCCGCCGCGAACCGCCGCTCGGGCACCGGAGCCGTCGGCCCCGGCCCGTCGGCGCCGGGTGCACCGTGTACGGGGGTCGGCGCGGCGAACCGCGCGGCGCCGGTGAGTGCGGCCGCGTACGGGATGTTCCGGAACACGCTCACCGCCATGCCGCCCACTCCTTCACCGCGAACCGCTCGCCATCCCGCCGCACTTCGGCCGCGCCCGCGCCGGGGAGGTGCGCGGGGAAGAGCAGCGCGCCCTGGTCCGCGGCCTCGCCCAGCACCCGGCGGCGGGCGACCCGCGCCCGGGGCTCGTCCTCGTCGAAGCAGGGGCAGAGGTCCGGCTCCACGATCTGCAGCGGGCTGTGCAGCAGATCGCCCGCGAAGATCGCCCGATCCGTACCGGACCGCAGCCGCACCACGCAGGAGCCGGGGGTGTGGCCGGGGGCGGGCTCGAGGCGAAGCTGGGCGTCGATGTCGTAGTGGTCGCCCTCCCACAGCACGGTCTGCCCGGCCTGGTGGACGGGGGCGACGCTGTCCTCGAACACGTTCGCCATCCTGGGGCCGGAGCGGGTCCGGTGTCCGTTCTCCGGGTTCCAGTAGTCGAAATCGGTCCGGGGGAGCACATACTCCGCGTTGGGGAAGGTCGGCCGCCACTCACCGTCCGTCCACGAGGTGTTCCATCCGACGTGGTCCCCGTGCAGATGGGTGCAGATCACCAGGTCCACGTCGGCCGGGCGGACCCCGGCCGCGGCCAGTTCCCCGAGGTAGTCCGTGTGCAGATGGTGGAAGTGCGGCACATCCGGCCGCTCCCGGTCGTTGCCGATGCCGGTATCGATCAGGATCGTCCGGCCCTCGCTGCGGAGCAGCCAGGTCTGGATCATCGTGCGTACCTCATCGGCGGCCGGATCCAGGAATTCGGGGGTCAGCCAGCCCTCGTGCGCGCGCCAGTGCTCCATGGCCACGTCGGGAAAGATGAAGCCGCGCGGCAGCCCCCTTGGGGTCACCTCTACCACGCGGGTGATCTCGACGTTTCCAAGCGTGATGGTGTCCATGACTCCAGCCTGCGCTTCGGCGGGCGCCGGCGGTATCCGTCATATGACTGCACCACGGGCTACTGCACCACGGGCTAGAGTCGAGGGATGACCATGGTCGGGCGGGAGAATGAGAGCGCGGCCGTACTCGGTCTGACCAGCGGTGTGCTGATCCTTACGGGTGAACCGGGTGCGGGCAAGAGCACCCTGCTCGGCCTCGCGGCGGATCGTCACCCGGGCCGGGTGCTGCGGATGACGGGCAGCGAGAGCGAGGCGAACCTGACGTTCGCGGGGCTGCACCAGCTGCTGCGGCCGGTGCTGGGGGAGACCGCCGGGCTGTCGGCGCGGCAGCGGTCGGCCCTGCTCGGCGCCATCGGCCTTGCGGAGGCCGAGCCCCACGACACCGGCCTCGCGGAGGCCGAGCCCCACGACACCGGCCTTGCGGACACCAAGCCCCACGACACCGACCTCGCGGAGGCCGAGCCCAGCGGTGTCGACAGCGGACACGGTGGCCCGCCCGACCGGCTCCTGCTCGGCGTCGCGCTGCTCACCCTGCTCTCGGACCTCGCCCGGAGATCGCCCGTCCTGGTGGTCGCCGACGATCTGCAGTGGATCGACGCCGGCTCGCTGGAGCTGCTCGCCTTCGCCGCCCGGCGCATCGACGACGAACCCCTCGCCGTGCTGGCCGCGGCCAGGGACACGGCGGGCGAGGGCGGCACCCGGGACGGGGCCACGGCGCCGTTCTCCGGCTTTCCCCTGCTCACGCTGGGCCCGCTGGACGCGACCGCCGCCGGCCTCCTGCTGGACCGGCAGCCGCATCCGCCGACCGGCCGCGGCCGGCTGCGCATCCTCGACCAGGCCGCCGGGAATCCGCTGGCGCTGGTCGAACTGGCCCGGGCGAACGGCACCTGCGCCGCGGACTCGGCCGACTCCGCCGAAGGGGAGCTCCTGCCGCCCACCGACCGACTGATGCGGGTCTTCGCCGCCGACCTCGAAGCCCTGCCCGAGACCACCCGGCAGGCGCTGCTCCTGGTCGCGGCGGACGACCGGGCGGTGGCGGGCCGGGTCGAGGCGCTGGCCCCGGCCGAGGCCGCCGGACTGCTGCGGCTCACCGGTGGCGGCCACGACGGCTGGCGGGCCCGCTTCCGGCATCCCCTGATCAGGTCCGCGATCTACCACTCCGCACCGCTGGCGGCCCGCCGTCAGGCCCACCGCGACCTCGCCGCGCTGCTCAGCGCCGAACCCGACCGCCGCGCCTGGCATCTGGCCGCCGCCGCGGAGGGGCCGGACGAGGAGATCGCCGCCGCCCTGGAGGAGTCGGCGGCCAGGGCCCGGGAGCGTGGCGGATACACCGCCGCCACCACCGCGCTGGAACGTGCCGCCGAGCTGAGCCCCGGGCGCCGCGACCGTGCCCGCCGCCTGGTGGCGGCGGCGGGTGCGGCGGTGTCCACCGGACAGCCGCACTGGGTGCGCCGGCTCGCCGCGCGGGCCGCGGAGCTCACCGACGACCCGGCGCTGTCGGCCGAGGCATCGCTGCGGGTGGGCCAGGTGCTCACGCTGAGCACCGAGCACGACACCGCGCTGTCCCTGCTGCTGCGGGCGGCGGAGGATCCCGGGCTGCGCCGGGTCGCGCTCGCCTCCGCGTCGGTGGCGGGCTTCTACTCGGGCGACGAGGAATACCGCCTCGCGGTACGGGCCCGGGCACAGGACGACCTCTGGACGCTCGCGGTGACCGACCCCACCGCGCACCGGTCCGAGCGGGTGGCGGCGATCCCGGCGCTGGTCGAGCGGGCGGACGGCGACCCCGCCCGGCTCATCTCGCTCGGCGCCATGGCCTGGCTGCTCGACGAGACCGCACTCGCGGTACGGATCTTCGACGACGCCCTCCACCGCTGGCGGCTCGGCGGCACCCTGCCCATCGGTCTCGGCTGCTCGGCCGGGTGGGCGTATCTGGACCACGGGCTGTGGGCGCAGGCCCGTACCGCCGCCGTGAACAGCAACTCCGCGGGCGCCGGGCTGCCCCACCTCGACGCCGCCGCACGGTCGCTCGAAGCCGCCGCCCTGGCGCTGACCGGCCGGACCGACGAGGCCCGCACCGCGGGCTCCGCCGCGCTGGCCCTCGTCGACCCGCACCGCAGCCGCGCCGTCGCCGTCCGGGCCCGGTGGGCGCTGGGCATGGCCGGGGTGGCCGACGGCGACCACGTCGGCGCGTACCAGCAGTTCCGTCTGCTGTTCACGGCCGACGGCGACCCCGTCCACTACGCGTGTTCCTTCCCCGGGGTCGCCGAACTGGCTGCCGCGGCCGTCCGCACCGGCCACGGCGCCGAGGCCGCCGCCATCGTGGAGCGCACCGCCGACCGGCTCGCCGAGGACCCCTCGCCCCGGATCCGCATCCTGATCCACCGCGCCCGTGCGCTGCTCGAACCGTCCCGGGCCGAGGCGCACTTCGCGGCGGCCCTCGCCGAACCCACGGGCGGTCAATGGCCCTTCGAACGCGCGCAGCTCCTGCTGGACCACGCCGAATGGCTGCGCCGCCGCCACCGCATTACCGAGGCCCGCCACCAGCTGAACACCGCGCTGGAGACCTTCCGCCGCCTCGGCGCCCGCCCCTGGATCGACCGCACCCAGGCCGAACTGCGCGCCGCCGGGATCGAATCCGCCCCCACCAGCCCCGACGCCCTCACCTCCCTGTCCCCGCAGCAGCAGCACATCATCCGCCTGGCGGCGCAGGGCCTGAGCAACCGTGAGATCGGCGAACGGCTCTTTCTCTCCCCCCGCACCGTCGGCTCGCACCTCTACCGCAGCTTCCCCAAACTTGGCGTCACCGCCCGCTCCCAGCTGCGCGATCTGATCGAGGCTTCCTGCCCGTCGTAGTGGCGGTGGCCACGCGGGCTCCCGGCGATCGCCACCGGCAGGGCAGCTCCACCGCGACGACCGTGGGCCCGCCCCGCGGGCTCGTCACCGTCACCGTTCCATCGAGCGCGGCGACGCGGCGACGTATCCCGAGCAGTCCGGAGCCACCTCCGGAGCTGCCGGAACCACCGGTCTCCGCGGCGCCGGACACGCCCGCGACCGCCTCGGCGCCACCTCGTCCCTCGTCACGCACCGAGACCCACAACCCGCTCGGTGTGCGGGCCAGCCGGGCCTCGGCCCGGTCGGCGCCACTGTGCCTCGCCACGTTCGACAGTGCCTCCGCCACGACGAAGTACGCGGCCGCCTCGACCGCCGCCGGGGCCCGCGTCCCGTCCTCCAGACCGTCCACCCGCACGATGACATCGAGCCCGCTGCTCGCGGCGAGCGCCCGTACCGCCCCGGCCAGGCCACGGTCGGTGAGGACCGGCGGATGCATGCCACGCACCACCTGGCGCAGCTCGGTCAGCGCCGCTTCGGCCAGGTCCTGCGCGTCGTCCAGCATCCTGCGCGCCGCCGTCGGATCCCGGTCGTAGGCCCGCTTCGCCAGGCCGATCCGCAGGGACAGGGAGACCAGCCGCGCCTGGGTGCCGTCGTGCAGCTCCCGTTCGATCCGCCGTAGTTCGGCACCGTGCGCGGCGATGGCACCCGCCCGGGTTTCCGCCAGCTCCGCCACCCGCTCGGTCAGCCGCGCCGTGGCCGTGTCCGTTGCCGTGTCCGTCGGGCCGGGCCGCCGACGGCGCAGGTACGAGCCGAACGCCAAGGCGAGCACGGACACCAGCAGGGCCATGGCCCGCACCGCGTGCCGCATCGATCTCCCCATGCCGACGAGGCTAGAAGACCGGCCGGACACACGCGGGAGAGCGAGCCGCCCCATCGACGGTGGAGTCCGCTACACCCCCGGCCCGGCGGCGAGCCCACGCCCGCCCGCGCGGTCCGGGATTCACCGGCATGGACGCATCAGGGTGCGGTAGCGTGCCGAGGAAGCCATGGTGGACGGACCGGTCCGCCGAGAAGGGCACCCGATGACGGATCTTCAGGAAGTGGACCGCATCGCCACGGCCGACCACCACTTGGCGGTCGTGACGACGACACGCGCCGACAGCTCGGTCCAGGCATCAGTGGTCAACGCCGGGATCATCGACCATCCGGTCTCCGGTGAGCAGGTGGTCGCCTTCGTCACCTACGGCCGCGCCAAACTCGCCCATCTGCGGGCACGACCGCGGGCCACCCTGGTCTTCCGCGCCGGATGGAACTGGGCCGCCGTCGAGGGCCGCACCGAGCTCGCGGGGCCCGACGACCCGTTCCCCGGGGTCGACCAGGAGCGTCTGCGCCTGCTGCTGCGCGAGATCTTCACCTCCGCGGGCGGCGCGCACGACGACTGGGGCGCCTACGACCGGGTGATGGCCGAGCAGCGCCGCGCCGCGGTCTTCGTCCACCCCGAGCGCGTCTACAGCAACTGACCTCTGGGGCGGCCCCGGTCACGGCACCCGCGATGTCCACTCCGGTGAGCCGAACTTGCCGGCCGCCAGCAGCCGCGCCGCCGCCGACTCATCGTCCGTCACCTTGCCGTCCGTGAGCCCGTACCGCCCGCGGAACGAGGCCACCATGCGGTCGATGACGGCCGGGCGCGGCAGCCCGGTCTGGCGGCGCAGCGGGTCCACCCGCTTGTCGGCGCTCGCGATGCCCTTGCCGGACAGCTTCTCCCGCCCGATGCGCAGCACCTCCACCATCTTGGCGGCGTCGATGTCGTACGACATGGTCACGTGGTGCAGCACCGCACCGCCGTGTGCCGCGATCCGCTTCTGGGCGGCCCCGCCGACCTTCCCGGCCTCCGTCGCGATGTCGTTCAGCGGCTGGTACCACGCCTTGACGCCCATCTCGCCCAGCGCGCCGAGCACCCAGTCGTCCAGATAGGCGTAGCTGTCGGCGAAGGACAGGCCGGAGACGAGCGACTGGGGTACGTAGAGCGAGTACGTGATGGTGTTGCCCGGTTCGACGAACATCGCCCCGCCGCCGCTGATCCGCCGGACGACCGTCACCCCGTGCCGCTCGGCGCCCGCCGGGTCGACCTCGTTGCGCAGGGACTGGAAGCTGCCGATGATGACGGCCGGACGGTCCCACTCCCACACCCGCAGCGTCGGTGGCCGCCGCCCGGCGGCCACCTCGCCGGTCAGCACCTCGTCCAGGGCCATGTGCAGCGCGGGATCCTGTGGCCCCTCGTGGACCAGCTGCCAGTCGTAGTCCGTCCAGTCGGTGGCACGGGCCACCGCCCGCCGCACCGCGATGCCCACGGCCTCGGCGGAGAAACCGAACATCACGGTGTCGGCTGGCAGTCCCGCCTCGACGCGGGCGGCGAGCGCCTGCGCGTCCGCCTCGGCGGGCGCGCCCTCAAGTGCGCGGTCGATGGCGTGCAGCGCCTCGTCCGGTTCCAGGAAGAAGTCGCCCGCGACCCGCACCCCGCGCAGCGCGCCGTCGTGGACATCCAGATCCACGACGACCAGCTTGCCGCCCGGCACCTTGTACTCACCGTGCATGCCCTGTACCGCCTCCTGTTTCCGCCCCGGCGCTTTCGATCATTATCCCGCGCCGGGGGCGGCTTCGGTCGGCACCGGTGATCCGGTGGGGTCAGGCTCCCGTGGTCGAGCCCGGGCGGACGATCATGAGAATGGTCACCGTCGCCCACAGTAGGTTGAACGCGCCCGTGAACATGGCCAGTTGGGCGGTATCAGTCCGCTCCAGGGCCTTGCCCCCACCGAGGCTGTCGATGAGCTCGTCCTGGCGGGGCAGGACGAAGGCGATCAGGACGCCGGCGGCCGCGGCCGTCAGCGCGATGGAGGCGGTGAGCCAGCCGCTGCTGAGGACGCCCATCACGGCGGCCGTGGCGAATCCGAAGACGGGCACGGCGAGGCCCATCTTGGCGTAGACGCGGCAGATGCGGTGCAGAAGCCGGACCGTGCCCAGGTCCGCCTCGCCCTCGGCGGCGGCAGTGGCAGCGTGGGCGTTGCGGACCGCGGGCGGGAACATGCTGGCCGCGACGGTGACGGGGCCGATCGCGACAATGGCGGCCAGGACATGCAGGGAGAGCAGGATCTTGGTCATCGGGTGGTGTCCGGCTCCCTTTCGAACGTGGCAGGCACCGCGTCTCCTTCCGAGCGTGGGGCGGCTGGTGCGCGCCCCACGCTAGGGAGCCGCGAGAAGATCACCCAGGGGCCGGAACGACAGAAGTCAACGGATTCTCGCCATGCCGGGCCCCAGCGGCTCAGTGGTATGGCGAGAGGGGGCGACGTGGTCATCCGTCGATGTACTGCGCCACCCCGTGGCCGAACGACCAGTCGGCCGACTCGTTCTCGGTCAGGGTGATGAAGACGTTCCGCGGCTCGGTCCCCGCGTACTCCTGGGCGAGCTCGGCGATCCGCTGGTACAGCGCCTGCTTCTGTGCCGGTGTGCGCCCCGAGCGCATCGTGAGCGCGATGTAGACGATGCCGTCGTCGCGCCGCACACCGAGGTAGTCGTCGTAGCGCAGCATGCCGCTGGTGCCGTCATGGCTGGTCAGGACCTGGAACCGGTCGTTGGGCGGGAAGCCGATGGTTTCCACCAGGGCGTCGTGCACGGCACGGCCGAGCGCGTCGAGCCGGTCGGGGCCGGCCCGCAGCGCGTCAATGCGGACGAAGGGCATGTCGGGGCTCTCTTTCGGACGAGTGGCGAGTGGCGGGCGGCGGGCGGAAACTCAGTGGAAGGTCGGCGCAAGCTCAGCGGACATGGGCGGTGAGCAGGCCGAGCGCTCCGTCCATGGCCCGGGCGTACACCTCGGCCGAGTCGGCGGCGCGGGCCAGAACATAGCCGCCCTGCAACACCGCGACCAGTGCGGTGGCCGTGCTCGCCGGGTCGAGCCCGGTGTCCAGCTCGCCGTTCGCCCGGCCCTCCGCCAGCAGCCCGGCCAGCCGGTCGGTGAGCCAGGCGAAGGTCGCCTCGACCGGTCGGCGCAGGTCCGGATCCGCCATCACATCGGGGTCCTGGGTGAGGCGGCCGACCGGGCAGCCCTTCAGGGCGTCCCGCTCCCGCCGCAGATAGGCGCTGATCCGCTCGACCGCGGTGCCGGGACCGCTGAACTCGGCCTCCGCCCTGCCCCTCAGCTCCTCGGCGCTGCGGCTGATCGCGGCGAGCGCCAGATCGGGCTTGCCGCGGAAGTGGTGGTACATGCTGCCCTGGCCCGCTCCGGATCGCTCCTGGATCGCCTTCGGGCTCGTGCCCACATAGCCGCGCTCCCACAGCAGCTCGCGGGTGCTTGCGATGAGTCGTTCCCGGGTGTCCATGGGCAAGATCATACATACTAGTAGGTACAAATTGAAGCGCGCGGACGGCCCTCTCGGTGAGAGGATCCCTCCGCAGTGGGCGGGCAAGCGGGCCGGTCCGGACGGTGGAAGGTGACGATGTACGCGATACCCCTGGGCGAAGACGGCGCGGAGCTGCGCCCGCTCGAGCCGTGGCAGGCCGAGGAGTTCCTTACGCACATGGACCGGGGACGGGAATTCATCGGGCGGTACATCCCGCTGGCGGACGCCGTCTCCGACCTGGAGTCGGCCCGGGCGTTCCTCCAGGGATACGCGGACAAGGCGGCGGCCGACGCCGGGCGGATCTACGGCATCTGGACGGACGGCAAGCTGGTCGGCGGAGTCCTCTTCCGGACGATGGACATCAACCAGGGCACCGCGGAGGCGGGTTGCTGGCTGGAGCCGTCGGCGGTGGGCAAGGGGTTGGTGACCCGGGCCACGCGCGTGATCATCGACTGGGCCGTCGAGGAGCGGGGCATCCACCGCGTGGAGTGGATTGCCGCCGCCGGGAATGAGGGCAGCATCGCCGTGGCCCGGCGGCTGGGGATGACGAAGGACGGTGTGCTGCGGGAGAGCTATCTGCGCCGGGGCGAGTGGCAGAACAGGGAGATCTGGTCGGTGCTGGCACCGGAGTGGCGGGCGGCCCGGAAGCCGTCCTGAACCGCGCGTCAATCACGCTGATGGCGAGGGCGGCGGGCGACGGTAATGATCTCCGGGCTGGTGTCGGTCAGCGGCGCCCGGTCCCAGTCCCCGAACTGCTCCGCCACGACCAGCCCCGCCTCGCCCAGGAAACCCGCCAGTGCGTCCGGGCCGAGAAACCGCAGCGTGCTGCGGCTCAGCAGGGGCCGCTCCCAGCCCGCGCCGGTGTAGGTGTGCGTGGCCGAGACGAGATCGCCCCGCACCGGCGTCTCCACCTCGCACACACACCGCACCACGGCCCCGGTGGAGTCCACCACCTCGCCCGAGTACCGCACGTCCCAGTCCGCCCACTCCCGCACCAGCGGATTGCGGGTCTCGAACACAAAGCGGCCGTCGTCGGTCAGTGCCGTGGCGATCGCGGCCAGCGCATCGCGCAACTCGTCGTCGCCGAGAAGCCCCTGGAAGGCGTGGCCGGTCATCACCACCAGATCGAACGCGCGGCTCCACCCCGGCACCGAGGCCAGGTCACCGAGCACCCACTCCACATCCGGGCACGCCCGCGCCACCTCCAGCATCCCCACCCCGGGATCCAGCCCGCACAACCGCCCCTCATGCCCGTCCTCCCGCGCCCTGCGCAGCAGCGCGCCCGTTCCGCACCCCACGTCCAGAACGGATCGGGCGGACATCACCAGGGGCAGGTAGAACGTGAAATCGCCGCGCTCGTCCCAGGGGCAGAACAGGTCGTACAGCGCGGCCAGCCGACGATCGGAGAACTGTGTGTCCACCATGGCCGTCACAGTGCCCTTGGCCCGGCGGGGGCGCAAGGTCCGGCACCCGTCCAGGGCCCCGTCCACGGCGTCGTGGGCGGGCCGTCTTACGATCGAAAGGGGCTTTTGCCGTCTCCGGGAGCTTTCTATGTCCGACCCGACGCCCGACCCGTCCGACCCGACGCCCGACCCGTCCGACCCGATGCCCGACTCGCCCGCCCCGGTGCCTGAATCGCTCGACCAGCGGCTGGAGGCCATCGCGCGCCATCCCTTCCGTGCGAAGTTCCATCTGCGCGGTCGTGATCGGGCCACGGCCGAGCTGAGTGGCCCGTCGACGATGCGCTGGCACGCGTACGACCTGATCGCCAAGCGGCTGGCCCCCGCCGAGCCGTACAAGGACGGCAAGCAGACGCCCTACCGGGGCCACCCCGTGTTCGTCGCCCAGCACGCGACCGCCACCTGCTGCCGTACCTGCCTCGAGCGCTGGCACCGGATCCCCAAGGGGCGGGAACTGAGCCGTGCGGAGCGGGCGTACGTGGTGGGGGTGATCTGCCGTTGGATCGAACGCGAGGTGGCGACAGGCGGACGGTGACGGATCAGCCTGGGACGCCGTCGAGCCCCAGCTCGCGGGCGACCCGCGCGAGGGAGCCGCTCTGCTGCCGCTCGTAGAGCGCGAAGGGGTCCAGGACATCGCGGCCGATGGCGCCGGAGAGCCATGCGGCGTCGTGGGCGGTGCCCTCCTGGCCGTTGTCCCGTACGCCCTCGCCGCTGAGGTTGGACTGGAAGATGCCGGCGGCGGAGCGGGGCAGGAAGTCCTCGTAGACGCTGGGCTCGGCCCGCGCCCAGCCCCGCTCCAGCAGTTCGCCGATGGTGGTGGGCGGACGGCTGCCGTCGCGCGGGCGGTCCGGTACCACGTGGTAGGTGAACCAGCCCAACCCCCGGGCGGCCAGCTCCCGTTCGGTGTGGGGCAGATGCTCCTCCCATACGCCGCGCGCCAGTTCGCCCCGGTGCACCCCCGGGTGGCGGGCCACTTCATGGTCGACGAGGGTGAGCAGCCGGTCGTACAGGGCGCGGCCGTCGTGGGTGAGGGCGATACCGCGGGCCTCGACCTCGCCGAAGCGCACCCGCAGGGCGCCGGTGGTGACACTGCCGTCCGCGAGGCGCATCGCGCGGGGTTCGTCGAGGGCGCGGAAGGAGGTCTGGCGCAGCAGGACGTCGGGGCCCTTCCAGGCCGGTGGCCCCTGAATGGTGTCGATCATCTGGATGCCGCGGTCGGTCATCCGCCGGTAGAGCTCGTCGATGTCCAGGACGCGCGGAGTGAGGTGGTTGATGTGGGTGCTGCCGACGCCGCCGATGTCCGCGGCGACGGCGGAGATCCTCTCCAGGGTCTCGTACCAGACCTTGTCCACCGGCTCGGGTGACAACTCGAAGGCGGACACGGCGAGGTGGAGGAAGCGCTCGGCGTCCTCCTCGGGCAGTCCGTGCTCGGCCGCCGCGCGGTCGGCCAGGGCGAGCAGCTCCGGCGGGAACAGCTCGCGGCCGGCCAGGAAGGTTTCCAGCCGGGAGCGCAGATCGGCGTCGAAGAACCGCGGGTCGGCGGTGGTGAGGAGGGAGGTGAAGACGCGGAAGGGGTTGCGCGCCAGCTCCTCCCCGTCCACCGGGCGGAAGGCGGTCGAGACCACGGGGACCGCGCTGGCGGCGGCCTCGCGCAGATCGTAGAAGCCGACCGGGTGCATGCCCAGCGCGCCGAAGACGCGGGCCACCTGCCCCAGCTCCTGAGGTGTTCCGACCCGGATGGCGCCGTGGCGTTCGGCGGTCACCCGGCCGATGGACCCCAGACGCTCGGCGTCGGCGCCCCGTGCGCGCAGCACGTCCTCGTTGACCTCGCGCGAGACGTCCACGAGCGTGGTGTACGCGGGGACTTCCCGGCCGTACATGTCGGAGAGCCGTGCCGCGAAGGCGGCGCGCAGCTGCCACTGGCTGATCATGGGTGGTTTCTGCCTTTCCGTCGGGGACCTGCCGGATCGGGCGGGAGTGCCGAGCCCGGTCCATAAGTTTTTTGCCACCCGCGGAGCCGGTCGGTAAACCTCCCCGGCCTCGATCGCGTCTAGATCGGCAACGGACGCACAGCACCGGTGACCTTGGCAGGGCCGGTTTCCTGTCACCTATACACGGCATGTATACATGGAGTGCATACTCACGGTGTATGCACTCCATGTATGCACTCGGTGTATAGCGGACAGCCGCGTGCTCCTGGGAACAACAGACGGAAAGGCATCCATGTACGGCAAAGCATTCGCTCCTGAGTACCAGGGCTCCCTCACCACCCTGTCCGTGAACTCCTCGCTGGTCGACGTGCTGGCGGCGGGCACCGAACAGTTGCGGGCGGCCGAGCGGGGCGGCTCCCCGGGCGAGGCGGCCCGCGCGGGGCTCGCGGTCGCCGAGGCGCACCGGAGGCTGGGGCAGGTGGGCGAGGCCGACCGCGAGTGGAAGGCCAGTTACCGGGCGGCCCGTGCGGCGGGGGACGTCGGAGCGATGGCGTGGGCGCTGTGGAGCGGAGGCACGCTCGCCCGGCAGCGGGGCGCGCTGGCGCTGGCGTGGCGGCTGCTCGGACTCGCGGCCGAATTCGGCGAACGCGGCGGGGACATCGTCGTCCGTGGCTACTCGCTGGCCGGGATGGCGGAGACCGGCCGCATCCAGGGTGACTACGAGGCCGTGGGCGCGCTGCACGAGCGGCTCCTCGCCGAGGCACGGAAGCGCGGCGAGGCGCGGCACACCGTATGGGCGCTGGAGGGCATCGCCCAGATGCACCGCAACACCGGGTCGTACGACTCGGCCTACGCGATGTTCCAGGAGGCCGCGGAGATAGCCGCGGGCGCCGATGACCGGCGCGGACACGCGTGGGCGCTGCGGGGCATGGCCGACATTGTCTCCGTACGCGACGGGGACGTGGAGCGCGCACTGGAGCTGCTCTCCGGGGCCGAACTGACCTGCCGCGAGATGAACCTGGTGAGCGCGCTCGCGTACAACCACAAGATGCGCGGCAATGTGTTCTATCGCGCGGGCCGTTACGAGGAGGCCCGCGCGATGTACGAGCAGGCCCTGGAGGAGTTCCGCGACATGAGCGAGCCACGCGGCGAGGGTCTCGCCCGGCTCGGGCTCATCAAGTCCCTGGCCCGACTGGGCCGCGACCGAGCCCGGACCGACGAGGACCTGTCCGAACTGGCCGGTGTGCTGGAGCGGATCGGGCTGCGGCACGCCCGCCGGATGGTGGACCGTGCCCGGGAGGAGTTCGGCCTCGCGGAGGTCATGGAGGTGGCACTGTGACGACGGCGTTCCCCGTGCTCCTCGGGGCATACGAGACCACCGCGACCGCGCACCAGACCGCGGACCGGACCACCGCGACCGCAGGCGAGCCCATCGCGACCGCGGGCGAAATCCTGGGCCGCTGCCGGGAGTTGGTGCGCCCGGCGCTGGCCGAGACGGTCGGCCGGCTGCACCCATGGGTCGGCGAGATGGCCGCGTACTCCTTCGGCTGGTGCGATGTGGGCGGTACGCCCGCCGAGGGAGCCGGCGGCAAGGGCGTGCGGCAGGCCCTGGCCGTGCTGTGCGCGGAGGCGGCCGGGGCATCCGGCGAGGCGGCGGTGGCCGGAGCGGTGGCGGTGGAGCTGGTGCACACCTTCTCGCTGCTGCACGACGACATCATGGACGGCGACCAGACCCGCCGCACCCGCCCCACTGTGTGGAAGGCGTATGGGACCGGCCCGGCCGTGCTCGCCGGTGACGCCCTGTTCGCGCTGGCCGTGGAGGCGCTGGCCGCCGTACCCGGCGCCGGAGCCGCGGCCGCGGTGCGGCGCCTGAGCGTGGCCCTCGGCGACCTCGTCCGCGGCCAGGCGGATGACCTGCTCTTCGAGTCGCGCCCCTGGACGGGAGCTACGGCGGTGGGGTCGGATGAGTACCGCAGGATGGCCGAGCACAAGACCGGCGCGCTGCTCGGCTGCGCCGCCGCCTTGGGCGCCGCGCTCGCCGGGGCTCCGGAGAGCACCGCGACCGCGCTGGACCGGGCCGGACGGCATATGGGCGTGGCGTTCCAGGTGGCGGACGACCTGCTGGGCATCTGGGGCGACCCCGCGGTCACCGGCAAACCCGTCCACCGCGATCTGCGGCAGCGCAAGAAGACCTTCCCCGTGCTCGCCGCCCTGAGCGCCCGCGGCCCCGGTGCCTCGGCCGCCGGGCAACTGGCCACGCTCCTGGAGGAGTCCCCGGACACCCCGGACGACGCCACCACGCGCCGGGCGGCCGATCTGATCGAGCAGGCCGGTGGCCGCTCCGCGGCCCTGGTGGAGGCCGACCGTCACATCGCCGCCGTGGAGAGGTGCCTGGACGGTCTGCCGCTCGTGCCTCGCGCGAACGCGGAGCTGCGCACCCTGCTGGGCTTCCTCGCACGGCGCGACATCTGACCCGGCGGGGCATGGTGTGCCCCCTTGCGGCCGGTGCCCATGCCACTCGGGCCCGCCGGTCAGCGGCGGTCGCGCACCGCGTCCAGCCGGTCGCGGACCCACAGCTCCACATCGCCCACATGCCGACTGGCCGCGGTGAACGCGGCCAGGCTGTGATGGGCCCGGAGCGCGGTGTAGATGTCCATGTGCTGCTGCTGGGTCCAGGACAGCACATCGGACTTGACCAGGGCGCGCCAGATGCGGAGGTGGCCTCGTCGATGCGGGTCGCGGCCAGTGCGGTGGCGCCCGGCTCCAGGACCTTGCGGCATTCCAGCATCTCGGACCTCAGTGGCGACTGGCGCGGGTCGCTGCGGCTCGCCCTGGTGCTGACCGTCGTCGGCCTGCTCGGCGGGGTGCTGCTGCCCCCGGTCCCCGTCATCGTGGCGGCCGGTGTGTGCGCGGCCACCGCCCTCCGCTGGGTAGGAGGACTGACTGCACCGTCACGAGAGGAGAGGACGACAGATGACACGCATCGTGCGCTTCGCCGATGACGCCGGGACCGTCCGGACCGGAGTGGCCGACGACACCGGCGGGGTACGGGCCTTCCCCGGAGCGCCGCTCATCGCCGAGCTGCTGCGGCTGTCCGTGGCGGAGCTGCGGGCCCTGGTGGAGAACACCGTCGCCGGACCGGCGGCCGTCCATGAGCCGGACGTCCTGCCGCTGCCACCGCTGGACGGGCTGATGGAACTGTGGGCCGCGGGGGTGACGTATGAACGCTCGCGCGAGGCCAGGGTGGAGGAGAGCACCGAGCAGTCGGTGTACGAGCGGATCTACGACGCCGAGCGCCCCGAGCTGTTCTTCAAATCGCCGCCTTGGCGGGTGGTGACCGACGGCGAGCCGATCGCCGTACGGGACGACTCCGCGCTGAACGTCCCCGAGCCCGAACTGGCGCTGGTGCTCAACCGGTACGGCGAGACCGTCGGCTATCTCGTCGCCGACGACGTCAGCTCACGGTCCATCGAGGGCGAGAACCCGCTCTACCTCCCCCAGGCCAAGATCTACGCCGGAAGCGCCGCCGTGTCCTCGGCCATCGTGCCCGCGTGGGAGATCGACGCGCCCGACGCGCTGGACATCACCATGGCGGTATGGCGCGACGGCGAGGCGGCCTACCGGGCGTCCACCTCCACCGCCGCGTTCCACCGCACCCCGCAGGGGCTGGTGGACCACTTGTGGCGCTCCCAGCCCTTCCCCGACGGCGCCGTGCTGTCCACCGGCACCGGCATCGTGCCCGCGCTCGACTTCACACTCCACGCCGGGGACGTCGTGGAGATTTCCATCGAAGGGGTCGGCACCCTGCGCAACCCGGTACGGGCCCAGCAGTCCGACCTGGACTGGCTGGTGGAGGCCATCAACCATCCGCTGACCCGCCGTGCCCACCGCAGCGGCTTCCCGGAGTGATCCGCTGCCGTGGTCACCGCACCGGTGCTCCGCCGTGCACGGCCCGGCGCTCAGCGTTCCAGTGACGCCGGGTCCCCCATGGCGACGACGGGCTCACGGGCCGGGTCCAGCGCCCGGAGCAGCTCCTTCATGGGGCCCTCCCCGAGGCTGACACAGCCGCGTGTGGGGCCGCCGTGGTCGACGTGCAGCCAGATGCCGCCGCCCCGGTCCGGGCCGAGGGGGCGGGCCCGGTCCAGGGGGGATGTGCCGGACCGGCGGTTGTAGTCGATGGCGACCACGTAGTCGAACGAGCCGGACAGGGGCTCGCCTTCGAAGCCCGTGCCGCCCGCGGTGAACTCGGCCGACCGGTCGTAGGGCAGCCGTGTTCCGGGGTCGGGGAGCCGTCCGCCGGCGTCCGTGAGGGTGTAGACGCCGATGGGGGAGCGCAGATCGCCTTCCCGGTGGTGGTCCGTCCAGCCGTTGAGCGCGTTGTGCGCCGGCCGGCTCGCCCCGGCCCGCCAGCCGGCCCCGGCGCGCTCGTACAGCACCGCCGTGGCCACCGGCGCATTCCGATCGCGGCCCGTCACCACCAAGAGCTGCCCGCACAGGCGCGGCACCTCGGCCCAGGTCCGGAGCCCCAGCCCCGGAGGTGGCGGCGCCGGGGCGAGCGGAGGCGGTGTGCGTCGTGGTGTGCGCATGGTCATGGACCGACCCCCGGCCGACATGGGAGGGAACGTGTCAGGGTCCCAGTGTCCCGCGACGGCTCGAACGATGGTGACGACGTCGGGAGGTGTCGTGCGGCGGGCCGGTGCAGGGGCGGCGACCGGTCGCTGACCTGCGGTGTCACCGCCGAAGGAGCCACGGCCGGGTCCTCCGCATCCACCTGTAGAACGTTTGCTCGATTACACGAGTACGCTGCGCATATGGGTGCGTATCTCCAGGGCTCGCTCTTCGACCAGACCGACGACATCGGTCTCCGCTCGCTGCGCGGGACGCGCAGGACCGAGCTCGGGTCCGGGGCCTGGATCGATCTGCTGCCCGGGTGGCTGAGGGGAGCGGACGACCTGTTCTCCCGTCTCGTCGCCGAGGTCCCCTGGAAGGCCGAGCGGCGGCACATGTACGAGCAGGTGGTGGACGTCCCACGGCTGCTCGCGTTCTACGGCGCCGAGGACCCGCTGCCGCACCCCGTCCTGTCCGAGGCCCGGGAGGCGCTCTCCACGTACTACGCCGCCGAGCTGGGGGAGCCCTTCACCACGGCCGGGCTGTGCTACTACCGCGACGGCCGGGACAGCGTGGCCTGGCACGGCGACCGCATCGGCCGCGGCAGGACCGAGGACACCATGGTCGCCATCCTGTCCGTGGGTGCGCCCCGGGACCTGCTGCTCCGCCCGCGTGGTGGCGGCAGCGCCATGCGGCGGCCGCTCGGCCACGGCGATCTGCTGGTGATGGGCGGCTCCTGCCAGCGGACCTGGGAACACGCGATCCCCAAATCCTCCCGCGCCACCGGCCCACGGATCAGCATCCAGTTCCGCCCCAGCGGCGTGGGGTGAAGCCGACCACCTGACCACGGCCGTCCGCCGTGCGCGCCCGTCGTGATTGTTACGCTGCGGCGGTGATTCTGCCGACCGTCGACGAGGTGCGTGCGCTGCACGAGAAGTACGCGCCGACGCGTGGGGCCCTGGACCTCGTGTACACCCACTGCGAGATCGTCTGCCACATCGCGGAGCAGCTCATGGCGCGCGCCGGGCTACGGCTCGACGCCTCCCTCGTCCGCGCGGGGGCGCTGCTTCACGACATCGGTGTGTATCGGCTCTACGACCCCACGGGCCGGCTCGACGAGGGCAACTACATCCGCCACGGAGTCCTCGGCCACGAGATCCTCCGCCAGGAAGGCTTTCCGGAGCCCCTGTGCCGCTTCTGCTCCCACCACACGGGCGTCGGCATCACCCGGGACGACATCCGCGCACAGAAGCTGGCTCTCCCTCCGGCCGACTACACGGCCGACACCACCGAGGAGCAACTGGTGATGTACGCGGACAAGTTTCACAGCAAGACCTCGCCACCGAAGTTCCTGACCGCCGACTCCTACGCCACCTATGTGCGGAGATTCGGCAGCGACAAGGTCGATGCGTTCCACCTCCTGCGTGAGCGGTTCGGCGAGCCCGACCTCACGTCTCTCCAGGCGCGGTACGGCCACCCGCTAGCCTGATCCGGGGCCGGGTGCGGCTGGTTTTGGTCCAGACCATTGACATATATGGCTCGGGGCGCTGTCATGGGGGACCGTCAGCTCTGGCGCGTGCCTTCGGGCGGATGTCCCCGGGCGGGTGCCCTCACGTGGATGTCCTCATCTGAGGCCGGATCTCGGAGAGTTCTCGTGCGTCAAGATTGTCATGATCGTGACAACGGCGAAAGAGACACCATGCGGAAAGTCATGACCGCCCTGGCCGCCGCGGCCATCGCGGTCCTGGTGGCCCTGAGCCCCCAATCCGGGACCAGCGCGGCCGCCACCCCCGGCACCGGCGGGGACCTGCCGTCCCGCGCCGCACCGGCCGTAGCCTCGGCGGTCGATCACACGGTCACGTTCGTCAACGACACCGGGAAGACCGTATGGATCGGCAGTGATGTCAACAACGACGGATCCAAGCCGTTCGCCACGTTACCCACCCTGGAGCCCGGACAGTCGGGCACGGTGACGATTCCCGAAACGGCGGAACCCGGCCACTGGCGTGGCAAGTTCTTCGCCCGTCAGGGATGCACCGGGACATCGGGCAGCACCTTCCACTGCCTGGTGGGAGACTGCGGCACGTTCGCCGACCACTGCGAGCGGAGCGAACAGCCCACCAGCCTCGCGGAGTTCAATTTCGACACCAAGGACACGCTCGCTCCCTGGTACAACGTCAGTTACGTCAACGCCTTCTCGCAGCCGGTCACCATCGCCCCGAAGAACGCCACGGGCGGCGGAGGATGCGGCACCATGGGCTGCTCGGAGAACCTGCTCCCGCTGTGTCCGCCCGACAATCTGACGCGCTGGCCGGACGGCAAGCCGATGCTGTGCACCAGCCCCAACCGGGACGCCAAGACGCCCTACAGCGACATGATCGCCGCCCATTGCCCCAAGGCGTACGGCTGGTCCAAGCAGGACCAGGAGCCGGGCAACCAGGTGATGCAGCAGTGCGCCCAGTGCAGTGGTTTCACCGTCACCTTCCACAGCGCCGCCTGACCGGCCGGTCCGCCGCTTCACCCCAAGACCGGATGAGGAAGGGAGAGACGACGTGCACAGGATGCGCGGGACACGCGTTCTGGCCGTACTGCTGGCGGTGCTGACTCTGCTGACCGCGGGCAGTCAGGCGGGCGCCACCGGCGCGGCCACCGCCGCGGCGCAGAAGAAGGGCGTCAGCGCCTGGAACTTCAACGGGGTCACCGCCGCGATGTCCGACGCCAAGGTCGGCTGGTTCTACACCTGGGCCTCCGGCCGGGAACAGATCAACGCCCCGGCCGGTGTCGAGTTCGTGCCCATGATCTGGGGTCCGGGCTCGGTGACCGACGCGGAGCTGGACCGGGCGAAAAGCGAGGGCACGACCCTGCTCGGATTCAATGAGCCGGACATGGCCGGCCAGGCGAACATGACCGTGGAGCAGGCCCTCGACCTGTGGCCCCGGCTGCAGTCGACCGGTATGCGGCTCGGTGCCCCCGCCGTGGCCTACGGCGGTGACGTCGCCGGTGGCTGGCTCGACCGCTTCATGAAGGGCGCCGCCGACCGCGGCCACACGGTCGACTTCATCCCGCTGCACTGGTACGGCGCGGACTTCGACCCCACCCGCGCGACCGACCAGCTGCGGAGCTATCTCCAGGCCACATACGACCGCTACAAGAAGCCGATCTGGCTCACCGAATACGCGCTGATCGACTTCTCGACCGGTACGCCGAGGTATCCGACCCCGGGCCAGCAGGCCGCCTTCGTGACCAAGTCCACCGCCATGCTCCAGGGACTGTCCTTCGTCGAACGGTACGCGTGGTTCACGCTGTCCGCCGATCGCGGCGGCACCGGTCTCTACAACGGCGCGACGCCCAACCAGGCGGGCGTCGCCTACCGTGCGGCCGGCTGACGAACGGCCCACCCGCGCTCACACCACACCACGACAACCCGAAGTGAGGTTCTCCGCCATGCGCAAGGGAACGCTGATCGGCCGGGTGGCGGCCGCCGCCGTCGCCCTGACCGCCGTGCTGGGTGCCGCCCCGGCGAGCACCGCCGCGACCAGCGACACCCCGCCGGCCGGTGAGAACTGCTGGGCGACGCACTACGGCTACATACCCCCCGGCGCCTACACCGCCAGTGGCGAGCTCTTCGACAACAACGCGGACACCGCGGCGACTTCTCTGAGCCGCGATCCGCAGCTGCCGTTCGGGACCAGGGTGAAGGTCACCAACGTCGCGAACAACGCGTCGCTGGTCGTGCGCGTCAACGACCGCGGCACCTTCGCGTGGACCCCGTCGGTGCCCAAGTGCCTCGACCTGACCGACGGGGCGTACGCCCGGCTCGGCGGCGTGCTCAACCCGGACTCCGGCCACATTGTGGTCAAGGAGGAAATCGTGCCGTAAGCCGAATGAGACGGCCCATTTCACGCCGTCCAACACCGGCTGTCGGCTCGGGGAACCGACCGTCGTGCGCCGGAGGCTTCCCTCTTTCCGGGGGCTATCGACCGGAAGCGCTACCCACTGACGTCAGGGCCAAGTACTCTCCGTGGCGACACGGGAACGTGATTCGCGCGATGAAACGGGGTAGCGGGGGTGCGGGTGATGGCGGAGGCCGGTGACAGGGTCGCCGACCGATATCTCCTCCAGGAGCCCATCGGGAGAGGCGGAATGGGCGTCGTCTGGCGGGCCCACGATGAGCTGCTGGACCGCCAGGTCGCGGTGAAGTGTGCCCGTCCGGACGACGACCGCGCGGCGCTGCGACTCACCAACGAGGCACGCAACGCCGCACGGCTGCACCATCCGCATATCGTCTCGGTGTTCGACTTCGTGGAAGAGGCCGAGGTCTGCTGGATCGTCATGGAATATGTGTCCGGGGGCAGCCTCGCCGACATGGTGCGCGACCGTGGTGCGCTCACCCCCGAGGAGGCGGGCGCCATCGGCTGCCAGATCGCCACCGCGCTGGCGAAGTCGCATGCCGAGGGCGTGGTGCATGGCGATGTCACCCCGGAGAACGTCCTGATCACCGAGGACGGCGTCGCCAAGCTGACCGACTTCGGCATCTCCCGGGCGCTGTGGAGCGAGGCCACCATGACCCGGACGGGCGGGGTGCGCGGCAAACCGCCGTATCTGCCGCCCGAGGTGGCCAGGGGAGACGCGGCCGACCGGAAGTCCGATGTCTTCTCCCTGGGCGCGACGCTCTACGCGGTGATCGAGGGACGGTCCCCGTACGGCGAGGCATCGCACCCCATGGCCTATGTGGCGCGGGCCATCGAGGGCTATATCGAGACCCCGCACCGGGCCGGTCCGCTGGTTGACCCGCTCACCGCGCTGCTGAACGTGGAGCCGAAGCGGCGCCCCGCCGCCGATCAGGCCGCACGGCTGCTGCGGCGGGTCGCCCCGTCGTCCCCCCATCTCGAACACATCGAGGACACCCACGAGGACCCGCACGACGTCGACACGCTTCACCGCACCCCTTTCACGATGCGGCTGCTGCCGCCGTCGGTCCGAGGGGCGTGGCGCCGCCCGAGCCGCCGGGTGGTGATCACCGCGACCGCGGTGGGCACCGCCGCGGCCCTGGTTGCCTGGGCCGCCCTCTTCGGCCCCTGGGGCGGCGGGCACTCGGACGAGAGCGGCCGGTCCGGGCAGGACGGCGGGCGTGGCGCGTCCGGCACGGCCGACTCGCTGTCACAGGCGGGACGGGCCGGTACCGTGGGCGACGCACGGACGGCCGACCCCTGCAAGCTGCTCAACGCCGCATCGCTCAGCCGCTTCGGCGAGACCGTCATCGACCCGGACTACGGCGAGGTCGATCGATGCGATGTCCTGCTGCACGGCGAAAGCGGCGATGACATCGCCGACGTCCAGCTCAGCTTTGACGCCGACCCGCCGGAGCCGGGCGGCGACGCGCCCACCCGAAGGATTGGCAACGTCACCGTCGGCGCGTTCCAGCGCGAGGGGGACGAGTGCGTGCGGAACATCGCCTCCGCCGACCGGATGCAGATCTGGATCATCACCGAGCGGCTGGACACCCCGGCGCCCGACCCGTGCCAACTGGGCGACGCCGCCACCGACTACGCGATCAGTGTGCTGGACCGCGGCCAGGTTCCCCGGCGCTCGGGGCAGCCGGTCGCGAGCTCCCTGGTCCGCGAACACGCATGCCGGCTGCTGGACGGCGACGAACTCCAGCGGATCGCCGATGTCCGGGTGAAGGACCGCGACCCGGGCTTCGGGGACTGGCGGTGCGAGTGGGCGGACGGCTCGGACGACGCCGGAGTGGAGCTGGAGTTCACCCGGGACAATGATTTCTCCCCGGAGGACGGGCAACGGGCGGAGATCGACGGGAAGTTGAGCTCCGTGTCCCCGGAGGAGTGGGACGACGACTCATGCCTCGTCCGGATGCTGCACCGCTCATACCGCAACTACCTCGGTGACGACACCGTCGAGTTGATGTCGTTGAACGTCTACGGGCCGAAGCCCACCGCAAAGCTCTGCCAGACCGCCAAGGCGCTCGCCGCCACGGCCGCGAAGAAACTCCCGAGCTCATGACCACACCTCCCGGCAGCGACCGCCGTACCACCGGCCGGGCCCCCGCCGCCCGCCACCCCGCCACCGGCCGGCCCGCCGCGGGCGGCCGCCCCCTGCCCGCCGCACACGGCAGCCTGGCCCGCGGTGTGACCGCGCCGGTGCCGGGCACCGCCTTCGCCCTCGCGCTGACCGGTGGCATGACCCTGGGCCCCGGCGACGGCCGTGAGCTGCTCTTCGGACGGAACCGCCCCGAGGTGCACGTCTGCGTGGGCGAGGACGACCCCCAGGTCAGCCGCTGCCAGGGCAGACTGACCCACCGCCACGGCCGCTGGTGGGTCGCCAACAGCGGCCGGCTGCCCCTCCGCTTCCCGACCCGGCTGCTTTTCACGGGCGAGGAGCCACTGCCCCTCGAAAGCGGCTACACCCCGCTGTTCGTCCGCGGCTCGCGCGACCGTGAGCATCTGCTGGAGGTCTTCGTCAGCGGCCCCGAGGCCGAGCGGCCCGTAGCCCTGCCCGGGGAGGTCACCCGCCCGCCTCGGGTGTGGGTGCTCACCGACGAGGAGAAGCTCGCGCTCATCGTCCTCGGCCAGCGGTATCTGCTCCACGAACCCCGGCCACAGCCCCTCACCTGGAAGCAGACGGCCGCCCAGCTCGCGGAGTTGCGCCCCGGCGAGGGCTGGCGGGAAAAGCGCGTCGAGCACCTGGTCAACCGGGTCCGCATGATGCTGTCCCGGGACGGAGTGCCCTGGCTGACCCGCGAGGAGGTCGGTGAGCCGGTCGGCAACGCGCTCAACGACCACCTCATCCGGGCCCTGATGATGTCGACCACACTGGTCCCCCCGGACCTGGCCCTGATCGACGCCGCCTGACCGCTCACCCCGCGTCCTCGGCGCCCGCCGCCGCGCCGGTCATTCGGTGTCCGCGCCGATGGCCTCCAGCATCGGGAGGCGGGCGGCCTGACGCCCCGGCCAGAGCGAGGCGAGAACACCGATCGCGGCGCTCGCGAGGAAGAAGAGGGCCGCCCGGTCCCAGGGGATGACGAGCGGAACGACCTCCTGGCCGAGGACGGCCGCCGCGCCGATGGCCGTACCGGCGACGACACCGAGCGCGGAGCCGAAGAGCGAGATGGTCACCGACTCCAGGCGCAGCACCGATCCCACGCCGGCGCCGTCCAGCCCGATGGCCCGCAGAAGTCCGATCTCCCGCACCCGCTCGAACACGGCCATGCCCATGGTGTTGACCACCCCGAGGGCGCCGATCAGCACGGTGACGCTGAGCATGGCGTACATGATGTTGAGGAACGGCGCGGTCCGCGCGGTGGCGGCGGCCCGCGCGTCGGCGTGGTCCTGGACGAGCAGCGCCGGGTTGTCCAGGGTGCGCCGGATCTCCTCCCGGAGCGCGGCGGTACGGCCGGGAGCGGCCTTGACCAGGACCGAAGCGATGCTCGGCCGGTCCTCGGCGCCGGCCGGACGCGGCAGGGCGCGATCGGAGACGAGGGCGGGGGTCACATCGTCCGGGCCGTCGTAGATCGCCACGACGGGCAGGCTCGTCGGGGTGCCCGGCGTACGCGCGCTCGCGCCGGTGAAGGTGCCGCTGACGCGGGAGCCGAGCCGCCAGCCGTGGGCGGCGGCCAGCTCCTCGGTGAGGGCGATGCCATGGCCGAGGCGGTCCAGCGACCCCTCGCGGACGGACAGCGACGCGGCGCGTTCCACCGCGGCGGGGTCGACCGCGGTGACCTCCAGGGACGTTTTATGGGGGACGTCGAGGTAGGTGTGGATGACGGGCGTGACGGCCTCGGCGTCGGCGAGCCGCCCCACCCGGGCCGCCGTGTCCTCGCCGATCTCCCCGAAGTCGACGGCCGTGATGCGCAGGTCCGAGGTCATGGAGCTGTCCGCCTCCTGCTCGTCGAAGCGGTTCACGGAGGCGACGACCACGGTGACGGCGGTGACCATCGCCAGACCGACCATCAGGGTGGTCGCCGTGGCCGCCGTACGCCGTGGATTGCGGCGGGCGTTCTCCACCGCCAGCTTGCCCCGGATGCCCGCCAGCCGGGTCAGCGGGGAGCGCAGCAGCCCGGTGACGCCCAGGGCGAGCAGCGGGGTGAGGACGATCAGGCCGACCAGCAGCAGGGGCACGGCACCGAAGAGGAGGTCCGGCTCGCCGACGGCGGCGGCGACCAGCAGCGCTCCGCACGCGGTGACGAGCAGCCCGATGGTGTTGCGGCGGCGCAGCGAGGCGGCGGAGGACGGCTGGACGGTCCGCAGTGCCGCCACGGGCGGTACGGCCGCAGCCCGGCGGGCCGGGACGTAGGCGGCGAGGACGGTGACGCCGATGCCGACGGCGAAGGCCGCGATGAGGGGCTTGGCCGACAGCGCCCGCACGGTGGCACTCCCCGCGCCGGAGGCGTCGAACAGGCTGCCCAGCAGGTGCGCGGCACTGATGCCCAGCCCGTAACCGATGGCCGAGGCGGCCGTGCCGACCATGGCGGCCTCGGCCAGGACCATCCGCATCACGTGGTTCCTGGTGGCGCCGACCGCCCGCAGCAGCGCGTGTTCCCGGGCACGGGCCGCGCTGAGCATGGTGAAGGTGTTGGCGACCAGGAAGGTGGAGACGAAGAGGGCGACGCCGGCGAAGCTCAGCAGCAGTGTGGTGAGCTTGTCCGAGTCCTCCTCGGAGGCGGCATCGGATTCCAGATCCGCGCGGGTGACCGCCCGCAGCCCGGACGGCAGCAACTTCTGTGCCTGCTGCGCGAGTTGGGCATCCGATGTGCCGTCGGCAGCCGTCAGGGTGATCGCCGAGTAGCCGTTCGGCGCCGGGGCGAAGTGCCGTTGTGCGGTGGCGGTGTCGAAGGCGGTGAGCGTACCGCCGGAGTCCACACGGCTGTCATGGACGGTGAAGACGCCGACCAGCCGGGCGTCGCGGGCCGTGCCGCCCACGACGATGCGCACCCTCGCCCCCACCCGGTACCCGGCGCGCTCGGCGGTCCGCCGGTCGACGGCGATCTCGGTGGCGCTACGGGGGCCGTGGCCCGCGGTGAGCGGATAGCGGACGTCCTTGCCGCCGTCGTCGGGCACGTAGTTGACGCCCGCGGCCTGGTACAGATCGCCCACCAGAGTGCCGTCGGAGCCGACGAGGAACGAGCGGCCCTCCACCACACCGCGCGCCGCGGCCGCCGACGGCAGCGCCCGCAGCCGCCGCAGAAGCGTGTCATCGAGCGGGTGTGCTTCGGAGGGGTCCGCGGAAGGGGAGTCCGCGGTGATCGAGACGGACGCATCGGGCTGGGAGTTGGAGTGTGCGCGGTTCACGGCCGCTTGGACGGAGTCGCCGTAGAGCAGCGACCCGGTCACGAAGGCCACGCCGAGCACGACGGCGAGGGCGGGCATCGCGAAACGGAGCCGATGGGATCGGAGGGTGCGCAGGGCGGTGCGGAACATCGACGGCCTTCGGAAGGGGAACGGTCGGAAGGGGCGTGGCGCATCGCGCTCGAGCGCTCTCCGGTCGCCCCGGATGCCATCCTTCGCGAGGGCGCGGCGTGGCGGATCCACCGGAATGCCGAAGCGATCCGCGCCCCTTCCCCGGCTTCCTCGGCCGAAAGTCTGATGTGGCGACGGCGGCCGGGCCGTAGCGTGACCTGCCATGATCTCCGAGTTCCGGTCCCGCTTCCGGTCCCGATTCCGTTTCCGGCACGCGTGGCTGGGCCTGGTCGGCGTCAGTCTGGTCGTCCTCGTGGTCCTGGAGGGGCTGAACGCGCCGAATCCGCCGATGGCCGCGGCGACGATGGTGTCCGGGGTGCTGTGCCTGGCCGCGTTCGCCGTGCCGGAACGCCTCTTCGCGCGCTACGCCATCGGCGCGGCGGCCGTCTCCTGCGCGCTGACCCTGGTGGAGGCGCAGCTCTCCCAGCGTCCTCCGAACACCCCGGGCCTGGTGGAGCTGGGTGTGCTGCTGCTGCTCATCACCCGCGCAGTGCGGCGCTGCCGGCCCCTGCGAGCGGCCGGTCCGGTCGCGGGATCCGCACTCGCCGCCGTGGTTCTTCCCCTGCGGATCGCGGTGTGGGACGGCAACCTCCTGAATCTGATCGCCGTCATCGCGGTCTGCGCCGTGCCGTTCATGGTGATGGTGGGGCTGTGCCTGCGCCTGTACGACACGCTGCGGGAGCGGGATCGCGAAGCCGTCCGGCAGGGCCAACGCCTTGAACACGCAAGGGAGTTGCACGATTTCGTGGCCCACCACGTGACGGCGATCGTCGCGCAGACCAAGGCCGCGCGCTTCACGGCCGCGGCCGGTCACACCCAGTCCCCGGAGGATCTGGACCGGATGCTCGCCCAGATCGAGCGGGCCGGATCCCAGGCGCTGGGGTCGATGCGCGCCATGGTCTCCAGCCTGCGGGACCACACCACCGCCTCCGCCGCGACCCGGCCCACGGGCGATCCGGCGGGGCTGCGCGGTCTGCGTGAGCTCACCGAGGAGTTCTCCGAGGTGGGGCCGCCCGCCGAGCTGACCCTAGCCACGGAACTCGCCGACCGGCCGCTGCCGCCCGGCATCATCACCACCGTCCACCGGGTGGTGCGGGAGTCGCTGACCAACGTGCGCAAGCACGCCATCGGGGTCGGCCGGGTCGAGGTGCGGATCGGTGTGCGGTCCGGTGCCCCGGAGCGGCTGGAGGCGTCGGTCGTCGACGACGGGCAGGGTGGCGCCTCGCCCGCCGCTGAGCGGTCGGTCGAGGGGAGCGGCTATGGTCTGGTCGGTCTGGCCGAGCGGGTCGAGAAGGTCAACGGGCGTATCACGGCAGGGCCGCGGGACGGCGGCGGCTGGCACGTCGTGGCGGTCCTCCCCCTGGACAAGGCGGACAAGGCGCTCACGGTGGACAGCGCGGACGCGGCGGCCTTGGGCAAGGCGGCCCCGAACGTGACCTCCCCCGGCTGACGGCCCGCGCGCCTGCGATCATGCGTGACATGACGATCCAGGTGCTCATCGCCGACGACCAGGAGATGGTCCGTGCCGCCTTCCGCATGATTCTGGACTCCCAACCTGACATGCGGGTGGTCGCCCAGGCGGCGACCGGTGTCGAGGCGGTCGAGCAGGCCCGGCGGCTGCGGCCCGACGTCTGCCTCCTGGACATCCGTATGCCCGAGCTGGATGGTCTGGAGGCCACCCGGCTCCTCGCCGGGCCCGATGTGCCGGACCCCCTCAACGTCCTCATCGCCACCACCTTTGACCTCGATGAGTACGTCTACCGGGCGCTGCGCAACGGCGCGTGCGGCTTTCTGCTCAAGGACGGCGCGCCCGGCCTGCTCACCGAAGCGGTGCGGGCCGCGGCCTCGGGCAACTCGCTGATCTCCCCGTCGGTGACCGTCCGCCTGCTCGCGCACATGGGGCCCCACCGCGACCGGTCGGCCCCCTCCGAGGCCCGTCCGGCCAGCCGGGGGAGGGGCGGGCGGGAGGATTTGATCGAGCCGCTGACCCAGCGTGAACGCGAGGTGGTCCGGCGGGTCGCCCGCGGCCGTACCAATGAGGAAGTTGCCGTCGATCTGCATGTCACCCTGTCCACGGTCAAGACCCACCTCGGCAACGTCCAGCGCAAACTGGCCGCCCGCAACCGCGTCGAGATCGCGGCCTGGGCCTGGGAGCACGGCATGGTGGACCAGTCCTCGCCGAGTGGCGGAGGGTGACCCGCCTTGCGGATTTCCCTGATGTGTGCGCGTTACCAGGTGCGGGCGGCGCGCTGAAGCCGCTCGCGGACCCGGGCCACGTCCGGGTTGGCGTCGGCCCCCGGCCGCTGTACGAGGAAGAGGGTGTTGAGCGGCGGCTCATCGGGCTCATGGAGCAGGACCAGCCCGCCGGACGTGAGTTCGTCCTGGCACAGGTAACGGGGGAGCACGCTGTAGCCCGCGCCCGCGGCGACGGCCGACACGGCCCCGCG
The DNA here is from genome assembly GCF_017592595.1 of Streptomyces sp. NEAU-YJ-81. Classification (NCBI taxonomy): domain Bacteria; kingdom Bacillati; phylum Actinomycetota; class Actinomycetes; order Kitasatosporales; family Streptomycetaceae; genus Streptomyces; species Streptomyces sp. NEAU-YJ-81. Next base: position 80,608 of record NZ_JAGFNO010000027.1, on the reverse strand, counting down.
CAGATCCGGCACGGTCACCGCGGCCTGCGCGGTGAGCCGCTTGCCGAAGACATTGCGCCAGTACCGGCGGGCGATGGGGAGGTCCTCCGCGTAGGTGATCAGCGGTACGTCACGGACGGCGGCACACGGCCCGTCGGCCGCCAGCCGCTCCCCGATGCGCCGGGCCCAGTCGGGCGAGGCGACCAGCACATAGTCCTCGTCCGCCAGCGGCAGCGAGGTCAGCGCGCGGCCGCCGGGGCGTCTGGTGGCGATCACGAGATCGTGGTGTCCCGCACGCAGCGCGTCCAGCAGCGGATCGGTCAGCCCCATCGTGATCCGCAGCCGCAGCCCCTCGGCGACCAGCGAGGCGAGTGCGGGCAGGGCGCGGGCGCACAACAACTCGGCCGGACCGGCCAGATGGACCGGGATGGCGTGTCCGGTGAGTACGGTGCTCCGGCCGCCGAGGGAGGCGAGGGCGTCGAGTGGCCCGGCGATCTGCCCGGCCAGATCGTGGGCGAGGTGAGTGGGTTCCGCACCGCGCGGCAGCCGGGTGAACAACTCGCGCCCGGTCTGCTGCTCCAGGGTGCGGATCTGGGCGGTGACAGTCGGTTGAGAGAGTCCGAGCAGCGGCGCCGCGGCGGTGAACGAGCCGGAGCGGTAGACGGCCAGAAAGGTGCGCAGCAGATTCAGATCGGCGTGCGGAGGTGTCCGCCCACCGCCGATGACGAGGTCGCCGTCCTGGTATGTTCCGTCCTCCATGCCGCCCAGCATAGAGAGGCGTACGGCTCTTCCTCCCATCGGAATCCCGATGCCGACGATCGACTCACCTATTGGCATTTCGATGCCCAGTGGATCTACCTTCGAGCACGCCGCCAGGACGGCGGCGACACATGGGGGCGGCAGCGCCCCAGGAGATCCCAGCGATCACACGTACGGCGGGTGATCGCATCGAGGAGTGAGCATGGCGAAGATCCTGTTCGTGATGACCGGTGCCGACCAGTGGACACTGGCCGACGGTACCAAGCACCCCACCGGCTACTGGGCCGATGAGGCCGTTGCCCCCTATGAGGCGTTCAAGGCCGCGGGCCACGAGATCACCGTGGCCACCCCGGGCGGTGTCGTCCCGCCCGTCGACGCCGCCAGCCTCAGCCCCGAGGCCAACGGCGGCCCGGAGAACGCCGCCAGGATCAGGAGCGTCGCCGAGACCGCCGCCGAATTCCGCGCCCCCATCGCGCTGAGCGAGGTGCGCCTGGACGAATACGACGCCGTCCACGTCCCCGGTGGCCACGGCCCCATGGAGGACCTCGCGGTCGACGCCGACTCGGGCCGGATCCTCACCCAGGCGGTACGGAGCGGTACGCCGGTGAGCGTGGTCTGCCACGGCCCGGCGGCGTTGCTGGCGGCGGTCACCGAGGACGGCACCCACGCCTACGCCGGCTACCGGATCACCGCCTTCACCAATGAGGAGGAGACGATGGCCGGCAACGCCGACAAGGCCAAGTGGCTTTTGCAGGACCGCCTGACCGAGGCGGGCCTGACGGTGCGGGTCGGTGAGCCCTTCGCACCGCATGTGGAAGTCGACCGCAATGTGATCACCGGCCAGAACCCGGCCTCCTCCGGCCCGCTCGCGGACGAACTGCTCAAGCAGCTCGGCTGACCTCTCATCCCTTTTCCCCGTCCACCGCACCGGTGGACGGGCCGTCGACAGCGGGGTCGCCCCTATTGGCTCAGCCGCACATGCCCTCGGACGCACGGCGGCGCACCGCCCTGGCCTCGGTTGTCTGCGGATGGGCGCCGCCGAAGGCGTGCTCACAGGCTCGGATGGCGTCGTCGCAGAGACTTCGCACGTCGGCCCAGGTGAGTCTGTCCGGTCGAGTGGGGGTGACCGTGCGCCCCAGCCACTTCACCACCGGGGCCGGAAACATCCCGACGCCTCGTGTGCGCTGCCTGTCGCCTCGCTGGCGAGAGGCGACGATCTCGGCCGTCACCTCGGCATGCGCCAGGCGGATGAGCGCGTCCGTCTCCGGGCTGTCCTGGTCGAGCCGAAGCCGCGCGGCGCAGGGGATCACATCGTGCACCAGCCCCAGTGCCTCTTCCCACCGATGTTGGCGCGCGACCGCTTGGGCTCGGTGCATCTGGGCGAGCATGCGTCCCGGATGCTCCGCCCCCTGGGTTCTCCAGAGTAGCCCTACGGCGGCTTGCAGCAGCCTCTCGCTCTCGGGGTACCGCCGCAGGCCGTAGAGAGCGTTGCCCAGGGCGTGCTGAACTCTGGCGGCGAAACCGAGCACGTCGCATTGGGTCTGGGAGAGATCTCGGGTGAACGGGCCTTCGGCGTCGTTGGTAAGAACGTCCCTCATGCTGGGGCCGGTTCGCCCGGCCAGTGATAGCCCGTGTTCGGCGGCGTCCTTCTCCGCCATGGCGAGAACCCCGCGGAGCACGACTTCGGCTTCGCCGAAGTCCCCCCGTCCGCTGTGGAGTTGGCCGAGTGCGAGGTCGTCCTTGAGGTCACCCTGGCCGCTCATCACCAGCTGGACGGCGAGGGGCAGCCCGTCTTCGTAGCGGCCGCGCGCCAGGTACGCGTCCCGCACTCGGCGCGCGGCCGCGATGGACCGTGCCGGATCGCCGTCGCGGTGCCACAGCAGGGCCAGTACGTGCGGCGCCAGGAGGGGTAGGCCGGAGTCGTCCGGGGGCGCCGCCACGGCGTGATCGAGAAGCGCCCCCGCATACGTGCACAGGCGGGCACGTTCGTCGGGCGTTTGGCATGCGGCGTCCACCGGCGTTGCGGCGCCCGCCCTGATACAGGACACCATGGGTCCGCCGGGTTCCCCGGATGCCGTGACGGGCTCGACGGTGAACTCACTTATCTCCTCTGCCACCCGGTCAGCGGAGAGCTCCGGTATGCCGACGGCCGAGATTGCCGCCGGGGAGAGCACATACAGCGGCAGCGGTGCGTCCGCGAAGCATGACAACAGGTGTCGGAGCGACAATGACGTTCCGCTCCGGGGAGAGCCGGGAAGATCACCCCGGTCCGAAGAGGGAAGCGCTGCCCGGCTGAGTGGGGCAGACGGCGCTTGGGGCGGTGACAGGTGCCGTATCACGGCGACCGCGGCTGCCGCGGCATGGGCGGCGGCGCGAGGCTGGTGCTCGGTGTCAGCCTCCGCGTATTTGTTGCCATCGGCCATGTCGCTGATGCCACGGACGGTCAGGGCCTCGACACGGCCGATCTGGGCGGCATGCGCCATTCCGGCGCTCTCCATCTCAATGGCCACGGCGTCGTTGTAGTGCGTCCGCAGCTGCTGGCGCAGTACGGAGGTGGCGGAGTTGAGCACGACGTCGCCGGCCGCGATGGGCTTGAAGTGTACGCGTGGGTGCCGCTGGCCGTCGGTGTCGCCCGGTGCAGACTCCGTGTGCCATGACTGGCCACGCAGTGCGTGCCGGGCCGACTGCACCAGCTCATGTGAACCGGCCCAGCCCTCCGGACGGGCCAGGAATCCTTCGGGGGCGTCCTTGCCACCGTGAACGGAATGCACCCGAGTGGCGACGACGACATCACCGAGTGCCAGGTCGTCTTTGAGCGCGCCCGCGACGCCCACGAACAGGAGCGCTCTGGGCGAGAAGAGCTGGCGGGCCTGCTCGGTGACGACGGCGGCCGAGTCATTGCCCGCTCCGACCTCCGCCAGCGCCGTCCGCCATGCGGTCCCGGCGAGCGTGCCCACTTCGAAGACGGTGCCGGTCTCATGGCGGACGAAGTCCCGTTCCCTGAGGTACGCCCGCACCGCCTCATACTCCAGGCCCAGTGCAGTCAAGATCACTACTGTGTCGCTCAACCGCGCTCTCTCCAGTGATCGAGGGACATTCCCGGGCACTCTATCGCCGTGTCGCCGCAGCGTCCCGGGGAGCCATCCGCGAGTACCCGCGCAAGCGCGGCATCCGCGCGGTGATTCCCGTCCCCGTGGACGCCTAGGCGCTATGGGGCGCGGACGACTTGGCCGGCGGTTGCCAGCCCTTCGTGAGGATGCCGAAGATGGCGTCGACGGCGGCTCGGCGGTCCTGTTGACCGCGGGCCAGGGCCGGGATCTCGAGTACGAATCGGGCAAGAGCCACACATGAGAGGTCGTCGTGGTCGACGCCGAGCTCGTCGGCGATGGCTGCGCTGAGGCTGTCGGTGTGCCGGGTCCACATGCGTTCGGCGTATGCGCGGAGTGCCGGCGTGGAGTCCACCAGGTTGGTGAACTCGGCCATCCGCGGATGCGCCGTGATCGGCAGCCAGGCGTCCAGGACGTGCTGCCGGAGGGCATCGAGGATGCTCTGACCGGCGGCCCGCTGTCGCACCGCCGCGATCACTTCCGACTCCCGGTCCTGCTCCCGGTCGAATACCAGCGCTTCCTTGCCGGTGAAGTGCTTGAACACCGTAGTGGTCGACACATCGGCCGCGTCGGCGATGTCACGGATGCTCACCTGGTCGTAGCCGCGTTCCAGGAAGAGCTGCAGCGCGGCGTCGGCGATCGCCTGGCGGGTGGCCGCCTTCTTGCGTTCGCGGCGGCCGACGGGGGGCTCGGTCATGGCTTGAGCATATCCGATAGTTGCATCGAGAGCTAAGTGGACTCGTTGCACTTTTCTACTGGGTCTGCTTTTCTGGGGTCTGCGAGAACCCGAGCGGCACCGCTTCCTCGGCATGCTCCTCGTCCGCACCGCATCGCTGGTCGCCGTCCTGTGCATCAAGAAGGCCCGGTGCGAGGCATGTCCGAGGCTGAGGGTGATGCCGGAACGCCCGGCCCTGCTCGCCCCATGCCCCTCTTCGCCGGTGAAAGGAACCACCATGACCTCCCCAGAGCCCGCCCACGCCCGCATCAGCGTCATCGGCGCCGGGCCCGGCGGCCTGACCTGCGCCCGCATCCTCCAGCAGCGCGGAATAGCGGTCACCGTCTACGACCGCGACTCGGGCCCCGGCGTGCGCAACCAGGGCGGCACCCTCGACCTGCACGCGGACAACGGCCAGATCGCCCTGCGCGAAGCGGGCCTGCTCGAGGAGTTCTTCAAGCTGGCCCGCCCGGAAGGGCAGGAAATGCGCAAGATCGACCCGGCCGGCACGATGACGTTTCATCACGTCCCGGAGGCCGACGAACTGTTCAAGCCGGAAATCGACCGCGGCCAGCTGCGCACCCTGCTGCTGGACTCCTTGCAGCCGGGAACCGTGCAGTGGGGCCGTGCCCTCGACAGGGTCAGCGGGCCCGCCGATGGGCCGCGGCAGTTGTCCTTCGCCGACGGCACGACCATCGAGACCGATCTGGTCATCGGCGCCGACGGCGCCTCTTCCCGGGTGCGCCCGGCCGTGTCCCCAGCCGTCCCCGAGTACACCGGGGTGAGCTTTGTGGAGGCGTGGTTCTCCGACGTGGAGAACCGGCACCCCGACATCGCCGAGCTGGTCGGCTCGGGCAGCGCGGGCGCGGCCGACGGCGAGCGTGGCCTCTTCGCCCAGCGCAACAGCGGAGACCACATCCGCGTCTACATCATCCGGCGAGCCCCGGTCGACTGGCTCGCCATGAGCGGCCTGACCGCCGACGACACCGACGGCATCCGCGCCCTGCTCCTCGACGAGTACGCCCACTGGTCGCCCCGCATGCGCCAGATGATCACCACCAACGACGGCCCCTACGTCGACCGCCCGCTCTTCGCCCTCCCGGTCCCGCACACCTGGGAGCACAACCCGACGGTGACCCTGCTGGGCGACGCCGCCCACCTCATGCCTCCGCTCGGTGTCGGCGTCAACCTCGCCATGCTCGACGCGAGCGAACTCGCCCTCGCCCTCGCGAACGCGGCCACCGTCGATGACGCCATCCGCGTCTACGAGAAGACCATGCTCCCCCGCTCCATCGAGATGGCCAAGGCCCTCGAAGGCGCCGCCGAGCACCTGCTGTCCGCCGACGTACCCGACTTCGGCAACGACAACGGCCCCCGGTCCTGAGCGCCCCGCCCCGCGAGGACGGCACCACCGAAACCCTGTCGAGCGACCGCGTCCGGGACGCTCACCACAGGCCGGAGGGAGGCAGGCGCGGCGAGGAAGGCAACAGCGAAACGCCCTAGTCGTCGCGTATCAGGCGGGCCCGGCCGTCGTGCCCCGGATGACGAGGTGCGGATCGACCACCGCTTCCCCGGTGGGCGTCCGCTCGCCCTCCAGGCGGGCGATGGCCCGGCCGACGGCGAGTTCGGCGAGGCGGGGGATGTCCTGGCCGACGGTGGTGAGGTTGATATGGGCCAGGCGCGCCAGATGGCTGTCGTCGAAGCCGATGACGGAGACCTCGCCGGGGACGGAGACCCGGGCGCGGAGGAAGGTGTCCAGGACACCGGTGGCGGAGCGGTCGTTGAAGGCGAGGACGGCCGTGGGCAGGGGAGTGGCATCGAGGAGGGCGTGGGCGCCCGCGGCGCCGTCCTCCTCGGTGAGCCCGCCGGGCAGCACATGGACGCGGTCGGCGAGGCCGTGGCGGCTCATGGCGGTGCGGTAGCCACGGCGTCGGTCGGCGGCGCCGGGTGCCCTGCCGCCGTCGATATGGGCGATGTCGCGGTGGCCGAGGGCCACCAGGTGGTCCACGGCCTGGCGGGCGCCCTCGTCATCCGCGGTCCGCACCACCTCCACGCCCGGGGCGGTCCCGCGCAGCCGGCGGGCCACGGAGACGACCGGGAGCTGTCCGGCGAGTTCCGCCAGCCGCGCGGCCGGGGCCTGCGGGCCGAGCAGGATCAGGGCCTCGCAGCGGTCGGCGAGCAGGGCGTCGGTCGCCCGTTGTTCGCCACGGCCGGCGGCCACGGCGCTCAGCGCGATCTGGTACCCGGCGGGCTCGGCCACCGCGTAGATGCCCTCCAGCAGATCGGAGTGGAAGGGGTGCTGGAGGCCGAACTGCACCCCGAGGAGATGGGACCGGTGGCTGCGCAGCAGCCGGGCCCGGGCGTCCGGCCGGTATCCGATCTCCTGTGCCGCCTCGAGGACCCGCTCACGGGTGGCGGCGCCGGCGCCCTTGGCGTCCCGCATCACGATGGAGACCAGCGCCGTGGACACGCCTGCCCGCGCCGCCACGTCCGCGAGGGTGGGGCGCTTCCCATGGGGGACGGCCGGCGTCGGTGGCACCACTGGTCTCCCTGGTCGAGGTGTCGTCTTCGGTCGGGGGCGGTCGGGGTTTCGCCTTCCGGGCGACGATCGTAGCCCAGGGCGCGATGCGCGGCGCCCGGGTTCTATAACGTTCTAGTCATTCGGTCGTCGGCCCTTGACAGGGGTGGCCGGTGGCTGGCGTACTGCTGCTCGTTCCCTAGAACGTTCTAGTAGCTGGAACGTTCTAGTTTCTGCCGAGGTCGTCGTAGAGAGGGCGAGCAGCGATGTACACATTGGCGGTCTGCGCCGAGATGGTCTTCCGGGATCTGCCGGTCCAGGAACGGGCGCGGCGTATTCACGACGCCGGCTTCCAGGTCGAGATCTGGGACTGGAGCCGACACGATCTGGCCGCCCTGGAGCGGACCGGCGCGGTCTTCTCCTCGATGACCGGCTATCTCCGCGGCAGCCTGACGGACGAGGACGGGGCGGCCGAACTCCTGCGCACCGCCGAGGAGTCGGTCAAAGTGGCCGAACGGCTCGGCTGCCCCCGGCTCAATCTGCACGGCACCGGGCTGGACGGCGAGGGCCTGCCGGTGGTGCCGGTGGCGGGCCCGGCCACCGGCCCGATGTGGATCGCCGCCCATCGCACCCTCACCCGCCTCGCCGAACTGGGTGAGCGCGCCGGGGTCACCTTCACCCTGGAGAACCTCAACACCGCCGTCGACCACCCCGGCGTGCCGTTCGCGACGGCCGCCGACACCCTGGCGCTGGTTCAGGCGGTGGACCGGCCGGGCCTGCGGATGAATCTGGACCTGTACCACGCGCAGATCGGCGAGGGAAACCTGACCGAGCTGGTCCGAAGGGCCCACGGCCGGGGCCTGATCGGCGAGATCCAGGTGGCCGACGTACCCGGCCGTCGCGAGCCGGGAACCGGGGAGATCAACTACCCGGCCCTCGCCCAAACCCTCGTCGACCTCGGCTACGAGGGCACCGTGGCCATGGAGGCATGGGCCTCCGGTGACAGCGACCTCGCCCTGGAGCGCTTCCGCTCCGCCTTCACCCGCTGACGGCGCGATGGCCTTGGCCGGCGGCCGCGACGCCGTACCGCCCTGTTCTCACCCGTTCTCACCCGTTCTCGCCTACGGAACCACGGAACCTACGGAACCACGGAACCTACGGAACCACGGAACCTACGGAACCACGGAACCTACGGAACAACGCACTCACGGAATCTACGGAGCATCCGCATGACCACGCGACACCCTCTCCCCGTCGGTCTCATCGGCGCCGGCCGCATGGGCTCCTTCCACGCCGAGACCCTCGCCCGCCGCCTCCCCGGCGTCCGTCTCGCGGCCATCGCCGACCCGGCCCCGGGCGCCGCCCAGGGGCTCGGCGACCGGGTGGGCGGCACCACGGCGTACACCGAGATAGCCGAACTGCTCGCCGACCCCGGGATCGAGGCGGTGGTCATCGCCACCCCGGCCCGCACCCACGCCGGGCTGGTCGAGGCGGCGGCCCGGGCGGGCAAGGCCGTCTACTGCGAGAAGCCCATGGCCGTCACCCTCGATGAGGCGGACCGCGCCATCGCGGCCGCCGCCCACGCGGGCGTCCCCCTCCAGGTGGGCTTCAACCGCCGCTACGACACCGGCTTCCGCACCGCCCACGAGAAGATCCGCGCAGGCGCCATCGGCACCCCGCAGCTGCTGCGTTCGCTCACCCGCGACCCCAAGCTGGCCGACCCGGGCCGCATCCCGCCGTGGACCATCTTCCTGGAGACCCTCATCCACGACTTCGACACCCTGCGCTACCTCAACCCCGGCGCCGCGCCCGTCGAGGTCTTCGCGTTCGCCGACGCCCTGGTCCGCCCCGACTTCAAGGACCGCGGACTGCTCGACACCGCCGTGGTCACCATCCGCTTCGACAACGGGGCCCTCGCCACCGCCGAGGCGAACTTCCAGGCGGTGTACGGATACGACGTCCGCGGTGAGGTCTTCGGCTCGGCCGGCATGCTCACCATGGGCGACATCCGCCGCAGCCATCTGACCGCCTACGGCCCGGACGGCCTCACCGCCGCATGCGTCACCTACGACCAGGATCTCTTCCACGACGCCTACGTCGCCGAACTCGCCGACTTCGCCGAGTGCGTGCGCACCGGACGTGCCCCCTCCGTCACCGGACAGGACGCCCGCGCCGCCCTGTCCGTCGCGCTCGCGGCCATCCAGTCGGTCACCACCAACGGACCCGTCCGGGTCGGCGACACCGTGGCGTAGGCCCTCACACCGCCTCGGCGGGCTTCCGGTAGACCACGACATACCCGCCCTCCGCGGTGAAGGGCGCCCGCGACCAGCCGTCCCAGCGCCCTTCCAGCCGGAGGCCCGCCAGCCGTGCCATCAGGTCCAGCTCGGTGGGCCATGCGTAGCGGAACACCATGGGGTACAGCTTCGTCCCGCCCTCGGTGATGGCGACGTACTGCCGGTTGACCGTCTGCGTCACCCGGTCGAACTTCGAGACCCGCAGGACCACCTGGTCGAGTGCCACATGAAGGGCGTCACTGGTCTGCGGCTGGATCAGCCGATGCGGATCGGGGACGAAGAGCTGGAGGACGAAGGCGCCACCGGGGGCCAGCCGCGCGGCCACGTTCTGGAAGCAGCGGATCTGGGTCTCCTGGTCGCGCAGCAGGAAGAACGTGTGCTGGACGGCGTAGACGAGGTCGAAGGTCCCGTCGACGGCGGCCTCCGCGAAGTCGCCCTGGACGGCCCGCACCTGTGCGCTGCCCGGCTTATCGGCCATCTGCTGGAGCATGACGGGGGAGGCGTCGATGCCGGTGACCCGCACCCCCCGCTCCGCCAGCGGCAGGGCGACCCGCCCGGTGCCCACCCCGAGCTCCAGCGCATGGCCGGGCTTGGCCACGTCCACGAGGAACCCCACCGCCGCGTCCTCGTCCTTCGCGGCCGGCCAGCCGATGGCGTCGTGGTCGGTCATGTGGTCGCCGTAGGTCGACGATTCGTATCCCTGCACGTGCGCACTCCTCTGGCTATGCGACTCGGCGCGGGCCCAGCAGGCCCTTGGCGGCGAACGGAACGAGAACGAGGGTGAATGCCGCGGAGAGCAGCAGTCCGCCGCGCGCGCCGAGCGCGCTCACCAGCGGGCCGCTGAGCGGCAGGCCGATCGGGGCCGCCAGCGTCGAGCCGGTGGTCCAGAGCGTGATCACCGGCTGCTGCTCATGGGGCGGGAGCTCCGACTGCACAAAGGTGTAGGCGATGGGTGTGAACGGGGCGTAGATGAGTCCGCCCAGGGCGAAGGCGCACATCGCGACCGGCCCGGAGGGGGCCAGGGCGAGCAGCACCACCGAACCGCCCCACAGCGCGATGACCGCCACCAGGACGGCCTGCTGGTGCAGTTTCCGCAGGAAACCGGTGAGCGCCCCGCCGATCAGCGCCCCGGCGCCGAAGGCGGTCCAGATGATGCCCAGTGTGTTTCCGTCCCCGTGGAGATCTCCGTTGACCAGTACGGGAAGCGCCACTTCCACCGGCATATAGGACAGATTGAAGAAGAAGACCACGAAGAACAGGCGGGCGGCCACGGGACGCAGCCGCAGGATCCGCCACCCGGACTCCGTCGACCGCTCCGCCCGGGGCGCTCTCGGCTGTGGCGGCACGACGAGCGCGACGGCCCCGAACAGCAAGAGGAAGCTGAGCGCTTCGAGGAGGACGGCCACGTCCGCTCCGAACGCGACCGTGACCGCGCCACCGACCGCCGGCCCTATGACATAGAGCGCCAGGCTGTTGGCGAAGCCCAGCAGTCCGTTGACGGTGAAGAGCTCGCCCTTCCCGGCCATACCGGTGGCGACGAGGCGCCGGCTGCTGGACGCCGTCTGATGCAGGACGGACCCGAGGAGCAGCGCCACCACCAGGAACCGGATGTCGATCCGGTCGGCCATGGCGGCGAGGCCCACCACCGTGAAGAGGACGGTGCGCAGCGCGCTGTCGGTGATGACCACGGCCCGGGTGGGCAGTCGCAGCCGTCCCAGGCCGATGCTGAGGGCGAGCACGGTCGACAGCACATACGGTGCGGTCATCACCAGGCCGACCGCCACGGGGGCGGAGAGCTGCCCGTGGTGGCGTATGGCCAGCAACGGCAGGGCGATCAGCAGGATGCCATCGCCCACGCTGGAGATCACATAACCGGCGAGCAGTACGGCCAGGCGCGGGTTCCCCGTCAGCACCTGGCGGTAGGACCGGTGGCCGGCGGCCCCGTCCGCCGTCTCGTCCGTGGTGTCCGTGGTCATGGGCGGTCCATTCGCGCTTCGTGGGGCGGGCGGAAGGACAGGTCCGCGATCCACAGGGTGTCGGGCACCAGCAGGGCCCAGCGGGTGCCCCGGGCGGACGGGTCGTCGCGCAGGCTGAACCGGGCGTCCCACAGCTTCTCCCGCTCGCCCAGGTACCGGGTGAGCTTGCGGCGGCCCCGGTCCGTGTCGAAGTTCACCACCCGGCCGTGGCCACGGGCGATGACCTGGTGAACGGTGCCGGTCGCGAGGTCGCACGAGTCCACCACGAGTTCGAAGACCGGGGCGCGGTCCAGTCGCTCCTCCAGCCGGGCCCAGGGGCCCGTGAGCACCCAGAAGGCGTGGTCCTCCCACAGGAACCACACGGGCCGCACCCGTGGGCCCTCGGTGGCCAACCGGGCCACCAGGGGCCGGGCCAGGAACGCGTCCACGTCGAACGGGGCCTTGTCGAGGCCCGCGAAGGTTCCGTCGTCGTCCCTGGTGAGCTTCATGAGCGGGGTCCCTTGCGCAGGGTCCGCCATGCCCGTTCCAGCCGGGCGACGCCTTCGACGATGTCCTCGGCACGGGTGCAGGAGAAGGACAGCCGGAGGGTGGACGGGTCAGGCCCGGTCGCGTAGAAATCGGTCCCCGGTACGAAGGAGACACCTTCCTCGACCGCGGCGGCCAGCAGTTCGGTGGCGTCGGCGCCCCCGGGAAGCCTCGCCCAGACGAAGAAGCCACCGTGGGGCACCTCGAACTCCAAAGCCCCCTCGAAGGAGCCGGCCAAGGCGCTCACCAGTGCGTCGCGGCGCTTGCGATAGAGATGACGGGAGCGCTCCAGCCGGGTGGCCAGAAAGCCGGGCTCCTGGACGAGCTCATGCACCACCTGCTGCATGAGAAGCGAATTCCCCAGGTCGGCCGCCTGTTTGAACTTCATCAGCACATCGGTGAGAAAAGGTGGGACGACCAGATGGCCCAGGCGCGCCGCGGGGAAGAGCACCTTGGAGAAGGTACCCATCCGTACGGCGCCGGCCACGGCGGAGGTCGCGGCGGCCGGCCGGGGCGCGACGGTGTCGTAGCCGAGATCCCGGTATGGGTCGTCCTCGACGAGGACGCAGCCGTACCGCTGGGCGAGGGCGGCCAGGCGGCGCCGGTGCGCGGTGTCCAGGGTGGCGCCCGTCGGATTGGCGAAGGTGGGTACCACATAGATGATTTTGGCCCGGTCCTCCACCGACAGCGCCGCTTCGAGCCGGTCGAGACCCTCGTCCGACCCCAGGGGAACGTCCACCACCCGGGCCTGGAAGAGACGGAAGACCTGCAGCGCTCCCACATAGCTGGGCCGGTCCACGAAGACCACGTCCCCGGGATCGAGCAGCGCCTTGCACAGCAGGTCGAGGCCCTGTTGTGAGCCATGGGTGAGAAGCACCTGCCCCGCGTCGACCGGACGGCCGAGCTCGGCGGACTCCCGGGCCGCGATCCACGACCGGAGCTCGGGCAGCCCGCTCGCGTCGCCGTACCGCAGCGGCAGGCCGCCCTGGCTCAGCAGGCGGGTGGTGGCGTCGGTGAACTCCTGGTGGCAGTAGGTCTCCGGCGCCGGGCTGCCGGCCGCCAGAGCGATCACATCGTGGCCGTCGGTCAGCCGGAGCACGGCGCCGACGGCGGAGTCCGCGAGCTGGTCCGTACGGCTCGCCAGAGCCGGAAGCCTGCTGGGCGCGTCCGTGAAGGTCACCGGGGCTCCTCCCCGCCGTCGCTGGCGGCCGTACAGATCCGGCGCGGGGTCCGCTGACGGAAGATGAGGGTGTAGGGGACGTCGATGCCGTGCCGTTCCAGGAGGGACTGCCGCACCCGGGCGACACCCATGGAGTCCCCGCCCAAGCCGAAGAAGTCGTCGTGGGCGCCGATGTCCGCGCGGCCGAGGACTTCCCGGAAGACGTCGATGACCTGCTGCTCGGTCTCGTCCCGCGCCGTGGCCCGACGACCGCGGAACACGATGTCCGCCGTGGGTTCCGGGAGCCGGCCGCGGTCCACCTTCCCGCTGGACAGCAGCGGCAGGGAGGTGAGGCGCACCAGGACGCCGGGCACCATCTGAGGGGGCAGCCGCCTGGCGACCGCGTCGATCACCTCATCGGGGGCCGGCCGGTCGTCGTCCACGACCAGATACCCCACCAGCCGTGGCCGCTCCCCGTCGTGGACACGGATCGAGACCGCGGCCCCGGTGACCCCGGGCGAGGCGAGCAGCGCGGCCTCGACGGCCGCGAGGTCGACGCGGACACCGCCGACCTTCGGGTCGTCGTTCAGCCGGCGGACGAATTCCACCCGCCCCTTCTCATCGACGCGCACCAGATCACCGGTGCGGTACAGGCGCCGCCCGCCGCCGTGGAACGGATCGGGTACGAAGCGCCGTGCGGTCTGTTCCGGGTCGCCGAGGTAGCCGCGGGCCAGTCCGACACCGCCGATGAACAGCTCCCCGACCTCCCCGTCGGGCACCGGGGCCAGTGCGTCGTCGAGCACATGGACCCGGGTACCGCGGATCGGACGGCCCACCGAGGGGAGACGTCCGGTGGAACCCTCGGAGGGGCCGAGCCGGGCCGCGAGGCGGACGCTGGACGCCTCGGTGACACCGTAGGAGTTGACGACCTCGAAGGGCAGCCCGCGGGGCCAGACCCTCAGTTGCTCACCGCCCGTCACCAGCAGACGCAGCGGGCAGTTGGCCGGCCAGGGGACGCCGAAGAGCCGTTCCGCGAGCCCGGTCACCACGATGCTCCAGGTCACCCCCTGGTCCAGCAGCCAGTCACGGAGCGCCCCCGGCTCGCGGACGGCGCCTTCCTCGGAGACGGCGATGGCGGCGCCCGCGGTCAGCGGAGTCCACAACTCCCATCGTGAGATGGCGAATCCAGGGGAGGCCAGCCAACCGCTGCGGTCCTCGGGGCGGATCGAGAAGGCGTCATGGGACCACAGCGCCTCGTTCACGATGCCCGCGTGGGTGAGGGCCACCGCCTTGGGACTGCCGGTCGAGCCCGAGGTGAAGTAGACGCAGGCGACGGCGCCGTCCTCGCCCTCCGGAGCCGGGGGCAGACCGGCGAGTGGCTGGTCCACGGGGGGATCCGCGACCTCGCTGATGGTCAGTCCCGGACCCACTGTCAGTCGCACCCCGGCGATCCGCAGCATGTCCGCGATCCGGGCCGGGGGCAGATCCGTCGCCAGTGGCACACAGACGCCACCGGCCTTCCACACGGCGAGCGCGGCGATCACGTGCTCGGCGGAGCGTGGCGCGCTGACCCCGATGGTCATGTCGCGGGCCGCGCCCCGCGCCACTAGGGCCTGGGCCAAGTCCTCCGCGCGCCCGTCGAGTTGGCGGTAGCTGAGGACGGTGTCGCCCTCGATCAGCGCCGGGCGGTCCGGCCACCGTAGTGCGGCGTCGCGCACCAGGTCGTGGGTGCGGGCCGGACGGCCGTGCCCGGGCTGGTCAGCGGCCGCTGTCATGCCACACCTCCCCGATCCGCGTCTGGGGGTCCTTGAGCATGTGTTCCAGGTTCTGGCAGTGGCGGTCGACGTAGCGCTGTGCGCCGCTCGGGGTGAAGGCCGCGCGGTTGTACGTCATCTCGCCCTCCAGCCCGGTCGGGCCGGCGTAGAGGGTGGGCACCACGTTCTGGCCGTAGACATGCGCGTACCGATCGCCGTCCAGCTCGATGGGATAGCAGGTCTCCCTGGTGAACTCGAAGGGACGGACCTCGGCGTCGCCGATGCGCTCCGGCGGGCCCAGGTCGGCGTTGAGGACGCTGCCGCGCACCCACACGTGGTACAGCGCCCTCGCCGGCCAGGGCCGTCTGGCCGTGAAGTCCGGGTCGATCGCGTCGGCGATGCGCAGATACGGCAACTGGTTGTCGTAGGCGTCGAGCGTGGTGTCCCTGACGTGTTCCAGAAGCTCGCCGAAGGTGTGCTCGGGGCGCACCTCGATCGGCAGCAGCACCAGATCGGCGAAGTGCCCGACCGTATGCGGATCCGGTTTGAGCTCCAGACGGGTCAGCGTGGATCCGACCACGACGCGCCGCGCCCCGCAGAGGTCCGCGAGGGCGGCCACATAGGCCGCGAGATGAATCAGATAGGGGGTGACGCCCGCCCGGCCGCGGAGCGCGGCGAGGGCCTCGGAATCGGCCTCGGCCCGGAACGGCGTCGTCTCCCGCAGAAAGACCGGCGGTGGGGCCGCGGGGTAGTCGGTGCGGACGTCGAGCGGGGCGGGCAGGGGGCTGAGCACCCGGCGCCAGTGCTCCAGACGCCGGTCGGCGTCCGCGGGCGGCCGGGCGGCCCGCCGGACGAAGTCGCGGTACTGCTCCTGCCGTGCCGGAGGGGCGACTCCCTCGTACGCCTCGGCCAGGTGCCGGACGACCGTCTGCACCGAGGGGGCGTCCAGCATCAGATGGGCGGCGGACAGGACCAGCACATGCTCCGTGCGGGAGCGGCGCACCAGCGTCGCCCGCCACAGCGGGCCCCGGACATAGTCGAAGACGCGGTGCTCCTCGGCGCCGGCCACCAGCTCGCAGTAGGTGTCCTGATCCTCCGGTGGCACGCCGGAGAGATCCACCAGGGCGAGGCGGGGCGGGTGCGAGTCCTCCGCGTCCTGGACGTGGGTGCGGGGTGCGGTGCCCAGGTCGCTGAGGCTGGTGCGCAGCGCCTCGTGCCGTCGGCGGACATCGGCCAGTGCCCGTTCGAGCCGCCCGGTGTCCAGGGGGCCGCGCAACGTGAACGCCAGACAGACATTGGTCCTGGTCATCGCCGCGTCGTCCGGGTTCATGAAGCGCATGCTCTCCCAGATCCACTCCTGCTGCGGACTGAGCGGAACCGGATCGCCGGACGCGGTCATACGCCCTCCATGAGCTCGGGCAGCACTCGCTCCCCGAGCAGCCGCACCGCCCGCATGGCCTCGGTGTGCGAGACGGACCCGAACCGCAGCTGCAGGCTCAGTTCGGCACCGGGGTAGAGCTTGCCGATGCGGCGGATGGTGGCGGCGGTCTCGGCCACCCCGCCCACGATGATGTTGTCGGCGGCCATCAGACCGGCCACCGTGGTCGTGCGAGCCGCCTGTTCCATGCGCTCATAGCCCTGATACTGATCCGAGGTGATGCCGCTCCAACTCCCGTAAGCCTCAAGCTGTTTGGTTCGATACGCGGCGTAGTGCTCCTCAGCTCGCGCCACCGCCTCGTGCTGGCTCTCCGCCACATAGCAGTGGTAGCTGACATGCAGTCGGAAGTCGGGGGAGTGGCCGTGCTCGATCCGGGTGGCGCGGTACAGATCGAGAAGCCCGGTGAGCTTCTCATGGCTGGCCACCACCGGGATGATCATGAGGTGGTACCCCTTGGAGGCGGCCCAGGTGAAGGTCTCCGGAGAGGTGGTGGCGGCGATGAACACCGGTGGCCGGGGCCGCTGTGCGGGGCGGGGCAGCATCGCGGACAGCGGGCCGAAGCGGTGGAAGCGGCCCTCCCAGCGGAAGCCCTCGTCCGTCCACAGCCGCTCGACGGCCTCGACGTTCTCCTCCAGCAGGGCCCGGCTGTCGGCCATGTCCACCCCGAACGCCTCGAACTCCGAGGGCAGGAACGCCCGGCCGAACCCGGCGTCGAGGCGGCCGTGCGAGAGGTTGTCGAGGACCGACAGTGAAGCGGCCAGCTTGATGGGGTGGGTGAACGCGGGGGTGACCGCCCCGGTCACCAGCCGTACGCGGGTGGTCCGCCGGGCGATGGCCGACAGCAGCGCCACCGGGTCCGGACTGTATCCGCCCCACTCGTGGAAGTGGTGCTCGACCAGCTTCACATGGCTGAAGGAGAGCCGGTCGGCCAGCTCGCTGAGCTCGATGATCTCGTCGTAGAACCGCTCGGCCGGCATATCGCCGGGGCCCACGGTGGGCAGGAAGTTGAGCCCGACCTTCATGGTGTCACTTCCCACGCCGGCAGGTCGTCTCGTACAGATTCCGGTACTGCCGGTCGGCGAATTCGAGCTTGGCCAGCGCGCGTCCGGTCTCCAGGGCCGTCTCGTGCGGGATCAGCCGCGGTGTGCCGACGGCCTCGGCCATCAGCTGGGACGCGGCGGCCCGTTCCATGACGATGAACAGCCAGATCGCCTCGCCCAGGGAGCGGCCCCCGGCCAGGAAGCCATGATTCTGCATGATCACGGCAGTGCCGTCGCCCATGGCCTCGATGACCTCCTTGCCCTCCTGGCGCGCGTTGACCAGACCGGTGAACCGGTCGTACAGGCCGTGCCGCCGGTAGAGGACGCAGGCGTCCTGAGTGATCGGATCGAGCAGTCGGCCCAGGGACGACCAGGTCTTGCCGTACATCGAGTGGGTATGGGCGAAGGCCACCAGGTCCGGCCGGTTGCGATGCAGTTCACCATGGAGCGGGTCCACCGAGGGATTGAGCTCGCCCGAGCCCTCCAGGACGGTGCCCTGCGCCCCGACGAGGAGCAGATCGTCGACCCTCACATGGTGGAAGTCCAGACCGAAGGGATTGACCCAGTAGGCATCCGGGTCCTCCGGGTCGCGCACGCTCACATGGCCCGCGATGCCCTCGCTGTAGCCCAGCTCCGCGAGCAGATGGATCCCCTCCACCAGAGACTGCCGCAGCACATCGCGCTCGCCTCGGTCCGGCATGGTGCAACCTCACTTTCCAGAAGCGTCGTATACGCAGCGAAAGCCGACTTCGTTGTGCCGGTCGGTGAGCAGGTCCTTACCTCGGTAGAAGGTCGACAGGCAGACCGGAGGCGAGGTCCACGTCCCACCGCGCAGCACATGGAAAGCCTCGGGACGGTTCATGAATTCCTGCCCCGAACGCCCCTTGAAGAAGGGGGCCATATCGGCCCGGGTGAAGAAATTGGTGCGAGTGAGCTCCCAGACGTTCCCCGCCATGTTGAGGACGCCGTAGGGGCTCGCGCCGGCCGGATGGGAGTCGGCCGCTGCCACCGGGCGCTCGGGCCAGGAGACGGTGGTGGTGACGAGCAGCTCCTCCAGTTCCGCGAGATTCCGGATGTCGTCGCGGCCGTATGCCGTGAAGACGCTTTGTGCCTTGTCATCGCTCCATTCGTCGCCCCATGGATAGATCCGGCCGTCGGTTCCACGGGCGGCCTTCTCCCATTCGTTCTCCGAGGGCAGCCTGCCTCCGGCCCAGCGGGCGAACGCGTACGCGTCGTACCAGTCGACCCCGACCACCGGGAAGTCCGGCCCGTTGAACCGAGGATCGTGCCAGTGCGCCGGGGTGTAGTCCTTGCCGTCGGGCTCATCGGGGTGGGCGAACTCCCTGGAGCCACCCACCGCGTCGAGGAATTCCGCGTACCGGGCGTTGGCCACCGTGGTCCGGTCGATGTAATACGCGGGAAGTTCCTCGACGCGCAGCGGATTGTCGGTGTTGTCCATCTGGAAGGGGCCGATGTCGTTCACCCGGGCCCCGGCGATGAAGGGCCCGGCCGGAATCAGCATGGCATCGCGCAGGTCCGGTTCGCGTCTGGCGGAGTCCACCGTGGCCCGCAGCCGGGCGAAGTGGCGGTCCTCCAGCTCGCGGAGCTCGTCCGGATCGGTGGAGTCGAAGAAGTCGAGTAGGGCGCGCTTGGTGAAGGCGGCACCGCAGCCCACGGGTTTGCGGGCGTAGGCGGGCTTGGTGAAGTTGCTGGGCCAGCCGGAGATGCGGATCATGTGGGCCACCGCCTCCGGGACCCGGTGCTCTCCGGCGACCTTGATGGCGGTGAAGGCCACCCAGTCGACATCGTCGTGGATCGCCTCGGTGATCGCCGCCCGTGCCTCGGGTGCGTCGACGAACCGGGCGGCGAGGGTCTCCACGGCGAGGCGCCTGACGTTCCAGTCCCGGTGCCCGACCGCCCACTCGGCCAGTTCCTTCAGTGAGAGGTCGCCGTCGGCGGCATCGGTCAGCGCCTTTTCTATCCGCTGGATCCGATCGCGATACTCCTGGCCCTGAAGGGAGTTTATCGATTCCTCGTTCAAGAGTCCGTGCAGCATTGTCCCACCCACCCTCGTACACACTGCCCTGACGGGGTGCCGGGCGAATACGGAGATCCGCCCGGCGCCCCTTACCTACCGGTCGCGACGATTACCACTTCGTCGCGGCCTCGCCCGCCTCGCGGGAAGCCAGGAAGTCCTCGGCAGTCATTGTCAGTCACCTCCATTCGCTCGCCGGTCGGAGTTTTTCAAGCCACGCGCACAGCGTGGCCACTCATGGGCGCCCGAGGGCGCGATGACGAGAAGGTCTCCCGTTTCAGAGATTCCTGAGTGAGATGCTTACCGGCCGTGATCGCACCGGGCCGGGATCTTGTCACTGACAGGCGCTGTGGGTCAGCAGCGCACCGTGCTCATCTGCATCTTCGAAAGAGTCCGAGGGGATCGGACCCCCAGGAAATCAGTGGCACTACACTTCCTCCGTTGCGTGACGTCCAGCATCCGCTCGGGGAGTCGCATGTACACCTCACGGCACTATAGGCATCCGTCACCTCTGCCACAACGGATGCGAGCCAAAAAGCTTTTCGGCTTTATGGAATCTTGGTACTCAAGCTGAATTGAGTATTCCATTCCGGTTGTGTTTCGATCTTCGCGTCGGCCCGCGGTCGCCGAGGTAAGAGGTCTGGATGACCTGGCCCTCGAGGCAGGGCGCTCTTCGAGAGAATCGCCATATTCTGGCTATATGGAACGACGTCGGCGGCCCGTGGTCCGTGCGGCACCCGTCCTCCGAGGGGCACCCTTCTCCCGAGGGGGCGGCCGTCGCCTGACGGGACGGGGCCCGGGTGGTGCCCGCCGGTGCGGCCCACCACCGTCACGCTCTAGGATCGGTCGGTGACCGCCGTGAAACAGCAGACCACCAGGGATCAAGCGGCACCGGGGCGGAAGCGCTCGGACGGTGCCGGCCGGAGCGCCACCGTCAAGGACGTGGCGACGCTCGCCGGGGTCTCCCCGAAGACCGTGTCGAATGTGATCAACGGCTTTGTGCATGTGTCCCCGGCGACCCGGGAGCGGGTCCAGCGGGCCATCCGGGAGCTCGGCTACCGGCCCAACCGGGTGGCCCGCAACCTCCGCCGCGGCAGCACCGGCATGATCGGGCTGGTCCTGCCCGAGCTGGACGTCCCCTACTTCGCCGAATTGGGACGCCACTTCCTCACCACGGCCGAGGAGCACGGCCGCACCCTGCTGATCGAGCAGACCCTCGGTGACCGTGAGCGGGAGGCGGCGGTGATCCACGGGCTGGGCGACCAGGTCGTGGACGGCATGGTGGTGAGCCCGCTCGCGCTGCACGGCAGCGCGCTCGCGAACCACCTCGGCACCGTGCCGCTCGTGCTCATCGGCGAACGCCCCAGCGGCGGCCTCGCCGACCATGTGGTGATCGACAACGTCGCCGCCGCGCAGCAGGCCGTGCGCCATCTGGTGGCCGGCGGGCGCCGCCGGATCGCCGCCATCGGGGTGCAGCCCGAGCCGTACATCGGCACACCGCTGCTGCGCAGGACCGGCTACCGCCAGGCGCTGGAGGAGGCCGGGCTGCCGCTGGACCCCCGGCTGGAGCGGGAGACCCCCCGCTACCACCTGGCCGAGGGCGCCCGGGCGATGGCGGCCCTGCTCGACCAGGCCGAACCGCCGGACGCCGTGTTCTGCTTCAACGACGCGCTCGCCCTCGGCGCACTGCGCACCCTGTACGAGCGCGGGCTACGGGTGCCGGACGACATGGCCGTGATGGGCTTCGACGACATCGAGGCCGCGCGGTACAGCACCCCGAGCCTGAGCAGCGTGGCACCGGACAAGACCGCCATCGCCCGGCACGCCATCGATCTGCTGCTGGAGCGGATCGAGGCACCGGACCGCCCGCCCCAGGAGGTCGTCGTCGGGCATACCCTCCACGCCCGCGAGTCCACCGAGGGCGGTGTCGCCCGGACCGCTCACTGACCTCCCAGACCCGTGGTGGCCACGGACCTCACGATCTGGCGCTGGAACAGCATGAAGACGATCAGCAGCGGGATGGAGCCGAGGATCGAGGCGGCCGACTCCTGGGCGTTCCGCAGCCCCGTGGAGTCCTTCACGGTCGACAACCCCACTGGCAGCGTCATGAGCTGCGGATCGCTTGTGCTGATGAACGGCCAGAGGAAGTTGTTCCAGGTGTTGATGAAGACGAATATCGCCACGGCCGCCAGGATCGGCCGGGACAGCGGCAGCACCACACTCCAGAACACCCGGAAGCTGCCCGCCCCATCGATCCGGGCCGCCTCCTCCAGCTCACGCGGAATGCCATCGAAGAACTTCTTCAGGATGAACACCATCGCGGGCGCCACCACCTGCGGCAGGATCACCGCCGCGTAGGTGTCGACGAGGTTCATCGCGAGCATCTGCCGGAAGAGCGGCACGATCAGGATCTGTGGCGGCACCATGATCGAGGCGATGGTGACGGCGAAGAGCACGCGGCGACCGCGGAAGAGCGTACGCGAGAAGGCGTACGCCGCCATCGCCGAGATCGTCACGGTGATCGCCGTGACGCATACGGCGATCACGACGCTGTTCACCGCCCACACCGGGAGATTGCCCTGACCGAGGATGGTCCGGTAGGCGTCGAGGGTGAAGCCCGCCTTGGGGATCCAGTCGGCGCCCGACGCGCTCGCATCGACCTCCGTCTTGAACGAGGTGTCCACGCCCCAGCCGAACGGCACCAGCCAGACCACCGTCATCAGCGCCAGCGCCAGCAGCGTCAGCACACGGGGGAGAGGACCCGTTCCGAGCGTGGGGTGCCAGGCATGGCCGCCGTAGCGACGCCGCCGGACCACCTCCCGGGGCATGGTCGAGCGGGGCTTTCCGGGGGTACGGGGGGAGAGTGTCTCGGTGGTCATGGCGCGATCAGTCCTCCCTGCGCGAGAAGATCTTCAGCTGGGCGAGCGAGAGGATGATGATGATCCCGAAGAACACGTACGACACCGCCGAGGCGTAGCCGAGCCGGTAGTTGGTGAAGCCGGTGTCGTAGATGTACTCCAGGATCGGCCGGGTGGCCCCGTTCGGGCCGCCTTTGGTCAGCAGATAGATCTGGTCGAACACCTTCAGCGACGCCATCACCTGCAACACCGCGATCAGCGCGGTGGTCCGGCGCAGCTGGGGGAGTGTGACCGACCACAACCGGCGCCACGCACCGGCGCCGTCGAGCGCCGCCGCCTCGTAGAGGTGGTCGGGGATCGCCTGCAACGCGGCAAGGTAGAGCAGGAAGTTGAATCCCACCGTCCACCACAGGGTCACCAGCCCGATGGACCACATCGCGTACTTCTCGTCCGTCAGCCAGGCGATCCCGTCCATCCCGAACGTCTGGAGCACGCTGTTGAGCATCCCCCGGTCCGGCTGGAACAGCATGCTCCAAATCTGGAAGACCACCGCCACCGGCAGCAGATGCGAGGCGAAGAAGGCCAGCCGCCACAGCCACTGCCCCGGCATCCCCGTGTACACCAGCAGGGCCATCACCAGGGCGACGATCACGAGGGGGACGGTGGTCAGGACGGTGAACCAGACCGTGTTGCCGAGGGTCTGCCACACCTGGCTGTCGCCGAACGCCTCGGTGTAGTTGTCCAGGCCGACGAAGACGCCGTCACCGTGTCCGGTCAGGCTGGCGTCGGTGAAGCTCATCCACAGGCCGATGCCGATCGGCACGAGGAGGAAGAGCGTGAAGAACACCAGGAAGGGGGTGGCGAAGAGCCACCCGGCGCCGCCCGGGGACCGTCGCCGGTCCGTGGCAGCGGCCCATCGGGATCTGGCGCGCCGGGATCCGGCCGCGGCCTGCCGCGAGGGCGTGGAAACGGAAGCCATCACATCGCTCCTTTCTGCGATTCCGCCGCGATCAGGCCGGATTCGGCTGGGCCATCAGGGTGTTGATCTGGGAGACCATCGTGCGCACCGCACTCGCCGGGGACGACGAGCCGCCGAGCGCGGGATCGAGCGCCTGGCACATCCGCGTCTGGAAGTCCGAGCCGGAGCCCGCGAACCACACCGGCGGGTCGAGCACGAGTTGCTTCGCGGCGCCCGCGTACTCGGACTGCGGACGCAACTTGGCGTAGCCCGCGGACGAGACGGCCGGTGTGTACGCGGGGATATGACCCGCCGACGCCCACGTCAGCCCGGATTTGACCAGCTCGGCCACGAACTGGTGGGTGCGCCGCCGGTGCTCCGGATCCGGGTTGTCCTGGTGCGGCAGCACCAGCGCATGGCTGTCGGACGCCCCGGCCGGACGGTCGTAGAAGGTGGGAATGGGGGAGCCGCCCAGCCTGTCCTTGAGCGCCGTCTTGTAGGTGGCCATGTCCCACTCGCCCGAGAAGATCATCGGGGAGCGGCCGTTGGCGAAGGCGGCGATCGCCGTCTGGACGTCCATGGTGCGGCTGTCGCGTGCCAGGTCGGCCATGAAGCGCACCACCTCGACGGCGGTGTCCTCGTCGATCTCGGCGCGCTCGCCCGTGAGGTCGAAGGTGGCGCCGGTCTGGCTGAACAGCGTCCAGAACATCCGCCAGCCCATCGCCGCGTCATTCGCATGGCCGAAGACGGGCCCGAGCTTGCCGGTGTCCTTGCGGAGCTTGTCCATCAGCTCCAGGGCGTGCTTCGGCGATTCGAAGGGCACAAGCCGGCCGTCGCCCGCGAGGAGACCCGCCTTGTCCATGACGTCCCGGTCGAAGAAGACGACGAAGGGGTGGGTGTCCAGCGGAATGGCGTACGGGGTGCCCTCGAACAGACTCCGCTTGACCAGCGTCTTGTTGAGGTCGTCCTGCTTCAGGCCGAACTCCGCCAGCAGATCCGTGTCCCAGGGGTCGAGCAGACCACCGGGGGCGTAGCCCGCCAGCCGGGTCAGGTGCATGATCGCCACATCCGGCGAGCGGCCGCCCGCCGAGGCCATCGCCAGCTTGGTGTAGTACGGCGGGCCCCAGTCCAGCACCGTCGTCCTGACCTTGAGATCCGGGACGCGCTTCTCCACGTTCCGGGTCATCGTCTTCATCAGTTCGCCGTCGGGGCCGGTGAACAGGGTCCAGTACTGGATCTCGTCGGCGCTCGCCACGCTCCCGGCGATCGATCCGCAGCCGCTGAGCGCGGACGCCGACACGGCGGCACCCGCCCCGTACACCGCGTCTCTCAGCAGCCCACGCCGTGACAGACCGCTCATCGCCCCTCCTCACCGGCCGGGCGCTCGAAGGCGGCGGGGCGCTGCTGGGCCGCGCGCACCCGCGCCACGTCGAGCTTGCTGCTCCGGTCGAAGCGGTAGACGCCGTTCTGCTCCTGGAAGACATCGGTGAGCTGGGTGTAGCAGTAGCCGAACATCAGGGGGTCGTCGAGCAGCGCCGCGGTCAGCCCCGCGAAGCGCGCGTGGAACTCCTCCTCGGTCCGCGGCCGCTCCCCGTAGCCCCAGGACACCTCGCGGTCGTCACCGGCCGCGGCCTCAGCCTCCTCCGGATTCCACCAGATGCCGCCGAACTCGCTGCAGAAGTAGGGCTGGCCGCGGTACGGCAGCGACCACACCGCGTCGGTGTCCCGCTTGCCGGGGTTTCCCCGGTTGTCGGGGTTGAGGAACGGCTCGTCCTTGTCCAGCCCCGCCATCTGGCGGCGGAACGCCTCCGGGTCCTGTTCATAGCTGTGCGAGTCGTACACGTCGGTCTCGGCCACGCGGTGGGAGTAGCCGGAGGCGTCCAGGACCGGACGGGAGGTGTCGGCGGCCTTCGTGGCCAGGAACATGCCCCGGGTGACATCGTCCAGGACGCTCTGCCGGTCGTGGAGTTCCTGGTGTGTCTCGTTCAGCGGGCACCAGCCCACGATGGACGGATGGGAGTAGTCCCGCTCCACGGCCTCCAGCCACTGCGCGACGAATCCGGCGGTGGGCTGCTGGTTGTCCCGGGTGGTGCGCCCGGTGCCGGCTCCCCAGTCGCCGAACTCGCCCCAGACGAGATAGCCGAGCCGGTCCGCGTGGTGCAGGAACCGCTCCTCGAACACCTTCTGGTGCAGCCGCGCCCCGTTGAACCCCGCGGCCAGCGACAACTCGATGTCCCGGACGAGCGCGGCGTCGTCGGGCGCGGTCATCAGCCCGTCGGGGTACCAGCCCTGGTCAAGGACGAGCCGCTGGAAGACGGGGCGGCCGTTGAGCAGCAGCCGTTTGCCGTCGATGGCCACCGACCGCAGCCCGGCGGTGCACTCGGCGCGGTCCACGGCTTCGCCGTCGGTGTCCAGCAGCTCGATCCGTACCCGGTACAGATGGGGGTCCTCCGGAGACCACGGCCGGCGCCGGTCCTCCGGCAGCGCGAGCACCATACGGGGTGCCATATCGAGATCGGCGCGCACGGTCGCCTCGGCCACCGTCTCGCCGTCCGCGTCGCTCACCCGGGCCGTGATCCGGTGGCCCGGGCGGTTGGCGCTGAGCGGCAGTTCGAGGTGGAAGGCCCCGGACGCGAGGTCGGGGGTGATCCGGGGCCTGCGCAGATGGACCTCGGACACCGGCTCCATCCAGACCGTCTGCCAGATGCCGGTGGTGCGGGTGTAGTGGCAGTCGCTGTTGGCGTACTCGGTGGCCTGCTTGCCGCGCGCCTGAGGGCCGTGCCGGGCGTCCCGGGCCCGTACCACGATCACCACCTCCGCCCCTTCGCCGGCCGGGTCCGCCACCTCGCCGAGGTCGGCGGTGAAGGAGGTGAAGCCGCCGCTGTGCCGGGCCACTTCACGGCCGTCGGCCCAGACGGTGGCGTCGTGGTCGACGGCCCCGAAGTGCAGCAGCACCCGCCGGCCGGCCCAGTCCGCCGGTATCCGGACCGTGCGCCGGTACCAGACCGCGGGGTGGAAGTCGGTGTCACCGATCCCCGACAGCTCGGACTCGGGGCAGAACGGGACCAGGATCCGCCCGTCCAGCTCCTGGTGCACCAGACCGCGTTCGAGTCCGCTGTCACCGGGGTCGAACGCGAACTGCCAGGTGCCGTTGAGATTGAGCCAGTTCTCACGGACGAAGCTGGGACGGGGATATTCGGGTCGTGGAACGGCGTTCGACAGGTCGGGCGAGGGGATGTCGGTGTGGGCCATGGGGTCTCCGGGACGGGGCGGGGATTCGGCCGGGCAGGGGTATGCCATCACCCGTTTACATCGTTGTAAAGATCCCGCGCACCATCTTTTACCGCGACCTCGGGAGGCCGCCGGTGGGCGTGGCTAGATCTCGCCCTTCTTCACCTTGTACAGCTCGATGTCAGTGTTGGCGAAAAGGTGCACATAGCCGCAGTTCCAGCAGATCAACCCGGTGGCCGATTCGTTGGCCCAGCCGAACTTGAACAGCTCCATGCCGGTGCTGTTGAGCTTCACCTCGCGGTCCCGGAAAAGGTCGCCCTTGCAGAACACACATGTGATCCACACGTCCCCGATCGCCGCACGTACAGGCTTGGCCACGCTCGCTCACCTTCTCCGGCCGCCGAAGCGGCCCCCGTCGCGCATCAACAAAGGTGATCAGCATAGGACGGGGGCTCGCTCGGAACGTCAGCGGCGGTAGGTGTGCACGTAGTCGAAGCGCGCGACCGCGCCCGCGGTGTTCTGCGCGACCAGCCCGATCCTGAGCTTGCTTGACGTCGGAAGCGTCCAGACGCCGGTGTGGACCCAGTGCACACCGTCCGTGCTGGTGGCGGCGCGCACCTCGGTCTCGTCCCGCGCGGTGTCGGCGTGGTACGACAGCCGCATCCACAGCGTCTCCGCGGGCGGGCCGCCGAACATCGGCCCGTAGGCCACCGGCGTCGGCGGTGTGGTGGTGGGACGCTCGCCCTCCTTCGCGAACTCCGTGACATGCGTGGCCTTCCCATCGGTGTGGCTCACCGGGAGCACCGCGTGCACCAGCTTCAGATAGCGGTCGTCGTTCCCGTAGAGCACCAGCCCGGCCTGCTGATTGGTCCGCCCCGGAGCGAAGCGGAGCCTGGTCTCCACGGTGTAGTCGCCCGGGGGAGCGTCGCGGGTCAGCACCGACGCCGTATTGGTGCCGAGATAGAGCTCGCCACCCTGAGTCGGCCAGGACAGGGCGCCATCGGCCATCGTGACCCCGGACGCCGGTCCGCGTACCCAAGACCACGGCGAATCCGCCGTGGTGCCGGGGACGGTGGCGGTGTCGAAGTCGTCGCTGTAGGCGGGCAGCAGCGGGCCCGGCACCCGGTCGGGGATGCGGGTGGTGACCGGCGTGTGGAGCGCCGCGGCCCCCACGTTGTCGGCGGCTGCCCCGGCGCCGCGGGTGGCGACGCCGACCTTGCCGGAGCGGACCGCCGCCGCGGGCAGCGTCCGCTCCTGGGTGGCCACCGCGTCCCGCAGCCGGTCCGCGCTCACCTCCACGGTCATCCGGGTGCCGCGGATCTCGGCCGCCACGTTGTGCCAGGTGTCCCAGGCGAAGTCCGCCGGGAGCGGGGTCGTCCGAGCGCCGCGGCTCCGGCCGCCGACTCGTACGTCCGTCACCAGTGCGTTGCGCGCCCTGTCCAGCCACGCCACCACGACGTCGTCCGGGCCGGTGTAGCGGACCAGCAGCCCGGCCGCGCCGGTGGCCGAGGTGACCCGGAGGTCCGCCTCGGCGCGCCGGGCGGCCGGGGCAGAGCGGTCCGAGACCAGAGAGGCGGGGCCGGTGGGGTTCCCGCGCGGTGTGACGAAGCCCCGCGCGTCCTGCTCGTGTCCGACACGCCAGCCGTCGGTGCCGGAGCCGCCACCGCCGTGCCACCCCTTCAGCGAGCCGTCGTTGAAGGTGCCGCCCGCGGCCCAGGAGGCCACCGGGGCCCGCTGTGCGCCCTGGGAGGCGCCGGCCCCGGCCCGTACGACCGGCCAGCCGTCGATCCAGTCCAGCCGGTCCATCAGCATCGGCCGCTTGGACAGCTTCAGCGTGCCGCCCGCGGCCGGTTTGAGGTCCGGGTCGTCGGAGGAGATGGCGTGGTAGACGAGCCAGTCCTGGCCGGACAGGTCGGTCTGCAGGGCGTTGTGCCCGGGGCCGATCCAGCCGTTGCCGTTCGCGGTCAGCGCCACGCCGCCCTTGCTGGTGGCGGCCGTCAGCGGAACGCCCGCGTCGTCCACGAAGGGCCCGGTCGGGCTGGTCGCCCGGCCGACCTTGACCTGATAGCCGCTGTAGGCGCCGTCGCAGCATCCGGCGTCGGAGTAGAAGAGGTAGTAGTGGCCACCGCGCCGGACGACGAACCCGCCTTCCATCCGGCGGCCCTGCGCCACTTCGGTCACCGCGCCCTCGATGCGGGTGCGGGCGGCGTTCATCTTCGCCACGCAGATCGTGTCGTAGCTCCCCCAGTACAGATAGGGCTGCCCGCCCTCGTCCGTGAACTGGGCCTGGTCGATGTTGCCCGTGGCGCAGCCGCTCGGCGAGGGCAGCACGGCTCCCTGGTCGGTCCAGGGGCCGGTGGGGGTGGGCGCGGTCGCCACTCCGACGGTGTTCTCCGAGGACACCGAGTAGTACAGGTTGTAGTGGCCGTTCACATAGCGGATGTCGGGGGCCCACAGCCGGGCGCCCTTGTGCCAGGCGGGTTTGGTCTGAGGGGTGAAGACCTCTCCGGCGTACTCCCAGTGCGCCATGTCGGCCGAGCGGAGGATGGGCAGCATCCGCTCACCGTCCTCGCCCTTGCTCTGGAACACCGGGTTCTGGGTGCCGTACGCGTACCACAGGCCGTCCTTGCCCCGGATCATCACCGGGTCGGCGAAGGTGTCGACCACTCCGGCCGTCAGGGGGTTGTGGTACGTCGGCGCCGCGCGGGCCGTCGTGGTGTCCTCCGTCGCCGGGCGCGCGGCGGCCGTCGCCTGGGCCGCGGGCAGCAGCCCGGCCAGCAGCGCGCACAGCAGCGTGGCGACGAGCGCGCCAGGACTTCGTCTCATCTACGCGGTCCCTTCCGGCTCGAAGGAGCTCAGGCTCGGGTCGTAGTCAAGGTCCCCGATGTCGAACATCGGGGTCATCCAGTGGTAGAAGTTGTCACCGCGCTCCCGCAGCAGGTCGTACAGGCGGCGCATCAGGCGGCGGCGCACGGGCAGCAGCTCGGGGTGTTCGTATCGGTTGGTCAGCTCATGGGGGTCGGTGTCCAGGTCGTACAGCTCGTTGACCGACTCGGGATTGACGATGAGCTTGTGGCGCTCGTCGCGGATCATCCGCTGCGGATACGGGAAGTGGTGGCCGTGGAATTCGGCGAGCAACTCGGTGGGCCACCGTGGATGTTCGCCCCGCACCAGCGGCAGCAGGCTTCGGCTGTCCACGGCCGGTGAGGTGTCGCAGCCCGCGAGGTCCAGGATGGTGGCCGTGCAGTCGGTGAGGCTGACGAACTCCTGGCGGACCTGCGGGGCAGCCCCGGGGACGCGGATGATGCCGGGGATGCGGTAGATGTCCTCGTACATCGCCGGGCCCTTGTCGTGCAGCCGGTGGGCGCCGGTGAACTCGCCGTGGTCGGCGGTGAAGAACACCGAGGTGTCATCGGCCAGCCCGAGCTCGTCGAGGCGGGTGAGGATGCGCCCGATCTGCTCGTCGATCAGAGTGACATAGCCCCAGTAGACCGCGATCAGCTTGCGGGTCACCTCGATCGGGATGGTGTCGAAGGTCCAGTGGGCGCTGTAGTTGCGCTGCACCGGTGGCTTTCCCTCGAAGGTCTCGGCGATCGAGGCGGGCAGCTCCACCAGGCCGGGGTCGTAGGCGTCGAAGTACGCGTCGGGCAGCAGATACGGCAGATGCGGCCCGAAGAAGTGGGTGGCCAGGAAGAACGGCCGCCCGTCCGCGGCGTATCGCTCCAACTGCTCGATGGCGCGGGTGGCCAGATAGTGCTCGAAGGTGGCCTCCACCGGCTGGTGCAGCCGCGCCGCCAGCAGATTGCCCGGATTGCCGTTGGGCGTGGTGCCGCGGATCGGATCGGATATCCGGTACGGCGGCAGGCCCCGCTCCTTCAGATACGCCGCGTAGTCCGGATGGTCCACGGGGTTGTGCCAGCCGGGCAGATCGGGTCCGTCGAAGCCGTACGAGGCGGCGTTGCGGTGGGTGCCGACATGCCACTTGCCGACCAGGCCGAGCTGGTAGTCACGCTCGGCCAGTGCGGTGGGGAAGGTGAACGCGTCCTCGCGCAGATCCTCCAGATAGCCGACGTTGCGCTCGTAGTTGGCCAGCAGCCGGTGGCGGAACGGCGCCTGGCCGGTGAGCAGACTGGCGCGGGCCGGGGTGCAGATGGCCGTGGGGGTGTAGAAGCGGTCGAAGCGGGTGCCGGTCGCCGCCAGCCGGTCCAGGTTCGGCGTGGCCATATGCGGATTGCCGTAACAGCCGAGGGTGTCGACGCGATGCTGATCGGTCATCAGGAACAGCAGGTTCATCGGGCGGCCGCCTTCGTGTAGAGGTCACCGGCGTAGAACGAGGACGGGGCGGGCGACTTCCGCAACTGCCCGGTACGGACGAAGAAGCGGCTCATGCCGTCCAGCCACTTGTCGACGGTGCCGTCCTTGGTTCTGGCGGCGAGCTCGGCGGTCGTCATCGTCTTCACATGCTCCGCGTCCGCCGCGACCTTCGCCTCATCGGCCTTGAGCAGCTTCGCCGCCAGCGCGATGGACTCCTTGGGGTGCGCGGCCCGCCAGTCGTTGGCCTCCTGCAGCACCTGGACGACCTTCCGGTCGCGCTCCGGTTTCGCCTTGGCGCCGGAGACGAAGGCGGTGGGGAAGGTGGAGCCGCGGATGTCCTCGGTGCTCGCCACCTCCTTCATGCCCGGCACCTTCTCCTTGATGGTGTCGATGAGGGGGTACCAGATCCCGGCGCCGTCGATCTGCCCGGAGGCGAACGCGGAGACGACGGTGGGCGCGTCCATCACCACCTTCGAGATGTCCTTCATGGTCATCCCGGCCTGCTGGAGCGCGAGATTGAGCGCCATCTCACCGGATGTGCCCTCGGGAACGCCGACCTTCTTGCCCTTCAGATCCCGGATCGAGGCGATTCCGGGCCGGGCGATGACCCGGTCGGCGTAGGTGAGCGTATTGACGGCCACGATGGTGGCCTTGCCGGAGGCGGGCAGCCACAGGGCGCCCGGCCCGATGTAGCCGTAGTCCAGGTTGCCGGTGCGCAGGGCCTGGATCTGGACCGGGCCGTTGACGAACACCTTGGGCTCGGCGGTCAGACCGTGTTTCTTCCACAGGCCCCGGTCCTCGGCGATGGCCAGCAGGCTCGCGCCGTTGTAGTCGGCGATATAGCCGAACCTGACCGCGGAGCCGCCGCCGTTGCCGGAGGACGAACACGCGGCTACCGACAGTGCCGCCCCTGTCGCGGAGAGTGTGCGTATGAAGTCGCGTCGGCTCATCCTCATCTCGGGTGAGTCCCTTCGGAAGTGGGGTGGGGATGGGTGTGGAAGGAGGAGGGAGGAAGGAGGGAGGTCAGGCGGCGGAGCCGGCCGGTGACTGGTGGTAGACCTGCGTCCAGACGTCGTTGCGGATCCGGGCGAACTCCGCGGAGAGCCGTATCTCCTCGGTCCGCGGATAGGGCAGGTCCACGTCGATGATCCGGTGGACGCGGCCCGGCCGGGCGGCCATCACGACCACCCGCCCGGCCAGATACACCGCCTCGTCGACGTCATGCGTGATGAACAGGACGGTCCGCCGCTCCTGAGTCCAGGTGTCCAGGAGCTGGTCCTGCAACTGCACCCGGGTCAGCGCGTCCAGCGCCCCGAACGGCTCGTCCATCAGCAGGACTTCGGGGTCCACGGCGTAGGCCCGTGCGATGGCGCAGCGCTGTTTCATCCCTCCGGAGAGGGTCTTGGGCAGAGCGTCCGCGAAGTCGGCGAGCCCGACCAGCTCAATGGCGTGTTCGGCGCGCCGCCTGCGCTCCGCGGCCGGGACGTGGGCCAGCTTCAGCCCGAACTCGACATTGCCGCGCACCGTCAGCCACGGGAACAGCGCGTACTGCTGGAAGATCACCCCACGGTCCGGCCCCGGCCCGGCGACGGGCGCGCCGTCCACCGTGACCGTGCCGGAGGTAGGTTCCACCAGTCCGGCCACCATGCTCAGCAAGGTGGACTTGCCGCACCCGGACGGCCCGACCACCGCGACGAACTCCCGGTCCCCGATGTCCAGTGAGACCTGGCCGAGCGCGGTGAAGGTGGTGTTCTTCATCGGGTAGGTCTTGACCACGTCCCGGAATGAGATCTTGGGGCTCATCGGCGCTCCTGCCACGCGGTGAGACGGCGTTCGGCCACCAGCAACAACCGGTCCATGACCAGGCCGATGACGCCGATGCTGATCAGGCCCACAAAGATCGTGGGAACGTCGTAGTAGGTCTGGGCGTGGACCATCTCGAAGCCCAGCCCCTTCTGGGCGCCGATCATCTCGGCCGCCACCACGGTCGCCCAGGCCGCGCCGAGCCCGATGCGCATGCCGACTAGGATGAACGGCGTGGACGCCGGGATGACCACCTTGAGGAAGACGGTCCGGTCCGAGGCGCCGAGGACCCGCGCCGCGTCGATCAGCGTCCGGTCCACGCCGGTCACCCCCTGGAAGGCGGCCACCACACAGGACATGAACGCGGCCAGGAAGATGACGAAGATCTTCGGTGTCTCGCCGATGCCCATCAGGACGATCACCAGGGGGATCAGCGCCAGCGGCGGGATCGTACGGAAGAACTGGACGTACGGCTCCAACAGGCCCCGGGCGACCGGGTACCAGCCCATCAGAAAGCCGACGGGCACGGCGACCAGGGTGCCCAGCGCGAACCCGAGGAGCACCCGCTGCAGACTGGCCAGCGCGTCCTGGGTGAGGGTTCCGTCGGCGAGCAGTTCACGCGCCCTGGAGCTCACGGAGAGCGGTCCGGGGATGTCCGCGAGCCCCGCGGCGGCGGTCAGGGCCCAGATGGCGACGCCCAGGACGAGGGCGATCAGATTGAACACGAGGGGGTGGACGGTGCGTCGTGCGCCGCGTGGCGCTTCCGGTGTCGTGGGGGTCTTCTCGGGCGCGGTGACCACCGTCATGGACGCCTCGCGGGGTTCATGGGTCCTCCTCTTCAGCCCGGGGCGGGCAGGTTCAGCCCGGACGGGCCGGGTAATGGCTGAGCAGGGGAGATTCATGCAGGACAAGGGCGATGGCGCCCAGGGCGCCACCGGCCTCGCCGAGCGTCGCCGGCCTCAGGTCCACACGGTCCCGTGAGATCGGCATGATGTGTGCGCGCAGCGCCCGTT
Source organism: Streptomyces sp. NEAU-YJ-81 (assembly GCF_017592595.1). Classification (NCBI taxonomy): domain Bacteria; kingdom Bacillati; phylum Actinomycetota; class Actinomycetes; order Kitasatosporales; family Streptomycetaceae; genus Streptomyces; species Streptomyces sp. NEAU-YJ-81. The sequence continues at coordinate 47,132 of NZ_JAGFNO010000027.1, read as the reverse complement.
CGACCGGCTCGAAGAGCGGTGTGCCGGCCGCAGCGAGTTCGCCACCGAGCACGATGACCCCGGGGCCGACCGCGTTGCACACCGCCGCCAGCACGGTGCCGATGTGGACGGCGGCCGCCTCCAGCGTGCGCAGTGCCACCGGATCGCCGGCCTCCAGCGCCCCGAGGAGCGCGGCCAGGCCGTCCGCGTGTCCGCCCGCGCGGCGATAGGCGGCGAGCACGGCGCCCACCGAGGCCACCGTCTCCAGGCAGCCGGTGGCGCCGCACGAACATCGCCCGTCGCCCGACTCGACCGCGATATGGCCGAACTCGCCGGACAGGCCGTACGCCCCCCGGTGCAGGGAGCCGCCCACGACCAGCCCGCCGCCCACACCATGGGACAGCCGCAGATACAGCACGTCCTGACCGCCCGCCGCCGCGCCCCAGGTGGCCTCGGCGAGCGCGGCGAGCCGGGTGTTGTTGTCCACCAGCACCGGGGCCTCGAAACGCTTGCGCAGCAGGGCGGGCAGATCGGCGGAGGGGCAGGGGTCCGGCGGCCCGGAGTCGGGGTCTCCGACCGGGCCGACCACACCCACCCCGATGGCGTTCAGCGCGCCCAGCCGCAGGGCGCCGTCGGCGAGCGTGCCGACCAGCCGCTCGGCCAGGGCGATCCGCTCCTCCCAGGGCAGTCCCGGGTCGTGCGGTTCACTGGCCGACCCGATCACCTCGTGTGCGACGTTGACCGCGGAGACATGCACCGCCCGGCGGGCGAAATCGATACCGATGGCCTGGCCCGCGCTGGGGTTGAGCGTCAGTGCCTCCACCGGCCGTCCCCGCCTGCGCGGGGCCGTTTCCGGCGCCGTGGCGACCACGGCGCCGCTCTCGATCAGCTCGGTGACGATGTCGCTGAGGGTGGTCCGGGAGAGGCCGCTGTGCTGTCCCAGTTCGGCCCGGCTGAGCGGGCCGTGTTTGCGCAACAGCTCCAGTACCAAGTCTTCGTGGCCCCGCCGCAGCCGGGCCAGCGGGCCGTCCTGATGGGGGTGCATGCCGAACAGCATGGGCACGCCACGCTATTTCGTCAACACCCCGGAATAAAGAAGGCTCAGGTGTCGCGGACGGTGCGGAAGCCGAGGTCGCCGGTGGAGCCGTCGGGGGTGTCGGAGGCCCGGGCGGCCACGCGGTAACGGTCGCGGTACGGCTGATGGCGAGACATGGACCACCGGCCGGCGGCCGCGCTCACCGACCTCGCTGCCCGGACCTTCCGGCACCCGCCGCGCCCCCTCCTGGGCGTCACCCCACTTCACCTGCTATAGCTGTTGGCTGACTCTTCATCACGGCGACATCTCCCGCCGCGGCTCAAGGAATGCGATCATGCTGACCTGAGCATGCCAACCACCCCCCCCTCGTGGTGCTACGCCGCGGTCGTTCAGGAGGACGCAGTGAAGAAGAGTTCGCGGATCCGTAGGGGATCCGCCATCCTCGGCAGCGCCATCGCGCTCGTCGTGGCCTTTCCGGGCAGTGCGCTCGCGGACCCGCCCACAGCTCTGCCCGCCAACGCGGACGGCACGGAGCAGACGTTCCAGCCGGCGTTCGACTACGACACCGACGGCTGCTACCCCACCCCCGCCATCGGGCCCGACGGGACGATCGCGGGCGGGCTCAACCCGAGCGGCGCCCTCAACGGCCAGTGCCGCGACTCCTGGGACCTCGACAACACCAACGGATACTCCCGCTCCAAGTGCAACAACGGCTGGTGCGCGGTCATCTACGGCCTGTACTTCGAGAAGGACCAGGCCGTGGCCGGAAGCGGGCTCGGCGGACACCGCCACGACTGGGAGCACGTCGTGGTGTGGGTGCAGGACAACGAGGCCAAGTACGTCGCCACCTCGGCCCACGGCAACTTCAACATCTACAACCGGGACCAGATCCGCTGGGACGGGACCCACCCCAAGGTCGTGTACCACAAGGACGGTGTGAGCACCCACTGCTTCCGACCGGCGAACGCCAACGACGAGCCGCCGGAGAACCACCACCAGACCTGGCAGTACCCCGCGCTGGTCGGCTGGAACGGTTACCCCGCCGGGCTGCGCGACAAGCTGAGCCAGGCCGACTTCGGCAGTGCCACCCTGGGCCTCAAGGACAGCACCCTCGCCTCGCACCTCGCGAAGGCCAAGCCGTCCGAGATCCCCTTCGACCCCAACGCGTGAGCGGCACCGCCCCGGGAGGCGACGTGGCATCACAGCCCGCGCCTCCCGGGCCGGTTCGGCCCAGGTCAGATCAGCGCCGGGGAGGCCCGGCCGGGGGAGGCTCGACCTCGAGGTAACGGTGGCGGCGCGGCCCCCGGTACTCCAGCGCCTCCCAGCCCAGCCGCCGCAGCACGGCCGCACAGTTCCGCAGCGCGTCCTCCGCCGCGTACCCGGCACCACTTCCCGGCGGCCCCAGCCACTCGACCCGCACCACCCCGGTCCGCTCCGCCGCGCCGAGACAGTATCCGGTCGCCGTGCGGTGGCCCTCCGCGTCGGTGGCCGACGGCGGAACACCGGCGCCCTCCAGGGCGAGGGCCACGGCCCGCACCGGCTGCCGCCGCTCCCACTCGGCGGGCACACCTTCGGGGTCGGCGGCGTCGGCGTTCATCAGCCGGCGGATCTGCAGCAGCCCCTCGAACGCGGTCCGTACCGCGGCCCGGCGGCCTTGGTCGTCGCCGTCGGGGACCCCCGCGGCGCCGGTGGCCACCTCGAACTCCGCCATCCCCTGCCCCCTTCGGACGTGGCGGCCCGAGGCCCGGCGGCGGTGTTCAGCGCCGTCGCAGACCGTCGGCCTCGACCACGGCATCGGCGAAGGCTTCGGGAGCCTCCTGGGGCACATTGTGGCCGATGTCCTTCAGCGTCCGGTGGGCGTACGGACCCGAGAACTTGTCCCGGTAGGAGGCACCGCCCCCGGCGGGGGTGAAGGGATCGCGCCCGCCGTCCAGCGTGACCGTGGGCACGCCGATGACGGGGCCCTTGGCGAGACGCCGCTCCAAACCGTCGTACCGGGGATCACCCGCCGCGAGCCCCAGCCGCCAGCGATAGTTGTGGATCACGATGCGGACATAGTCCGGATTCCGGAAGGCGGCGGCGGTGCGCGCGAAGGTGGCCTCGTCGAAATGCCATGTCGGCGAGTTGAACCGCCAGACGAGCCGCGCCAGTTCACGCCGGTACTCCGGGTTCTCCAGCCCGAGCACGCCCCGTTGCGTGGCGAAGTAGTACTGATACCACCAGGCCCATTCGACCTTCGGTGGCTGCGGCTGCTTGTTCTTCTCCCGGTTGGTGATCAGATAGCCGCTCACCGAGACCAGGGCCTTGCAGCGCTTCGGCCACAGGGCCGCGACGATGTCGGCCGTCCGCGAGCCCCAATCGTATCCGGCGAGGATCGCGCGCTCGATCCCGAGGGCGTCCATCAGGGCGAGCAGGTCGAGGGCGAACACCGACTGCTGGCCGTCGCGGAACGTCCGGGGCGACCGGAAGCGCGTCGTCCCATAGCCGCGCAGATACGGGACCACCACCCGATAGCCCTCGGCGGCCAGCAAGGGCGCCACATCGACATAGCTGTGGATGTCATAGGGCCAGCCGTGCAGCAGGACGACCGCGGGGCCATGGGCCGGACCGGCCTCGGCGTAGCCGACGTTCAGCTCCCCGGCCTTGATCTGCCGCAGGGCGGCGAAGGATGTGTGCGGCCGCGCGGGCGGCGTCCGCCGCTCCTCCGGGGCGTCCCCCGTGGCCTTGGCCGAGCCGGTGGCGCGGATGGCGAACGGCGCCCCGACCGCACTCGCGCCCACGATCTTCCCGAAGCTGCGCCTGTTGAACATCCGCACCCTCCACCACTGCGACCGCTCCCGGGCCTGGCATCCACCATGGCGCACGAGTGCGCTCCTCGCACGCCGTGCGTCACCTGCCGGACAGGTGATGCGCGAGGGGTGAGGGGGAGGGGCGCGCCCTACTCGGCGAGCTCCTGCTCGTCGATGACCCCCTGCTCGGCGAGCTCCCGCTCCGTGGTCACCGCGATCCGGCGTCTGATCACCGCGGCCGCCGTGAGCGCGCTCATGGTGAACGCCGTCGCGATCAGCCACGGCTGGTCCAGCACATGGCAGGTGAGGTGATCGAGCGAGTAGCGGCCGGGCCCCGCGATCCCGAGCGCCGCCGCCGAGCATCCCAGCAGGGCCGGGAACTCATAGCCCCCGGACTCGGCGAAGAACCCGGCCGGCGCGTTCACCGACACCGCGCCCGCCATCGTCCCCGCGGCCGCCGCCCCGGCCGCGGGAGTGGCGAAGCCGAGCGCGAGCAGCAGCCCGCCGCCCGCCTCGCCCAGTCCGGCCGCCAAGGCACTGGCCCGCCCCGGACGGAAGCCCATCGCCTCCATGGCCTGGCCGGTACGGTCCAGGCCGGCGCCGCCGCACCAGCCGAAGAGCTTCTGCGCGCCGTGTGTGGCCAGGACCCCGCCCACACCGAGGCGCAGTGCGAGCAGTCCGAGATCCTTGCGGTGGTGCATGGGGTCTCCTCCGCTCCCGTACGGGCACACCACGGGCGGCTGCCCGGCGTCTCATCCAGTCTCGGTACGCATCCCGGGACCCGCTGTCGCTGCTACGCCATCGGAGTGCATCAGCTCCGTCGCGGTGACCGCGTGCAGACCGCGCCCGCGCAGACCCTCGAGGACCGCGGGCAGCGCGGTCAGGGTTCCGGTGTGACCGAAGTGCAGACTGACCACGGAACCGGCGCGGACCTGGCCGAGGATCGTGTCCCGCACCGCGTCCGGCCCCGGGTCCTGGAAGTCCTGGGAATCCACGTCGTAGGAGAGGACGTGCGGGTACCCGGCGCGGGCCGCCAGACGGGTCACGAGGTCCGTGGCGGTGCGGGCCTGCGACGGACGGAACCAGCTTCCGATGGTCCCGGTGAGGCGGCGCAGCCGGTCGGCGCATTCGGTGATCTCCGCGTACGCCTCGTCGGCGGGCAGCGCGCAGACGGCGCGGTGCCGCATGGTGTGGTTGCCCAGTTCATGGCCGCCGTCCAGGACCCGCCGGGCCAGCTCCGGATGCTCGTCGAGCCAGGTGCCGACGGCGAGGACGGTGACCCGGGCCCCGGCCCGCTCGGCCTCGGCGAGCAGCGAGCGGGCGAGCTCCGCGTCGCCCTGGCCGTGGAAGGTGAGGGCCACCGCGCTTCCGCCGCGCGGGCCGTGGACGATCTGGGGTGACAGTCCGGGGAAGCGCACCGGTCCGCGCGGCGCGTGTCCGGCGGGGGTGGCCCGGTCCGAGGCCGCACCGGAGGAGGGCGTTTCGGTGGCACCGGCGGGTCTGGACGACGAGGACACGGCGTGGTGGCCGCAGCCGACGCCGCACGTCGTGGCCGCCACGGCACCGCTCGCGGACCGCAGGACATCACGGCGGGAGGGAGAGGACACCTGAAGCATGAGAACACGCCCCTGGCTGATATGAGGCGATTTCTCGCTGGTGGGGTGTGTTTTTCCGTCGATCGCCGGGCATGGCCATGAGCTCTCACCCGTGCGTGGCCATGGGCTCGCGCCGAGGGCCGGGGCGGGGCGGGGGCGCCCGTCGGCACGCATGGCACGCTGGGCCTTTGTATGTTCGTGCACCACCGAGGAGACGAGCCACGTGCCGCAGAACCACCCACCGGAGTCCAGCGCCGCCCCGGCGGTGCTCGCCGAGGAGCGACGACTCCATAAGGACCTCGGATTCTGGGGCCTGACCGCGATCGGGTTCTCCAACATCCTGGGGTCCGGGTGGCTGTTCGCGGCCATGTACGCGGCTCAGACCGCCGGCCCCGCCGCCCTGCTGTCCTGGATCGGGGCGGGTGTGCTGTGCGCCCTGATCGCCCTGGTCATGGTGGAACTCGGCGCCACCCGCCCCGAGGGCGGCGGCACCGTGCGCTGGCCGCTGTACGCCAGCGGACGGCTGGTCGGCACGATGATCGGCTGGTCCGTGCTGCTCTCGGTGGGCGGTACGGCGGCCGAGATCAGCGCGATCATGCAGTACGCCGCGCACTATCTGCCGGGGCTCTACAGCGGCGGCACACTCACCGTCTCGGGCCTCGCCGTGGCCGTCGCGCTCAGCGTCGTGCTGACGGTGTGCAACTGGTTCGCCGTGCGGATATTCGCCCGGCTGAACAACCTCATCTCGGTGTTCAAGGTCGTCGTCCCCGTCCTCACCATCGTCGCGCTGTTCCTGTCCGGCACCCACTCCGGACGCCTCACGGATCACGGCGGTTTCGCGCCGTACGGCTACGCGGCCTGCCTGACCGCGCTTGCCGGTGGCGGCATCGTGTACTCCGTCAACGGCTTCCAGGCCCCGCTCGACTTCTCCGGGGAGGCGCGCAACCCGCGCCGTACCGTACCGGCCGCGGTGCTCACCGGCATCGGCCTCGCCGTGCTGGTCTACCTCGGGCTCCAGTTGGCCTTCCTGTTCACGGTGCCCGAGTCGCTGCTGGGCCACGGCTGGAAGGGAGTCAACTTCGAGTCGCCCTTCGGGCAGCTCGCCCTGGTGCTCAATCTCCACTGGCTGGCCACGCTGCTCTACGCCGACGCGGTGATCTCACCGGGCGGATCGGCCTATGTGGGCGTGGCCATCGACGCTCGCCATACGTACGCCCTGGCCAAGAACGGGCTGCTGCCCCGCTTCTTCATGCGCATCCACCCCCGGTCCGGGGTGGCGCGCCGGGCGCTGCTGCTCAACCTGGCGGTCATCGTGGTCTTCATGCTGCCGTTCGGCGGCTGGCAGGACATCGTGAGCGTGATGGGCGACATGTATCTGCTGATCTACGCGGCCTCGGCGGTCGCCGTCGCGGCGTTTCGGGCGCACGACCGCGAGCGGGGAGTGACGCGGGCCGAGGGGCGGATGCCGGGGGTGCACTGGATCGCGCCGGTGAGCTTCGTGGTGGCCAGCGAGTTCGTCTACTGGTCGGGCTGGCACGATCTGCGGCTCGCGCTGCCCTTCGTGCTGGTCGGCGCGGTGTTGTTCCTGTTTCAGCGTCGTGAGGACGGCGGCGCGTCCCTGGGGGAGGAGCTGCGGCGCGGCGCCTGGCTGGTCGTCCATCTGGCCGCGCTGACCGTGCTGTCGTGGCTCGGCACCTTCGGCGGTTCCGCCCGCCTCCCGGCGCCGTACGACACCGTGGCGGTGGGCGTCCTCGCTCTCGCCGTGTTCGTGTGGGCGGTCCGCGCGGGCGCCCGGCACCTGCGCATCTCGCAGGTCAGCGCAGCGTCGCCGTGAAGCTCCGGCCGTAGGCGTGGCGGGTAGTGACGACGATCCGGGTGCCGCCGGGCACCCGGCCCACCCGGACCCCGTCGTCCGCCGCCACGGCCCTCATCCTGCGGCCCCGGATGACGACCGAGACCGTGTCGCGTTCGGTGGTCGGATCGGACACCGCGATCGCCAAGGCGCCGTCCCGGGCCTCCCGCAGGAGCACAGAGCCGGGCCCGCGCACCGACAGCCGCCCGGCGCGATGGGTGCCGGGGGTGAAGGCGTTGAGTGCGGTGATCCGCAGACCCCGGTGGGCCACGGCCTGCAGCCGGGTGGTGTTGGCCAGGACGGCGAGCGGCCGGCGGGCGTAAGCGCCCAGTTGGCGTTCGGTGGCGCCCGGGACGAGGGCGTACGCCATCGAGGTGTGCGGCGCCCCGGCCGGCCGCTCCACCGTGACGGCGAAGAGCTGTTTGGTCACCGGGAGGTCGGGGTTGGCGAGGCGGACGGCGCGGCGGCTGCGGGTGACGGTGCCGAGCGTGACCGTGGGCGGTGGCCCGTCGAGGAAGACGTACCCGACCGAGGCGGCCCGGGTGGCATTGGTGTACCGCAGCCAGGCGAGCGGGGCCGTGCCGGTGCCGGACCAGGGCGCACCGCCGCGGAGCCGCCCGGTGAGCGCGAGGGTGTCCGAAGGGGCGGCGATCCGGGTGTCGAGGGTCGTCGTCACCGCGCGCCCGGCGGCGTCGCCGACCCCCGCGGCCAGCACCACGATCTCGTCGTCGAACAGGAACCACGACTTGGTGGCATCGGCGTTGCGGTACACCACGAAGTCGTCGGGGAGGTCGCCCGCCTGTTTCGCGGTGTACGCCACGTCGTCGGACTGGACGAGCCCCGCCACACCGTACGCGCCCAGGGCGGCGCCACCGGAGAACGGGTGGGTGCCGCGCGGGAAGTAGACATAGGTGTTCTGCGCCTCCGACGAGGAGGTGAAGCCACGCTCGGGGTTGTCGTACCAGAGCGTGCCGTAGAGCTCGGGGACGGTGCGGCGGGTCTCCACAGGGGCGGTGACACCGGCGAGGCGGTGGGGCGGGACGGTGGTGAGGTAGTCGATGCCGAACGCCGTGGTCTGGTCCTGGCCGGAGAGATACAGATAGTGGGCGCCGTCCCCCTGGAACCAGGGCATCAGGTTCTCGCCGCTCATGTACTCGTATCGGCTGATCCTGGACGAGCTGCGGGACAGGGCGAAGGCGTAACCGGGGCGCCGGTGGACGGTTTTGTCCATCGCGTTGAACGCGACATGGCGCTCGGCGGGCCCGAGGTCCCGCGCCGGGATCGAGGAGTCGGCGAGGATGTCGGCGTAGCGGGCGATGCTCACCGGGGACACGAACGCCGAAGGGTCGAGCGTGGCCTTCGAGGTCTGCCGCAGATACGAGACATAGCCCTTCAGCGCCGTGGCGTCGGCGCCGGTGGCGTGGGCGGACAGGCCCACCACGGCCTCCACCACCTCGGCCGCGTCGGCGTATCCCGTCGCCGGGCGGGACACCCCGCGCCCCTTGACGATCTCCATCAGCCAGCCCTCGAAGATCAGCGGGGCGAAGCCGTCCACCACCCACCCCTGGGCGACGCGGACCAGCCGGTCGTCGGTGGTGTAGCCGGTGCCGTCGAGCATCTTGATGGTCTGCACGACGCGGGTGAGCAACCCCTTGCCGTAGGAGCCCGTGTAGGCCACGGACGCGTGCTGGATGAAGGAGCCGTCGGCGTAGAAGCCGTCGGTGACACCGTGCCGCAGCGCGTACGGGTCGATCGTGGCCAGGACGGTCAGCTGGTCGGCGATGGCCTTGGTGATCCGGGCGTCGTCGCCGAGCACGGAGCCCTGGAGGATGCGGTTGGTGGTGATGTCGGCGAGGTTGGCACCGGTGTGGAAACGTGAGTCGAGGTCGATGTCACCAGCCTTGCCGTTGCGCAGATACGCGTCCATCGAGGCGACGTAGGTGGCGGCCAGTTCGGGTTGGTATGCGGCGAGTTGGTCCACGAGCAGCGCAAGGATCTTGCTGACGTGGGTGGAGATGCCGATCTCCCAGGTGAACCAGTTGCCGTAGTAGCCCTTCGACTGGTCGCCGTAGTAGTGCTCGTGGAGCCATTTCAGACCGTCGATGACGCGCCGCTGGACACCGGTGTCACCGTGCAGCCCGGACGGTGTGCCGCCTTCCGGTGTGCGGGTGGCGAGGGTGATCTCATAGAGGTACTGGAACGAGGTGATCAGGTTGGGATCGCTCGTGCCCAGTGCGAGGCCCTGGAAGAGCTCGCCCTGCCCGGCGCGGTCCATCGCGGTGAGCCGGGAGCGGGCGGTGGCGGCGATGGCCGCGAGTTTGGCCCGCACCTCGGGGCGGGTGCCCACCTCGCGCGTTCCGGCGAAGACGGCCGCGGTGTTGTCGATCAGCCGGGTGTGAGCGGCCCCGGACGCTTCACCGTCCGCCGTCTCACCGGACGCGGCCGGACGTCCCGCCGCCCGCGCGCGCAGCGGCAGGGCCATGGCCGACAGCGTGGCAGCCGGGAGCGTGGAGACGAGGGCACGACGCGAGAGAGGCACGGGCACGCTCCAACGGTCGACGGGGTCCGATGGGGAACCGCCGCACCATTCAAGCAACCCCGGCTTCCCCTGTCACGAGACCGGAATCGGGGGAACGCGGGCGGGTTTATGTCGCCAATATAGGCAACAGAATCGTTGACAATCTTGTTGGCCTAGATTTACCTTCGACAGGCACTCACTCAGGGAGGGCACGCGATGCCGAAGGAAGCTCGTCCAGGCACCGGAGAGCAGGCCAAGCAGCATGCGATGGAGCAGCTGCGGCAGGCGATTTTGCGCGGGGAGATGGCACCGGCCCAGCGGCTGGTGGAGAACGAACTCGCCGAGCAATTCGATGTGACACGGGCGAGCATCCGCGCGGCGCTGATCGATCTGGCGTCCGAGGGACTGGTCGAGCGGATCCGCAACCGTGGCTCACGGGTGCGGGTGGTGAGCGTGGAGGAGGCCGTGGCCATCACCGAATGCCGCATGGTCCTGGAAGGGCTGTGCGCCGCCAAGGCGGCTGTTCAGGCCGGCGAGGAGCAGCTGATCGAACTGGCCGACCTGGGCACGGCGATGTCCAAGGCGGTCGCCGACGGCGAACCGCTGACCTACTCCGACCTCAACCACCAACTGCACGCCCGCATCCGGGAGTTCTCCGGTCAGCAGGTGGCGGTGGAGCTGCTGGAGCGGCTCAACGCACAGCTGGTGCGCCATCGGTTCCAGCTCGCGCTGCGGCCGGGGCGTGCCCAGCGGTCCCTGGGTGAACACCTGGCCGTGATCGAAGCGATCAGGGCCAGGGACCCACAGGCGGCCGAAGCGGCCGTCCGTGCCCACCTCGCCAGTGTGATCGACGCCTTGAGTGAAGCGCCGGCGTCGACGCCGTGAGCACCTGACGCGGGGCTCGCGCCGCGGGGTGGGTCACCGACCTGTCCAGCAAGGAGATATCAGCAATGACGCACGGTAACGCGGGTGACGCGCCCGCTGCCGCACGGCCGGCCGGTGTGATCGTCACCGATCCGCCACGCGCCGGGGCCGAGCACGTGGACGCCCTGCGGGGGTACGGCGTGGCCACGGTGCACGAGGCCATGGGCCGCACCGGATGCCTCGGCCCCGGGCTGCGCCCCGTCCAGCAGGACGTGCGCATCGCGGGCACCGCGGTCACGGCGCTGTGCTGGCCCGGCGACAACCTGATGATCCACGCCGCGGTCGAGCAGTGCGCCGAGGGCGACATCCTCGTCGTCGCCACCACCTCGCCGTCCACGGACGGCATGTTCGGCGAGCTTTTCGCCACCGCGCTCCACCACCGTGGCGTCCGCGGTCTGGTCATCGACGCCGGGGTGCGCGACACCGCCGAACTGCGCGCGATGGGCTTCCCCGTGTGGTCGGCGGCCGTGTGTGCGCAGGGCACCGTCAAGGCCACGGCCGGATCCGTCAATGTGCCCGTGGTGGTGGGCGGGCAGTGCATACGCCCCGGCGATGTGATCCTCGCCGACGACGACGGGGTGATGTGCGTACCGCGCGAGTCCGCCGCCACGGCCGTCGAGGCGGCGAAGGCCCGCACCGCGAAGGAGGAGGCCACCCGGGCCGCCTTCGCCGAGGGTCAACTGGGCCTGGACCGCTACGGGTTGCGGGAGACCCTCGACCGGCTCGGAGTGCGGTACCAGCCGTACGCCGAGCATGCCGCGCACGCCCGCGGCGGGGCCGTTTCATGAGCGGGCCGGAGGAGGTGCGCTGCATGCTGATGCGCGGCGGCACCTCCAAGGGCGCCTATTTCCTCGCGGCGGACCTGCCGTCCGACCCCGGCACCCGTGACGATCTGCTGCTGCGGATCATGGGCAGCCCCGATCCACGGCAGATCGACGGCCTCGGCGGAGCCCATCCCCTCACCAGCAAAGTGGCCGTCGTCTCCGTCTCCCGGGACCCGGACACCGATGTCGACTATCTCTTCCTGCAGATCGGTGTGGACCGGGCCGAGGTCTCCGACCGGCAGAACTGCGGCAACCTCCTGGCCGGGGTCGGCCCCTTCGCCGTGGAACGTGGCCTGGTCGCCGCCCGGGCCGGGCGGACACCGGTGCGGATCAGGATGGTCAACAGCGGTGACCACGCCACCGTGACCGTTCCCACCCCGGACGGGCGCGTCGACTGCACCGGCTCGGCCGAGATCTCGGGCGTACCGGGATCCGCCGCCCCGCTGGTGATCGGCTTCCAGCAGGGCAGCGGCCCGCTGCTGCCCACCGGCCATGCCCGTGACCTCGTCGATGGCACGCCGGTGACCTGCGTGGACAACGGCATGCCGACCGTACTGATCGCCGCGTCCGCCCTGAACGTCACCGGCTATGAGGACCCCGGGGAGCTGGAGGCGGACGCGGTGCTCGCCGCCCGGCTCCAGGAGATCCGGCGGGAGGCGGGCCGGCTGATGGGCCTGGGCGATGTCAGTGCCACGACCGTGCCCAAGCTCAGCCTGCTGGCCCCGCCCGCGCACGGTGGCACCGTGATGACCCGCACCTTCATCCCGGTCCGCTGCCACACGGCGATCGGCGTCCTGGGAGCGGCCAGTGTCGCCGCCGGGCTGTGCGTCGAGGGAAACGTCGGCGAGGACGTGGCCCGGCTCCCGGCGACGGGGGAGCGGCTGCGCATCGAACACCCCACCGGATTCCTGGACATCGACACGGCCGTGGACAACGGAGCCACTCCCGTGGCACGGGGTACGGCGGTTGTGCGCACCGCGCGGAAGATCTTCGACGGCATGGTCTTTCCCCGCCCCGCCTGATCCGGCGCCCGGTCGCTCTCACGCCGGCGCCCGGTCGCGTTCGCACCACCCTCTTCTTCGGCGCCACCATCCCTTCCCCCGTCACGCCCCCATTCCCCAACGTCCCGCCATTCTCAAGGAGTTGCCGATGACCCCACCGCTCGGGGACATCGCCCACCTCGGGCATGTCGAACTGCTCACCCCCGACCCCGACCGCAGTCTGTGGTTCTTCACCACCATCCTCGGCCTGACCGAGAACGGCCGCTCCGGCGACTCGGTCCACCTGCGGACCTGGGACGACTACGAACACCACAGCCTGACCCTCACCGCCCACCCGACCTCGGGCATCCGCCGCACCGCCCTGCGCGCGGCCGGTGCGGAAGCCCTCCACCGCCGGGTGAAGGAGGCCGAGGCCGCCGGCCTCCCCGGCCGCTGGGTCGAGGACGAACCCGGTATCGGCCCGCTCTATGTCACCAGCGACCCCGATGGCCATGAACTCGCCCTGTACTGGGAGACCGAGTGGTACGAGGCGCCGCCCGAGCTCAAGCCGGGGCTGAAGAACCAGCCTCAGGCCAAACCCGCCCATGGCGTGGGGGTACGCCGCCTGGACCACGTCAACTTCCTCGCCTCCGACGTCGCGCCCAACGCCGCGTTCACCCGCGATGTGCTCGGCGCCCGCCCCACCGAGCAGATCGTCCTCGACAGCGGACGGCTCGCCGCCCAGTGGCTGACGTTCACCAACAAGTCCTACGACATCGTCTACACCGAGGACTGGTCGGGCTCGCGGGGCCGGCTGCACCACATCGCGTTCGCCACCGACACCCGCGAGGACATCCTGCGCGCCGCCGATCTGTGCCTGGACAACGGCGTTCACATCGAGACCGGCCCCCACAAGCACGCCATCCAGCAGACGTTCTTCCTCTACGTCTACGAGCCGGGCGGCAACCGCATCGAACTGTGCAACCCGCTCACCCGCCTGGTCCTGGCCCCCGACTGGCCACTGATCACCTGGACCCAGGCCGAGCGCGCCAAGGGCCAGGCGTGGGGTCTGAAGACCATCGAGTCCTTCCACACCCACGGCACCCCGCCGATCGACTGACCGGTCACGTCAGTACCCACCCACAGGACGCGACAAAGAACCCCGCCCGCAGGACACGCCTCCACGACGAGAGGAATGCCATGTCCTCCTTACCCACCCCCGCCGCCCGTTCGCGCGGCACGGCACTCGCGGTCCTCGTGGTCGCGCTGTGCTGGACGGTCGTCCTCTTCGACGGCCTCGACCTGTTCGTCTACGGTGCCGTGCTGCCCGGCATGCTCGACGACCCCGATCTCGGGCTGAGCCCCGGCCGGGCCGGTGACCTCGGCAGCTACGCCACCTTCGGCATGCTGCTGGGTGCCCTGTCGGCGGGCACCGTCACCGACTGGATCGGACGCAAGAAGGTGATCATCGGCTGTACCACGGTGTTCTCCCTGGCGTCCGCCGGGTGTGCCATGGCCCCCACCCTCGGTGTCTTCGGCGTCGCCCGGTTCGTCGCCGGGCTGGGACTCGGCGGCCTGCTGCCCACCACCATCACCCTGGTCGCCGAATACGCCCCCCGCGGCCGCGACAACCTCATGATCGGGCTGTTGATGACCGCCCATCAGGCGGGTGGCATCCTGGCGGCGTTGCTGGGCCTGTGGCTGGTGGAGCCGTTCGGCTGGCGCTCCGCCTTCTGGGTCGGGCTGGCCCCGCTGGTCATCGCCGTGCCGCTGGTGGCGATGTTCCTCCCCGAATCCCTCGGCTTCCTCATCGCCCGCGGCCGCACCGACGAGGCCCGCCGGCTCGCCGACCGCTACCGGGTCGAGCTGCCCGCCACCGAACCGGCCCCCGCGACCCCGCCCGACCGCCGCCACGCCCTGACCGCGCTGTTCCGCGACGGCCAGTGGCGGAGGACCGTGCTGTTCTGGTGGGCCTCCTTCGGCGGGCTGCTCCTCGTCTACGGCGTCAGCACCTGGCTGCCGACCATGATGCGAGGCCAGGGCTATGAACTCGGCTCCGCCCTGGCCTTCCTCATCGTCATCAACCTCGGTGGCATCGTGGGCATGCTGGTGGCCGGACGCATCGCCGACCGCTTCGGCGCCGCCCGTGTCGCGGCCGTCTGGTTCGGCTGCACCGCCATCGGCATCTATCTGCTGGGCATCCATATGCCGCTGGCGCTCACCTACCTCGTGGTCTTCCTGACCGGTCTGTGGCTCTTCAGCGCCCAGACCATGGTCTACGCGACCGTTGTGGGACGCTCCACCGCCGAGAACCGCGCCACCGCCGTCGGCTGGACCTCCGGTATGGGCCGCTTCGGCGCCGTCTTCGGGCCCTGGCTCGGCGGCCGGCTCGTTGCCAACGAGGCGCAGGACTGGGGCTTCACCGTGTTCGCCGCCACCGCACTGTTCGCCACCGTCATGATCGGCCTCACCGGCCTACGTACCGCGCGGCGCAGCCCGCGGAGCGGCCCCGCACGGCCCGTGTCCACCACGGGCTGACCACGCCGCACAGCGGGGCCACAGGAACGTCTCATCTCTCTGAAAGGTTCGCCGTCTAGCCTCCGGGCATGCCCATGACCCGCTCCACGGATGAGGCACTGGCACGGGCCGCCGTGCTCGCCCTGATCGCCCAGGCGGAGCTGACGCCCAAACCGGGCCTCGCCGACACCCGCGATCTGCAGGCCCGCGCCACCGGTGCGGATCTGCTCGCACTGCGCTGGTCGGCCAAGGCGCTGGCGCCCGGGTTCGCGGCCATGGCCGCCGCCGCCCGCCGTCCCGGGGAGCCGTCCCGGGCGCTGCGCGAGGAGCTGGGTGCCATCGGCCGCTGTGCCGAGTGGACGATGGCGCGGGCCGGTGGCGGCGCGGCCACCGGCCGCCTTCACCATGGCGCGCTGTGGGTGATGGGCCTGCTGGTGGCCGCCGCCGCGCTGCGGCCCGGCGCCGGGCCCGGTGAGGTGACCGCCACCGCCAAGCGGATCGCGGACCACCCCGACCGTGGCGCACCGCGCCGGCCCTCACCGGGCTCGCATGTCTCCGCCACCTACGGAGCGCCCGGGGTGCGCGGCGAGGCACGGGCCGCCTTTCCCCATGTGCGCCGCGCCCTGGACGCCCTGTCCCGGGCGCGTGCCGCGGGGGCCACCGAGAACCAGGCGCGCCTGGACGCGCTGCTCACCGTGATGAGCACCCTCCAGGACACTGGTCCGCTGTACCGGGCGGGTCCGCCGGGCCTCCGACGGGTCAAGGAGGGGGCGCATGCCGTGCTCGAGGCGGGCGGCGCCGCAACGCCCGAGGGTGCCGCCGCCCTGGCCGCGCTGGACGCGGACCTGCGTGAGCTGGGCATCGCGCCGCGCGGAAGCGCCGCACTGCTCGCGGGGGCCCTGTTCCTGGACGGTCTCCCGGCACCGGCGGTCATGGCCTCGCCCGTGCGGTGACTCCGTCCGGACGGGGGTTTCGCGGGGTGGTCAGTCGTTCGCCGGTGGCGTCGGTCCGTGGCGGTGGAGGAAGGCGTCCACGAGTCGGTCGGTGAACTCCTGGTCGACGGGTTCGTCGGTCACCAGCACGCGGTAGTAGACGGGGCCCAGGAGCTGGTCGGTCTCGGCCGTCAGGTCCAGGCTGGGCGGCAACTCCCCGCGCTCCATGGCCCGTTCCAGCGGGAGGCGGTCGCGGCGGCGCTGGTCGTCGAGGTACCGGGACCGGAAGTCCCGGGCGAACGCCGGATCGTGCTGCGCCTGGGCGACCAGGGCCTTGAAGACGGCGCCGGAGTCGGAGGCGCTGAGGAACCCGGCCAGGTCGCGCAGATAGCCGCGCAGGTCCAGGGCGAGGTCACCGCGGTCGCGCACGGGCAGGTCCTCGGCCACGTCCTGGAGAAGGGCGTCCATGAGGATGTCGGTCTTGGTGCTCCACCAGCGGTAGATCGTCTGCTTGGCGACCCCGGCCCGGGTGGCGATCCCCTCGATGGTGACGCCCGCGAAGCCCTTCTCGGCCAGCAGGTCGTCGGCCGCGTTCAGTACCGCCAGCCGGGCCTGTTCGCTGCGTCCGTGCCGGTTGCCGTGGTGGCGTGGTGCCGGTCGGTCGGTGCCGCTCGTCCCGGCGGTCTGTGTCGCGCGTGCCATCTCGCCTCCCCGGTCAGGATAGTCGCCGCCCAGGACCGCTCCGCCCGCCCGCACGGCTGGGCCCGCCGACCGGTGGAAGATCACCGGCAGGCGGGCCTGGGTGCCGAGAGGGACGGTGCTCAATCCCACCGTTCCCCTTCGGCCTGTGAGGGAGTCGTCCTCTGTACGTCGGGGTGGCCGGTGTCCCGTTCGTCGTCGCGCTCGCCCTCGGCCTGTGAGGGGGTCGTCCACGGCACGTCCGGGTGGTCGGCTTCCCGTTTGTGTTCGGCGTGGGAGGGGGCCGGCTCGGTCATGTGATGCCTCCGCTCCTAGTGCGGACGATGCCGATTTTACGCCCGAATGCCCACGTAGGCGCGATGCGGCCGGGCTCCGGCCCCGCCCCTCGGATGGCCTGCCGTCCAGCAGCCCCCTGGGCTTGGGCTGTCCGTCGGCCACCGGGTACCCGCGTGTGCGCGGATGACTGCGGGGCCCCGCGTCTCCTGGCCGATCGGGAACGGGCCGACCGGCGATCACGACGGCCGGAGCGAGACCGGGAGCTGGCGGTTCACCAGCGCGGCGTACCGGCCCTGGGCCAGCATGAGGTCGTCGTGGACACCACCCTCCGTGAAGCGGCCGTCGTGCAGTACGACGATCTCGTCCGCATCCATGATCGTGCTGATTCGGTGCGCGACGACGATCCTGGTACAGCCCAGCGCGGACAGCTCGCCGGCCACCTCCGCCTCGGTCACGGCGTCCAGGTGGCTCGTGGCCTCGTCCAGCACCAGCAGCGCGGGGTCGGCCAGGAGCGCACGGGCGATCGCCAGACGCTGGCGCTGGCCCCCGGACAGCGCACTCCCGCCCTCCGCCACATGTGTATCCAGTCCCATGGGCATCCGGCGCACATCGGCGAGCAGCCCGGCCTGGCCGAGCGCCTCGAAGAGGGCCTCGTCCGGCATGTCGCCCCGGCCGAGCCGCAGATTCGACCCGATGGTGCCGCCGAAGACATGGGGCTCCTGTGTGACGACGCCGAAGCGGCGACGCAGGCTGTCCGCGTCGTACTCCTCGATGTCGCGCCCGTCGAGCAGCACCGTGCCCTCGGTCGGCCGCAACAGCCCGGCGAGCAGGCGGGACGTCTCCCTGCCGGCCGCGGCGGGCGTGGCAGGTCTTCCAGTTCCCCGGGTGAGCGCTCTGCTGGCCGAGCTGAGTCGGGTGCACCTGGTCGGCGAGGTCACGCCCGGTCGATACGCGCTGCACGACCTGCTCCGCGCCTACGCGGGCGAACTGGCCCACACCGTGGACCCCGAGGTCGACAGGAGGGCCGTGCGGCACCGCGTCGTCGAGCATTATCTGCACACCGCCGATCGCGCGGCCGGGCTGCTGGACCCCCACCGGGACCGCGTCCCCCTGCCACCCGCCGTGCCGGGTGCCGGCCCGCAGGAGATGGCGGGCCAGGCCGCGGCGCTGGGGTGGTTCACCGCCGAGCACGCCGTACTGCTGGGCGTGGTCGACATGGCGACCGGCGCCGGCCTCGACGCGGGCGCCTGGCGGCTGGCGGCTGGCCAGGAACCTGGAGACCTATTTCGACTACCGCGGACACTGGCACGACTGGGCCGCCGTCCAGCGCATCGCCCTCGGCGCGGCCCAGCGGCTCGGCGATCCGGCGTGGCAGGCCGGCGCCCACCGCGGCCTCGGCAACTGCCACACCCAGATGGGCCGCCTCGACGAGGGACACCACCATTTCCGACACGCCCTGGACCTCTACGAGCGGCTGGGCGATCCCATCCGTCAGGCACATGTCCATCGCGGCCTGGGCTGGGTCTGCGGCCGGCTGGGCTGCCACCGGGACGGCTGGGTCTGCGGCCGGCTGGGCCGCCACCGGGACGCGCTCGGCCACAACGAAAGGGCGTTGACGCTCTATCGGCAGGCGGGCCACCGGGCCGGGGAAGCCCTGGCGCTGAACAACGTCGGTTGGGTGCACGCCGTACTGGGTGACTACCGGCAGACCCTGGACTACTGCGCCCAGGCTGTGTCCGTGAACCAGGAGATCGACGATCGGCATGCCGAGGCGGGGGCGTGGGACAGCCTCGGCTACGCCCATCATCATCTGGCCGAGTACCCGGCTGCCGTGAAGTGCTACGCCCGGGCCCTGCGTCTGGTGCGCGGCTTCGGCGACCGGTACAACGAGACCGAGATCCTGAACCATCTCGGCGACACCCATCTGGCCGCGGGCGACCTTGACGCGGCCCGTGCCGCCCGGTGTCACGCCCTGGAGATCGCCCTCGAGATCGGCCATCCGGACACCGACGAGCTCCGCGTCAAACGGGATGAACTCGACCGGGCACGCCCTTACGGCCCCGTGGCTCCCCACCCGGCCGTGCGCTGATGCCGGTCGTGATGTCGGGATGTACATGAGTATGTCTAGACCAGTGTCATGTTCACTGCCATGATGACCCCGCACCCCTCAGCTCCGTGAGCCCCCCATTCCCCCCGCTGACGCGGCCGTGTCGCCGCGCGAGAGGTGATGTATGTCCAGACGCGTCTCCACCCGATTCCGGACCCTGCCCTGCTGGGCATCAGCCCTGCTGCTCGCCCATGACCGCGCTGGCCCCCGAGGCGTCCGCCCGGACGGCCGTGCCGAGCACGATCCCGCTGAAGTTCACCAACAACTCCGGGCGCGGCGACCAGATCTACGTCTACACGATCGGCACCCTGCTCTCGACCGGGCAGCAGGGCTGGGCCGACGCCTCCGGGACCTTCCACCCCTGGCCCGCCGGCGGCAACCCGCCGACCCCGGCCCCCGACGCGTCGATCGCCGGTCCGGCAAACGGCCAGGCCCTGACGATCCGCATCCCGAAGCTCTCCGGCCGGGTCTACTTCTCCTACGGCCAGAAGCTGGACTTCAGGCTCACCACCGGCGGCCTGGTGCAGCCCGCCGTGCAGAACCCCTCCGATCCCAACAGGAACATCCTGTTCAACTGGAGCGAGTTCACCCTCGACGACTCCGGCCTGTACATCAACAGCACCCAGGTCGACATGTTCTCCGCGCCGTACGCGGTGGGCGTGCAGGGCGCCGACGGCGGCGTGAAGAGTGCCGGTCACCTCAAGCCCGGCGGCTACAACGGCGTCTTCAACGCACTGCGAGCCCAGCCCGGCGGCTGGGCGGGCCTCATCCAGACCCGCCCGGACGGCACCCTCCTGCGGGCCCTCGCGCCAGGGCACGGCATCGAGGCGGGCGGCCTGCCCACGAACACGATGGACAACTACATCAACCGGGTGTGGCAGAAGTACACCAGCTCCACCCTGACGGTCACGCCCTTCGCCGACCGGCCGAACACCAAGTACTTCGGGCGGGTCTCCGGCGACGTCATGAACTTCACCAACGGCGCCGGAGCCGTGGTCACCAGCTTCCAGAAGCCGGACTCCGACTCCGTCTTCGGCTGCTACAAGCGCCTGGACGCACCCAACGACGAGGTGCGCGGCCCGATTTCGCGGACCCTGTGCGCCGGCTACAACCGCACGACCCTGCTCACCAACTCCAACCAGCCCGACACCAGTGACGCCGGGTTCTACACCGACGCCGTGACCAACCACTACGCCCGTGCGATCCACGCCCAGATGGCCGACGGAAAGGCGTACGCCTTCGCCTTCGACGACGTCGGCCAGCACGAGTCGCTCGTCCACGACGGCAATCCGCAGCAGGCGTCCATCACCCTGGGCCCCTTCAACTAGACCGGCAGGAGGCACGGCATGAGACGCACCAGACCGCCGCGCACCCGCCTGGCCGCCCTCGCCACCGGAGCACTCGCCCTGCTGGCCACGCAATTCCTCCCGGCCACGGCCGAGGCGGCGCCGTCCGCCACCATCTGCAACAAGTACTGCGACGCCCGTGACCCGGCGCTCGCCCCGCAGAGCCGCAACCCGGTCACCGCCACCCTCTTCTCCCGCTCCATCGCCCTGCACTTCGACGACGCCGACGCGATGGGCTGGGCATCCATCGACAACGGCGGCCCCGGTGACGAGGTATGGCTGGACCGCTCGTTCGACGGCGGCCGGAGCTGGTCCTCGGGCAGCCGCCTCGGCAGCACCGCCATCCCGTCCGGACAGCGGGGCTGGCGCACCCTCATGTACAACGTGGACGACTGGGGCGCCCATGGCGTCGGCGCGCTGCGGGCCTGCGGCAAGGCCGGTGACCGCCCCGACATCGCCTGTACGCCCTGGGCCCGTACGACCTGGAACGCGTGGGACCGCCGCACGGCCGCCGCCACCGCGCAGATGGCGTTCTACTCCAACGGGACCGGGCTGTTCTCCACCACCGGCTGGTGGAACTCGGCCAACGCCCTCACGGCCGTCATCGACAACATCCGCGTCACGGGCGTGCACAGCTATGAATACGCCATCGCCCGCACCTATGACCTCAACCTCGGCGCGCAGGGCGGGCAGTTCCGCAACGACTACATCGACGACACCGGCTGGTGGGGCCTGGCCTGGGTGGCGGCCTACGACCTCACCGGGGACTCCCGCTATCTCGCCACCGCCCGCGCCGACGCCGACTACATGGCCTCCTACTGGGACTCCACCTGTGGCGGCGGCGTGTGGTGGAGCACCGCGAAGACCTACAAGAACGCCATCGCCAACTCCCTCTACCTCCAACTGAACGCCGCCCTGCACAACCGGATCCCCGGCGACACCGCTTATCTCCAGCGGGCCAAGGCGGAGTGGTCCTGGTTCCAGGGCACCGGCATGGTGAACGCCTCGAACCTGGTCAACGACGGCATCGACCTGGGCACCTGCAAGAACAACGGCCAACCGGTCTGGTCCTACAACCAGGGCGTTCTGCTCGGCGGCCTCACCGAGCTGCACAAGGCCACCGGTGATGGTTCCGTGCTGGATACGGCCCGCCGCATCGGCACCGCCGCCACCACGTCGTCCCAGCTCAACACGGCCGACGGCATCCTCAGGGACCCCTGCGAGACCGGCGACTGCGGTGCCGACGGCCCGTCGTTCAAGGGCGCCCATGTGCGGGGGCTGGCCAAGCTGGACGCGGCCCTGCCCGACCACCCCTTCACGGCTTATCTGAAACGGCAGGCGGACCGCGCCTACGCCGCCGACCGCAACGCCCTGGACCAGTACGGACTGCGCTGGTCAGGACCGCTGGACAAGACCGACGCGGCGCGACAGCACAGCGCACTCGACCTGATGAACGCGGCACCCTAAGCGGCCTCGGGGGCGTGCCTCACTTCCCCGAGGCCGCTTAGACCCGGGCAGTGCCCATCAGGGCCGCAGAACGAGCTTGCCTCGGCTGTGGCCGGTCTCGCTCTGCTCATGGGCCTCGGCGGCGTCCGCGAGCGGGAAGCTCCGCACGACGGGCAGCCGCAGCCCGCCCTCCGCGGCGAGCCGGGCGTAGTCGGCGATGGCCTCCAGGGGGCGGTCGCCGCCGCCTCCGGAGAACGTGACACCGAGATCGGCGGCCGCGGGGTCGGCGATGGTGACGATGCGGTCGGTCGTGCCGCCCCGCAGCTCGATCGAGACGGGCAGGGCGCCCTGGCCGGCCGCGTCGTAGACGGCGTCGACACCACCCGGGGCCACCGCGCGCACCCGCTCGGCCAGGCCCTCGCCGTACGCCACGGGGATCGCGCCGAGCGAGCGCAGATAGTCGTGGTTGGCGGGGGAGGCGGTGCCGATGACGGTGGCGCCCCGGGCCACCGCGAGCTGGACGCCGACCCCGCCGACCGCACCGGCGGCCCCGTGCAGCAGCAGGGTCTCGCCCTCCGCGAGCCGCAGCAGGTCGAGCACGCGTGCCGAGGTCTCGGTGGCCACCGGCAGCGCGGCGGCCGTCTCCCAGTCGAGCCCGGCCGGCTTGGGCGCGACATCGGTGGCCAGGGCGTACGGGGCGTAGGCGCCGGTGGCCGTCCAGCCCAGCACCTCGTCGCCCACCGACCAACCGGTGACCCCCTCGCCGACCTCGTCGACAATCCCGGCCGCCTCCGTACCGGGGATCGCGGGGAACGCGGCGGGGCCCATCTGCGGCATCCAGCCACGGCGGATCTTGTAGTCGATGGGGTTCACCCCGGCGGCCATGACCTTCAGCCGCACCTGCCCGGGACCCGGATGGGGCTCTTCCGTCTCCTTCAGCCCCAGCACCTCGGGGCCGCCGTACTCCGCGTAGACGATCGCCTTCATCTCTCTCACTCCCGTCAGCCCCGTCAAGAGGGCGTTTGTACCGACAACGCCATCCTCGGCCGGGACCGCGAAGAGGGCCCATTACGCTGACGGACATGGACCTCACGGCCGCAGTCGATGTGATCCGGGCGCCCCTGGGCGAGATCCTGCCGCGCCTGTCGGATGCCCTCTCCGAGACGATTCCGCACCGGGCGCTGGCCGAGCTCTCCGGCAACTGCCCGCATTCACCGTTCAAGACCCATGGACACCCGCCCGGCGACCCCGGATCCGCCATCACCACCGTGGAGATGGCCGCCCTCTCCCCGGCGGCGCGCGCCGAGGGAAGCCGGCAGGGCCGGGCGCGGATGGCGGGGGCCGAGGTGCCCGTTCTGGCCCTGCACAGCGACGCCACCGCGCGGGGCGCGCTGCTCGTCCTCGTCCTGACCGAGGAGACTCCCGTGCCGGCCGAGTCCGTGGCGGCCGCCCGTACCCTGTGGGACCTGGTGACCGCGCACCGCGACCGGATGTCGGTGGAGGCGGTCCCCGGGACGCTGGCCCAGTCGCGGGCCGCGGCCGCGGCCCGGGCCACGGCCATCGCCGAGCTCGTGGACGCCCACGGCGCCGCCCTGTCCGCCCTGCTCGGCGTGTTGCGCCGACGCGATCTGGACGACTCGACCGCCCGGGCCCGCGCGGTGGACCTCGCCGTCACCGCCCTGGCCGAGCTGCGTGACCGGACCGACCGGGATCAGGCGCTGGTGGAGGAGTCGGCCGGTGACGCCTTCGCCCGGCTCGCCGAGACACTCCGCCCGGTGCTGCGCGGCCTGGCCGTACGGCTCGACCTGGGCCCGCCCGGCACGGAGGAGGGCGCCGACCGGCTGCTCCCCGCCGATGTGGCCAATACGGCCCGCGCGGTGGTGCACGCCGTGGTGCACGCCATGCTCGACGAGCAGGGACCGGGCCAGGACGGCGCGCCGCGCCCGGTGCGCCGCGTCCACGTCGGCTGGAAGGTCGGCGACGGCGAGCTGCGCGCCACCGTACGCGACGACGGCCCCGGCGTCCTGAGGCGGACCGCCCTGGACGCCCGCCGGGTCGGGGAACGGCTCTCCGTGCTGGGCGGGCGGCTGGACGTGGACGCGGTCCCCGAGTGGGGCACCATGGTGACGGCCACCGTGCCGCTGGGCCCGCCGCAGCCGGCCCGCAAGGATCCGCTGTACGTCCTGGGGGCGCGCGAACTGGAGGTGCTGGAGCAGCTGGCCCGCGGGCGGCGCAACCGGCAGATCGCCCAGGAGCTGCACATCAGCGAGTCGACGGTGAAGTTCCACGTGGCGAACATCCTGGAGAAGCTGGGGGTCACCTCGCGTGGCGAGGCCGCCGCGCTGGCCCACACGTGGGGTGCGACCGGCTCCTGAGCGGCCGGTGACAGGGCGGACACCGGAGGACACGTCGGCGGACAGCCCCGCGCTCGCGACGTATCGTTGCTGAGGGACGGCGAGCGGAGCGTTTCATGACCACACCGCGGGACCTGTTGATCGTCACCCTGGACGTGGCGACCACGCGCCCCCTGGAGCGGGGCGATCTGTCGCTCGCGCTCGCGGGAGCCGAGCTGATCGACCTCCTCGACGCCGAAGCGCTCGGGATCGAGGACGACCGCATCGTGCCGGGCCTGTGCCCGCCGACCGGGGATCGCCTGCTGGACGACGCCGCGTCCTCGTTCGTCGGCCGGCCGCCGTACGAGCCGGTCGGCGATTGGCTGTGGCGCAGAGGCCGCGGTCTGTCCCCGGCCTATCTGGACGCCCTGGAGTCCGCGGGACAGATCACCCGGCGACGGCACGGCTGGCTGCCGCTCCGCGCCGGTGAGGCGGTGCCGGTGGACTCCGCCGCCCGTCGGCACGCGATGGACCGCTGGGCCTCGGACGAGCCCGTCCTCGCGTCCCTCGCGGCGGCCATCGGGGTCCGTGAGCAGCCCGCCGGAGACGCCGCGGGCGCGGCCGGCGACGCGGCCGTGACCGTGCTCGCCGCCGTCAACGACGCCGTGATGGAGCTGGAAGCCGAACGGCAGCGGCGGGCCATCGAGGAAGCGGCCTTTGACAACATCTGGCGCGGCGAATGACCGCGTGATCGGTTCGGCACCGCGTCAGACGGCCGACCAGCCGTTGTCGACGGGCAGGATGACACCGTTGACGTTGCTCGCGGCCTCGGAGGCGAGGAAGAGGATGGCGGCGGCCTGCTCCTCGGCCGTGGCGATCCTGCCGGCGGTCGCGGCATGGGCCCCGATGACCGCCGGGCCATGCTCTCCCGGCCGGGCGTCGACCCGGATGGCGGTGGCGGTGCCGCCGGGGGCGATCGCGTTGGCCCGGATCCCCTGGTCCCGGTACATCACCGCGAGGGACTTCACCAGGCCCACCACACCGTGCTTGGCGGCGGTATAGGCGGCACCGGCGGTACTGCCGCGCAGCGACGCCTCCGAGGCGGTGAAGACGATCGCGCCCCGGCCCGCCGCCAGCATGTGCGGCAGCGCGGCCCGGGTGAGCATGAACGGGGCCGTCAGATTGACCCGCAGCACACGGTTCCATTCGGTGTCGTCGGTGTCCGCGACCGCCGAGAAGCGGTCCATGATGCCGGCGTTGTTGACCAGGACGTCCAGGCCGCCGAACTCCTGCACGGCCGTGGCGACGACCTCGTCCACCACCCGCTGTTCGCCCAGGTCGCCGACGACCGCGCGGGCGACTCCGCCCGCCGCCCCTATCGCCGTGACGACCTGCTCGGCGCCGTCCCGGTCGAGGTCCGCGACCAGCACCTTCGCCCCCTCGGCGGCGAACCTCAGGGCCGTGGCCCGGCCGATCCCCGATCCCGCTCCGGTGACGATGACGCCGCGATCCTGAAGACCGGTGCTGCTCACGGATGTCTTCCCTTCCTGATGTTTTCCGAATGTTGTACCCGGCTCTGGAACCGGCCCTGGAACCGGTCCTAGTCCTGGATTTCGATGGCCAGGGCCGGACAGACGGCCGCGGCGTGCCGGACGTCCTCGGCCTGTCCGGCCGGGGGCTCGGCGTTGAGCAGCACCACGATGCCGTCCTCGTCGCGCTGGTCGAAGACCTCCATCGCGGCGACCACACACTGGCCGGAAGCGACGCACTTGTCCTGGTCGACGGTCACCTTCATGAGCTTCTCCTTTGTCACCAGGTCACGGGCAGTTCGTAGACGCCGTAGACGGATCCGTCGTGTTTGAACGGGATCCGCTCCAGCTCGGTGGCCGGCCGCAGGGTGGGGATGCGGCGGTAGAGGGTGTTGTAGACGACCTGGAGCTCCATCCGGGCCAGCGGCTGGCCCAGGCACTGGTGCACCCCGAAGCCGAAGGCCACATGGCGGCGGGCGTCGCGCCGCAGGTCCAGCCGGTCGGGCTCGGCGAACACCCCGGGGTCCCGGTTGGCGATGTCATTGGCCAGGATCAGCCCCTCGCCCGCGCGGATGACCTCCCCGCCGATCTCGATGTCCGCCACCGCCACCCGCCGCCGCCCGCTGTGGGTGATGTGGAGATAGCGCAGCAGCTCCTCCACCGCCGAGGAGATCAGCTTGGGGTCGTCGGAGTCGCGCAGCAGGGCGAGCTGATCGGGGTGCTCGAAGAGGGCGAGGGTGCCGAGCGCGATCATGTTCGCGGTGGTCTCATGTCCCGCGATCAGCAGGAGCACACCCATCTGTGCCGCCTCGTCGCGGGCCAGTTCGCCCGCCGTGACCCGCCCGGCCAGCCCGGACAGCAGGTCGTCGAGGGGATGGGCGATCTTCTCGCCCATCAGGTCGTCCAGATAGCCGATCAGGTTCCCATGGGCGGTCGACCGCTGCTCGGGCGTGACGTTCCGATTGATGATGACCTTGCTGTTTTCCTGGAAGAAGTCGTGGTCGGCGTAGGGCACTCCGAGCAACTGGCAGATCACCAGCGAGGGCACCGGGAGGGCGAACGCCTCGACCAGGTCCACCGGGTTCGGACCGGCCAGCAGGTCGTCGATCAGATCGTCCACGATCTTCTGTACGCCGGGCCGCATCGCTTCCACCCGCTTGATGGCGAACGGCGCCGTCACCATCCGCCGCAGCCGGGCGTGCTCGGGGTCGTCCTTCAGGATGAAGCTGACCCCTGTGCCTCCGGGCGGCATCGGGGCCTGCCGGGGATAGCCGGGCCGGTTGATGTCGGCGCTGACCCTGGCGTCGCCCAGCAGCGCCCGCTGATCGGCGTACCGGGTCACCAGCCACGGAGTGCTGCCGTCCCACAGCCGGACCTTCGCCAGCGGGCCCTCCTGCTGCATGTCCCGCAGCCCCGGGGGCGGGTCGAACGGGCAGCCCGCCGCCCGGGCCATCGGAAACTCCGGGGCCTGCGCGGCGCGCTCGTCCACCGGGTTCACTGTGCTGGTCATCGCTTCCTCAATTCGTTTGAGGCGTGTGGTGGAACCCCCGTTGTCCCCCGACGGCCCTCACGGACCGCTGGTGTGCGGAGCCGCGCTCAGCGGGTGACGGGCGCCAGCCACAGCCCGACGATGCCGTCGATCAGACCGGTGGCGGCGTCGTGCCAGCTGGACCGGGGCGTGGCGGTGTTCTCGGCGAGCGCGCGCTCCCGTTCGGCGCACATGTGCAGGATCAGGTTGCGCGCCATGGCGCCGCGCTCGAGGTGCACCTCGAGCGGCAGCTCGGGAAGGCACCGGTTGAACCCTTCGAGGGTGTGCCGCAGTGCCGGAGAGGCCAGGGACTCCTCGGTCATGATCTCGTGGAGCGCGGGGTCGGTCATCACCTGGGCGCAGAACCGCGCGTACCAGGTCGGACTGGACAGCTCCGCCAGATGCTCGAGGACCGGGCGCACCAGACAGGCCACCCAGTCCCGTACGTCGGTGGAGTCGCCGATCTCGCTCAGCAGCCGCTTGCGCAACCGCTCTACCTGCTCGGCGTGTTGCCGGGCGATCGCCCGTACCAGGTCGGCCTTGGTGCCGAAGTGGTAACCGACCGCCGCGTTGTTGCCCTGTCCGGCGGCCTCGCTCACCTGGCGGTTGGAGACCGCGTACACCCCGCGCTCGGCGAACAGCCGCTCGGCGGCGGCCAGGATCGCCTCACGCGTGGCATCGGCCCGTTCGTGCCGTACCGTCCTGCCCGCCACGGTCACCACCTCACCAGCACGAGCAGCGGCTCGCCGTTTCCTCGATCCACGACGCTCTCCCTCGGTTCCGGGGTGGTCATCGACATGATCAGGCAACCTCATGGGCTACGTTAAGTCAAGCGACTGATTTAAGTCAGGGTGCCGTCGGAACCGCGCGCACCACCGCTCAGACCCCGGCGCGTGAGGAGCGTCGGTCAGCCGCCGTCCGACTCGCCGGCGTCGTGGACCAGCAGGGCGATCTGGACGCGGTTGTTGAGGTCCAGCCGGGTCAGGATGCGCGACACATGGGCCTTCACCGTCGGCAGCGCCAGATGCAGCTCGCGGGCGATCTCCGCGTTGGAGCGGCCACCCCCGACCGCCCGGGCCACCTCCCGCTCCCGCTCGCCCAGCAGCGCCAGCCGGGCCCGGGCGGCGGTGGCCCGGTCCTCCTGCCCGCCGCCCGCCACCTGCTCGATGAGGCGGCGGGTGACGGCGGGGGAGAGCACCGGATCCCCGGCGGCCACCGTCCGGATGGCCGCGACGATGTCCCGAGGCGGGGTGTCCTTGAGGAGAAACCCGGCCGCCCCACCGCGCAGCGCCCGCAGCACATGCGCGTCGGTGTGGAAGGTGGTCAGCACCAGCACCTCCGGGGCGCCGGGCCGGGCCCGGAGCTCGGTGGTGGCGGTCAGCCCGTCCACGCCCGGCATCCGGATGTCCATCAGCACCACATCGGGCCGGTGCGCGGCGACCAGGGCCGGCACCTCCGCCCCGTCGGCGGCCTCCGCGACGACCGCGATGTCCGGGGCGCCGCCCAGCATCAGGCGCAGTCCGGCCCGTACGATCGCGTCGTCGTCCACCAGCAGGACATGGATCACCCGCGCCGTCCTCCCTCACCCCTGGCCTGCGGCCCTCACCTCTGGCCCGTGGCGGACACCGGGTCCGCCGCAGGCCAGGGTAGCCAGGCCCGGACCCGGAAACCGTCGTGGGCCGGTCCCGCGCTCAGCTCGCCACCGGCCAGCCGGGCCCGTTCGGCCAGCCCGATCAGCCCCTGCCCGCCGCCTTCGCCACCGCCGGTGTCCACGGCGGCTCCGGGCGGCGGCGCGTTGCGGACCTCCACCGTCAGCCGGCCGGCCGGGCCCCCGGCCACCCGTATGGTGACCGCCGCGCCGGGCGCGTGTTTGCGCGCGTTGGTCAGCGCCTCCTGGACGATGCGGTACGCCGTCCGCCCCACCACGGGCGGTGGGGCCGGTCCGTCGGGCGGCCCGGTCAGCTCGATCCGGCCGCCCGCCGCCCGTGCCTCCGCCACCAGCCGGGCCAGGTCGGCCAGTTCGGGCTGGGGCCGCTCGTCCTCCGCCGGTCCCGCGCGCAGCACCCCGATCACCTCGCGCAGATCGCGCAGCGCCAGATGGGCACTCTCCCGGATCACCCCGGCGGCCCTTCCGATCTCCTCCCGGGGCGCTTTCGTATGGAACTCCAGCGCCCCCGCGTGCACACTCAGCAGTGTCAGCCGATGCCCCAGCACATCATGCATCTCCCGCGCGATCTCCTCCCGCGCCTCCCGGCGGGCCCGCTCGGCCCGCAACTCCGCGTCCGCCTCGGCCAGTTCGGCGCGCTCCCGCAGTGAGGCGATCAGCTGCTGCCGGGACCGCCGGAACAATCCCCAGCCGATGGCCCCGGCGATCAGCGCGAAGTACGTCAGCGCCGAGCTCTTCCGGTCCCCGGACACCTCAGGCAGCTGCCACAGGAAGGCGGGAAGCGGTACGAAGGCCACCGCCGCCACCCATGCCGTGGCCCGCCACGGCCGGGTCGCGGCCACCGTGAACACCGCCACCATGGCCGGACCGGTCAGGTAGTGCGACACCTCGCTGCCCGCCAGCAGCAGCGCCACCGCCAGCGCCACCGGCCACCGCCGCCGCAGC
This sequence comes from Streptomyces sp. NEAU-YJ-81, assembly GCF_017592595.1. NCBI lineage: Bacteria > Bacillati > Actinomycetota > Actinomycetes > Kitasatosporales > Streptomycetaceae > Streptomyces > Streptomyces sp. NEAU-YJ-81. The sequence continues at coordinate 17,311 of NZ_JAGFNO010000027.1, read as the reverse complement.
AGGACCGTCGCACACCCCAGCCCGCCGATCACCTGGTCGATGGTCCGCCACAGCGGATCGAGGCCGTCCTCGATCGGTATGGAATCCGAGCTGGCGGCGGCGAAGCAGGCGGCGAAGAGCATGAGCCCCAGATCGGCTGCCCAGTCCCGGCGGGTGCGGTGGATGCGGCGCATGTCCCGGCAATTTACGCGGACCCGGCGGGCGAGCGGGGATGGGCGGCGCGAGCGGATACTTAAGTACGACTCGCCGGTGGCGGGCGGTGTTCTTTGGTCATCGCCCGGTCGCCTTGTGCCCGATCCGCCGCCCGGGGCGGCCCGCCTAGGTTCGGGCCATGACATCCACCAAGGACACCTCCCCGCTCGCCGCCGTGTCGCATCTGCTCTCCTTCACCCTCGTCGTCGGTGGCGGAAGCGGTCTGCTGCACGAATGGTGGGGCTGGCTCCAATTCATGGGTTTCGTCCGCTTCGTCGTCCCCGATGGCTACGAGGTCTACAGCTATGTGGTGATGGTCGTCCTCGGCCTGGCGGTGGGCGCGGCGGGCGGTGCGCTCAGCGATCGAAGCCGCGGCCGGTGACCACCCCGGTCACCGGCCGCGGCTTATGCGTCGTTACTTCCGTGTCGCGATCCGCATGAACGTGATGGAGTTCGCCGGGAAGGTGTGACTGAAGGTGGTGTCCACACCGTCGAGTGTGGAACTGCTCGGCTTGATGGGCTGATCGGTGGCGCTGTTCACCGCGTCCGGGGCGCCCTGGAGCGTGGTCAGCCGCGCGGTGCGCCGGACCTTGACCCCTTGGCCGAGGTCGATACGGGTGCGGGCGGCCGCGTCCTGGGCGTTGACGACCTTGACGATGAGCTCACCGGTGGCCTTGTCGCGCGTCACCACCTGGCGGAACGGCTCGGCGGCCTTGTCATCGGTGAACGCGCCCCACTTCTTCCCGTCCAGGTACAGGGTCACCTGCCGGCCGCGGACCTCGATCCGCACGTCGTACGCCCGGCCCGTCTCGATCTTGGTGCCGTCCTCGGCCATCGTCTGCTTGGCGCCGTCGGTGGCCTTCTCCACGGCGGATCGGGTGTTGCCCCAGCCGCCGAGGTTCCACCAGTAGTAGTTGCCGGTGTCCTTGACCCCGAAGGCGATGAGAAAGCCCTCGCTGCCCGCGCGCTTGGTGGCCTTCAGCTTCAGGTCGTAGTTCTGCCAGCCGCGGTCGCCCGCGGTGACCATGGTGTTCTCGGCACCGGTGTCGGACTGTTCATACGCTCCGTCCCGCACCTGCCAGGAGCCGGTCCCGGTGGCCTTCGTCCACTTGCCGTCGCCGCCGGAGAAATCGTCGCTGAGCAGCGTGCCCCCGTCCGCCGAGGTGACCTGGACGTCGTCGTACGCGGCGCTGGTGGCCCACGTGGACAGGCCGACGGCGCCGGTGATCGGGCCGGAGGGGAGGGACGGGGTGGCGGACGCCTCGCTCGGCACGACCTGGTCGCCGACGTTGTTCATGAACAGCTTCTGGGTCTCATAGCTGGTCGAGCCCCAGGCGGCGGCGTTGTCGTACCAGATCAGATCCGGCCGCCACTGGACGTAGTCCTTGTTGGCCAGCAGCGGGGCGTAGGAGGCCATCTTCACCACATCGGCGTTGCGCTCCAGGCCGGTCATGTACGCGGCCTCGGCGAGGGAGTTGCCGAAGCGGTTGTCCTGTGAGGCGTATTCGCCGAGAAACACCTTCGGGCCCTGGCGGTCGTAGGAGTCGTAGCGCTTGTTGTTCTCCAGGAACCACTGGGGGCTGTTGTAGTAGTGCTCGTCGACCATCTTCACCTTGGCGGCGCGGTTCAGCTCCCACGCGCGGTCGAAGGTGACGCCGCTGTCGTCGGGCCCGGAGTTGCTGATCACCGTGATCTCCGGGTGCTTTGCCTCGATGGCCTTGCGGAACTCGGTGAAGCGCTCGAAGAAGGCGTCGGGGAGGTTCTCCTCGTTGCCGACCTCCAGACGGTTCAGCCCGAAGGGCTTCGGATGTCCCATCTCCGCACGCTTCTTGCCCCAGGTGGAGGTCACCGGACCATTGGCGAACTCGATCAGATCGAGGGTGTCCTGGATGTGCCGCTTCAGCAGCTCGGGGTCGTCGGTGGCCTTGTTCTGGCCGCAGCCGGTGACGAGGGCGGGCACCACCGGCAGCGGTGTCGCGCCGATGTCCTCGGCGAACTGGAAGTACTCGAAGTAGCCGAGGCCGTAGGACTGGTTGTAGCCCCAGAAGTTGGCGTTGGTGGGCCGCTCCTCGACCGGGCCGACGGTGTCCTTCCACTGGTAGGACCGCTTGCGCTCCCAGCCCGGTGCCTCGTACGCCCGGTGGCTGCCGGTGTTCACCAGACAGCCGCCGGGGAAGCGCAGAAAGCCCGGCTTCAGCGCGGCGATCTTGTCCGCGAGGTCCTTGCGCAGCCCGTTCGGATGGCCCTTGTAGGTGTCCCGGGGGAAGAGGGAGACCATGTCGAGCCGGACGGTGCCGCCACCTCCGGCGGTCACCGCGAGCCGTCCGGTGGTGTCCGTGGCGCGCGCGGTGAGCGTCCCGGTGTACTTCGTCCAGCGGTCCCCGCGCACGGTGGCGCGCAGCGGCGTGGCGAGTGCGGTGGCGCCCGAGGCGGTGTGCAGGCCGATCGTCAGCGGGGTGCCCGAGGGGTTGTCGGTGCGGGCCCACACCGAGAAGTCGTACGTCTTTCCGGCCTGGACCGCGATGCCGGTGTTGTATCCGGCGTTGGTGACGCCGTACCCCGCCCCGGCGCCGCTGCCGTCCCCGCGCAGATCCAGTCGCAGGTAGTTGCGGTTCTTCTCATGGAGCCGCGCCTCGTCGTTCACCACGCGCGCCGTGCCGGTGGCGCCGCCGGTCGTGGTCTCGGTCCACGAGGTGAGCGGCGTGTACGAGGCGTGGTCGGCGGTGTCGTACTCGAAGGACCGGTTCTGGACCAGCTCGGCGTACAGCCCGCCGTCCGCGGCGCGGTTGATGTCCTCGTAGAAGATGCCGTACATCGCGTCGTCGATCTCCGGGCCCGCGCGGTCCGGATCGACGGTGATCGAGTAGTCGGTCACGGCCGCGGAGGAGGCTCCGGCGGCCGTGGGATCGGTGAGCGACGCGGCGGCGAGCGAGGTGGTGAGCAGAGCGCTCAGGGTGAGGCCGAGGCCCGGTCTGATGCGTCCCATTGATCGCATGGCGACTCCTGTACCGCAGAATGTTCGAAATATCGGACACTGCTCAGTACTTCGGACGGACGATAGGCAAGGGACCGACGGGGCGTCAATGGGCGGTGCGCGACGGTCAGTCGGCCGATCGCGGTGGCGCGGTCGTACCGCGGACCTCAAGAGCCGGGGCGGTGAGGGCGACCTCGCCGGGGCGGGCGGGGTCGGCGATCCGGTCGAGCAGGCGGCGTGCGGCGCGACGGCCGATGTCGTGGTTCGCGTTGTCCACGGTGGTGAGCCACAGATGGCGCAGCCGCGCGAGATAGGTGTTGTCGTAGCCGACGAGGGAGAGGTCGTCGGGCACCCGGAGGCCGAGCTCCTCGGCGGCCGACAGGGCGCCGACCCCCGCCATGTCGTTGAACGCGAAGACGGCGGTGGGCCGGCGCGGCGCGGCCAGCAGCCGGACCGTGGCCCGGTAGCCGCCCTCCTCGGTCAGATCGCCCTGCTCCACGGCCGCCGACCCGGCCAGGCCGTGCTCGCGCATGACCGCCTCGAAGCCGCGGCGGCGCAGCTCGCCCACCACTCCCCGCCCGGCGATATGGGCGATGCGCCGGTGGCCGAGGCCGATGAGGTGCTCGGTGGCGAGGCGGGCGCCCAGCTCGTCGTCGCCCGCGACGATGTCCACGTGGGGCAGCACGGGCTCGCGGGTGCCCGCGACCACCGTGGGCACCCGCGCGGCCGCCGTGCGCACCGCCGCCGGGTCCGGGAGCGTGCCGACCGCGATCAGGCCGTCGACCCGCAGCTCGGTGAAGGTGTGGGTGAGGTCCTCGCCGAGCCGCCGGTTGAGCCGGCCGTCGGCCAGCAGCGTCCGCAGACCGCTCGCGTACAGCTGGGAGTTGAGGCCGTCGAGCAGCTCCACGAACCAGGGGTTGCGCAGGTCGTTGAGGAGCACCCCGACGGTCCGGGTGCGCCGCTCGCTGAGGCTGCGCGCGGCGGCGTTGGGCCGGTAGCCGAGCTCCTCGACGGCGGCCAGCACGGCCTGCCGCTTCTCGGGGCGCACCTGCTCGGAGCCGCGCAGCACCAGGGAGACCAGCGACTTCGACACTCCGGCCCGTTCGGCGACATCGCGGATCGTCGGTGGTCTCATGTTCTGGACCGTTCCACAGGGCGGACGTGGTTGTCAAAGGGGTTGACACCCTGCGGATAGGGCTTCCAGTGTGGGCCGGGATATTTCTGGAACGGTCCAAAGAAGGGCAGTCATGGTGAGTACGCTCGGGGTCGCCGTCGTGGGATTCGGCTGGATGGGACGGGTGCACACCCAGGCGTACGTCCGGCTGCCGCACCACTTCCCGCAGCTGTCCGTACGGCCCGAACTGGTCGCCGTCGCCGACGAGGTGCCCGGACGGGCCGAGGAGGCCGCCGGGCGGTACGGCTTCGCCACCGCCGTCCGGGACTGGCAGGAGGTCGCCGCCGACCCCCGGATCCAGGCCGTGAGCATCGCCGCGCCGAACTTTCTGCACCGCGAGATCGGCATCGCCATGGCCCGGGCGGGCAAGCACATCTGGATCGAGAAGCCGGTCGGGCTCACCGCCGACGACGCCCGCGCGGTCGCCGCCGCCGTGGCCGAGGCCGGGGTCCAGGGCGCGGTCGGCTTCAACTACCGCAACGCGCCCGCCGTCCAGACCGCGCGCGCCATGATCGCAGCCGGGGAGATCGGCACCGTCACCCACGCCCGCGTCCGCCTCTTCAGCGACTACGCCGCCCACCCCGAAGGTGCCCTGACCTGGCGGTACGAACGCGCGCGTGGCGGCAGCGGAGTGCTGGGCGACCTCGCCTCCCACGGAGTGGACCTGGCCCGTTTCCTGCTCGGCGAGATCGACGCCCTGACCGCCGACACCGCCGTGTTCGTGCCCGAGCGGGCCCGCCCCACCGGCGCCACCGCCGGACACACCCGGGCCACCGGCGGCGAGCTGGGCCCGGTGGAGAACGAGGACTACGTCTCCTGTCTGCTGCGCTTCACCTCCGGCGCCCGCGGGGTGCTGGAGGCGTGCCGGGTCTCGGTCGGCGAGCAGAACACCTACGGCTTCGAGATCCACGGCACCAAGGGCGCCGTCTTCTGGGACTTCCGGCGCATGGGCGAACTCGGCGTCAGCCACGGCACCGCCTACCAGGACCAGCCCGTCTCCACCGTGTACATCGGCCCCGGACACGGCGAGTACGCCGCCTTCCAGCCCGGCGCGGCCAACAGCATGGGCTATGACGATCTGAAGGTGATCGAGGCGTACCACTTCGTGCGCTCCATCGCCGAGGGCACCGCCTACGGCGCCACTTTGGACGACGCCGTGCACAGCGCCACCGTGCTGGACGCCATGGCCCGCTCCGCCGAGCGGGGCACCTGGGTGAACCCCGGCTGAGCGGAGCGGCTCAAGCTCGTCCGGATCGTGGTGGGCACAGGACATCCGGCTCATGGGTGGGAACGGTGAGCACTCGGGGCCGAACCGGCGTACTGGAGGGGGCGGGGAACCGCGCACGCACCCTCGACGCCGGAGGTACCTCACCCGTGAGCACCACGACCAAAGCGACCCCGACCCGGGCCGGCCGTCGCGACGCGGGCGATCCGCGGGGTGGGCGGTTCGATTCGTCCCTCGGCCTGATCATGCTGCTGGTCCTGGTGGTCACGGCACAGGGGCCGATCCGGCGGGCGCTGTCGGCTCCGGTGACGCAGAGCTGGATGACCGTGTTCGTCGCGGTGGTCCTCCAGGCCCTGCCCTTCCTCGTGCTCGGGGTGCTGCTGTCGGCGCTCATCGCGGTGTTCGTCCCGCCGTCGTTCTTCGCCCGCGCGCTGCCGCGGCGGCCCGCCCTCGCGGTGCCGGTGGCGGGGGTGGCCGGGGCGGTGCTGCCCGGCTGTGAATGCGCCTCGGTGCCGGTGGCCGGGGCGCTGGTGCGCCGGGGCGTCACCCCCGCGGCGGCGCTGGCGTTTCTGCTGTCCGCCCCGGCGATCAACCCGATCGTGCTGACCGCCACCGCCGTCGCGTTCCCCCGCGACCCGGAGATGGTGCTCGCCCGGTTCGTGGCCAGTCTGCTCGTGGCGTGTGCGATGGGCTGGCTGTGGCAGCGGCTGGGGCGGGCCGACTGGCTGCGCCCACCGGCCCGCCCCTCCTTCCACGGCCACGGCAGGGGCGCCGCGTTCTGGGCGTCCGTACGCCACGATGTGATGCACGCCGGCGGTTTCCTCGTCGTCGGCGCGATGGCCGCGGCCACCCTCAAGGCCGTGGTGCCGGTGAGCTGGCTGCGTGGCGCGGCCGATGACCCGGTGGTGTCGATCCTCGCCCTGGCGGTCCTCGCGGTGCTGCTGTCGATCTGCTCCGAGGCCGACGCCTTCGTGGCCGCGTCCCTGTCGCAGTTCTCGCTCACCGCCCGGCTGGCGTTTCTCGTCGTCGGGCCGATGATCGACCTGAAGCTGTTCGCCATGCAGACCGGTACCTTCGGCCGCGGGTTCGCGCTGCGGTTCGCCCCCGCCACCTTCGTCCTCGCCGTGCTGATGTCGGTCCTGGTCGGGGCGGTGCTGCTGTGAACCGGAAGGCTCAGGCGATCGTGCTGTTCCTCATTGGCGGGGCGGTGCTGCGGGCCGGTTTCACCGGCCTGTATCTGCGCTATGTGAAGGCGGGGCTGCGCCCGTTGCTCCTCGCGGCCGGTGTCGTCCTGATCGCGGCCGCAGTCGCCACCCTCTGGTACGAGCGGCCGCGCGCGGCCGATCGTGACCCGCACGCGGAGGAGGGCGACGGCGGCCACGCCCACCGGGAACCACGGGTCTCCTGGCTCCTCGTGCTCCCGCTGTTCGCCCTCATCCTGGTGGCGCCGCCCGCGCTGGGCTCGTACACCGCCATGCACACCGGCACGGCGCTGCAACGCCCCTGGGGCTTCCCCGCGCTCCCCGCCGGTGACCCGCTGCCGCTCAACGTGGCCGATTACGCGGGCCGCGCGGTGTACGACCACGGGCACTCCCTGGAGCACCGGAGGATCGAGGTCACCGGCTTCATCGCCCTCGACGGCCACGGTGCCCCCTACCTCGTCCGCATGGCCCTCAACTGCTGCGCCGCCGACGCCCAGCCCGTCAAGATCGGCCTGACCGGACGGATCCCGCCGGTGCTGCAACCCGACACCTGGCTGCAGGTCATCGGCACCTACACCCGCAAGCGGACCAAGGACCCCGTGGGCGGTGGCGCCATCCCGTACCTCGAGGTCAGCAGCTCCCGACCGGTCCCGGCCCCGCACGATCCGTACGACGAGAGCTGGAACGGCTGACCGCCCGGTGCCTCCGTCGAACCGGCCGCCGTGCCGCCACCCGGCCGATAAGATCGTCCGCGCGGCGGTTGCTCTTCGGGCAGTGGGCGGTCGGCGACGGGGATTTACGTCACCACGACCCTGGGAGCCGACCATGGCGAACACCTCCCCCGACCCGGCGGCCACGGTGCCGCTCGGGCCACCGCCGCCGTTCGACCCGGAGCTCATCGCGCCACTCGAGGCCATCGGCGAGATACTGCGGCCCGGCGGGTCCGGGGCGGATCCGGAGGCGGGGGACGGTCAGGGCGTGCCCGGTATGGAGACGCTGACGAACGAGGATCTGGAGCGCGACGGCGCCTTCCTGGTCGAGGAGCGGTCCGTCCCCGGCCCGGCGGACGCGCCGGAGGTCTCGCTGCTGATCTGCCGGTTGGCGGACGCGGCCATTCCCGCACCGGCGCTCTATCACATCCACGGCGGTGGCATGACGGTCGGCCACAACCGTCTGGGTATGCCGGAGTTGCTCGACCTCGCCCAGGAACTGCGGATCGCCGTGGTGTCCGTCGAATACCGCCTGGCGCCGGGGACCCGGCATCCGGGGCCGGTCGAGGACTGCTACGCCGGGCTGCGCTGGACCGCCGAACACGCCGAAGAGCTGGGCATCGACCCGGGGCGCATCGTGGTCGTGGGCGGCAGCGCCGGTGGCGGCCTCGGTGCGGCCGTCGCGCTGCTGGCCCGGGACCGCGGCGGCCCGGCCCTGTTCGGGCAGCTGCTGATGTGTCCCATGCTGGACGACCGCAACGACACACCGTCCGCCCGGCAGATGACCGGGATCGGGGTGTGGGACCGCGCCGCCAACGAGGCCGGATGGACCGCGCTGCTCGGCGACGCACGCGGGGGCGACGACGTCTCGCCGTACGCCGCGCCCGCCCGTGCCGCGGACCTGTCCGGACTGCCGCCCGCGTTCATCGACGTCGGCTCGGCGGAGACCTTCCGCGACGAGGACGTGGACTACGCCAGCCGCATCTGGCGAGCCGGGGGATCGGCCGAACTGCACGTCTGGTCCGGGGCCTTCCACGGCTTCGGCGGCATGGCACCGCAGGCCGCCGTCTCGCGGGACGCGCGGGAGGCGCGGCGGCGGTGGCTGCGCAGGCTCCTGGCCCACTGACGGCACCCGTGCGCGGGCCCTACGTACGGCCCGCGCACGCCCGCCGCGGGAAGACCGCCGCGGGAACGATCCGACCGCCGACGGCGGTGGCCGTGCGAGCGGGTCAGTGGGACTCGCGGGGCACCTCGTGTCCGCTGGAGCCGACCAGGAAGTCCAGGTCCAGCCCCTGGTCCGCCTGGAGCACATGCTCGGTGTAGAGCCTGCTCCAGCCCCGGGCGGCGACCGGCGGCGGAGGCTGCCAGGCGGCCCGTCGGCGCTCCAGCTCGTCCTCGGCCACCTCCAGGGTGAGCGCACGCGCCGGGACGTCCAGGGTGATCCAGTCGCCGTCGCGCACCAGCGCCAGCGGGCCGCCGACGGCGGACTCGGGGGCCACATGGAGCACTACGGTGCCGAAGCCGGTGCCGGACATCCGGCCGTCACAGATCCGCACCATGTCCTCGACGCCCTTGCGCAGCAACTTGGGCGGCAGCACCACATTGGAGACCTCGGGCATGCCCGGGTAGCCACGCGGGCCGCTGCCCCGGATCACCAGCACGGTGTTCTCGTCCACCGGCAGGTCCTCATCGGCGTGAACGGCGATGTAGTCCTCCGGTGTGTCGAACACCAGGGCCCGGCCGCGGTGCCGGAGCAGGTGGCGGGATGCGGCGGACTGTTTGATCACCGCGCCGTCGGGTGCGAGATTGCCGCGCAGCACCGCGGTGCCGGTGCCCGCTTCCTGGAACGGGTCGTCCAGCGTCCGGATCACCTCACGGTTCCAGCACTCGGCGTCGCCGACGTTCTCCGCCACCGTGCGCCCGTTCACCGTGGCCGCCTCGGTGTGCAGCAGCGCGCCCAGCTCGCGCATCACCACCGGCAGGCCCCCGGCGTAGCAGAAGTCCTCCATCAGGAACCGTCCGGAGGGCTGCAGATCGACCAGTGTGGGCACCTCCCGGGCCAGCGCGTCGAAGTCGTCGAGGCTCAGCGGCACCCCCAGCCGCCCCGCGATGGCCAGCAGATGGATCACCGCGTTGGTGGAGCCGCCGATGGCCGCGTTGACCCGTATCGCGTTCTCGAACGCCGCCCGGGTCATGATCTGCGACGGCCGCAGATCCTCCTCCACCATGGCCACGATCCGCTGCCCGGCGCGCTGCGCCGTCTCGTACCGCCGCGAGTCCACCGCCGGCCAGCTCGCCGAATAGGGGAGCTGCATGCCGAGCGCCTCGGCCATGGATGCCATGGTGGACGCGGTGCCCATGGTCATGCAGTGCCCGTTGGACCGGGCCATGCAGCCCTCGGCGAAGAAACACTCCTCCTCGGTCATCCGCCCGGCCGCAAGCTCGGCCTCGAACCGCCACACCTGCGTGCCCGAGCCCACATCCCCGCCCCGGTACTTGCCGTTGAGCATCGGTCCGCCGGTGACCATGATGGCCGGCAGATCGACGCTGGAGGCGGCCATCAGCAGACCGGGGGTGGTCTTGTCACAGCCGGACAGCAGCACCACACCGTCCAGCGGATTGGCCCGTATCAGCTCCTCGGCCTCCATGGCCAGCAGATTGCGGTACAGCATCGCGGTGGGCCGCATCAGCGTCTCGCCCAGCGCCATCGCGGGGAACTCCAGCGGAAAGCCACCGGCCTGCCAGACCCCGCGCTTCACCGACTCCGCCACCCGCTGCAGATGGCTGTTGCAGGGCGCCAGCTCCGACCACGTCGTGGCGATGCCGATCACCGGACGGCCGTCGAACACCTCCCCGGAATAGCCCTGGTTGCGCATCCAGGACCGGTAGACCATGCCGGACCGGCCCTCCGCGCCGAACCAGGCCGCGCTGCGCCGCCGACCGTGTGTTCCCGTGTCAGTCACTTCTGCACTCCCTCTGGCGAACGGTGATGGCGTCTGGACGAAGGGCGGTCTTGGCGAAGGCCGTCTCGGCGAAGAGCCTTCTCAGCGAAGGGTGATGACGTTTCCGGTGATGAGCGCGGCCTCGTCCGAGGCGAGGAAGACGATGGTCTTCGCGACCTCGGCCGGATCGGCGACATGGAAATGGGTGGGGCTGGAGGCGACGAACCGCCGGACCTCGTCCGTGACCCACCCGGTGTCGGTCACGGGCGGCTGCACCACATTGGCCGTGATGCCGAGGGCGGCCAGCTCCGCGGCGGCCGACAGGGTGTAGTCGGTCTGCGCGGCCTTCGCCGCACCGTAGGACACCTCTCCTGGGAAACCGAGGTCCCCTCCCGACGTCAGACCCACGATCCGCCCCCAGTCGGCACCGCGTGCCCGGTGGCGGCGGGCCAGCTCACCGATCAGCAGCGCCGGCGCCATGGCGTCCACCGCGAACTGCCGGGACCAGGTCTGCGCGGTGACGGGGCGCAGCGGCCGGTCGAACCGGTCGGCCGGATCGGGGGTGAAGGTGTCCTGGATCCATCCCGAGGCGTTGTTGACCAGGATGTCGACCGGGCCCAGGCGGTCCTCGGCGAAGTCGAAGAGCCTCCCCGGAACCGCGGGGTCGCCGAGGTCCGCTTCGTATGCCTCGGCCCGCCCGCCGGCCCGGCGGATCTCCGCCGCGACCTCTTCGCCGTCGATGGACCGCGCGGCGTGGTACGGATCCGGGGCGTCTCCCTCACCGGGGCCGCGCGGGCGCAGATAGGTGCCGAGCACCGCGGCGCCGCGGGCCGCCAGCGCTCGTGCCGTCGCGGCGCCGATTCCCTGGTTCGCCCCCGTCACCAGGGCGACATGGCTGGTTGACGATGTTTCCCGCATCCCCGCAGTACAGCAAAGACCAGCGCGACGCGGAAGATCGTGTCAGCCGCGGAGCCGCGGCCGCGTCGTCGTCCGGCCTCGGGCGGATCAGCGGATACGGCGTCACGTCACCGGGCCGCCGCGCCCGTTCAGCCTCAGCGGCGGCGAGCCGTCCGGCCCGGCGTGGGCCGGTGCGGTAATCATCCGGTGCGTGCGGTGTGGATCGGTGTCCGGCACACGGTGAGGAGTGTCCGCATGAGTGGTGAGCTGTCCGGAGCCACGGCCCTGGTCACGGGCGCCACGGCGGGGATCGGCCGCGCCGTGGCCCTGCGTCTGGCGGCGCTGGGGGCCGAGGTCGTCGTCCACGGCCGGGACGCGCGACGGGGTGCGGAGGTGGTCGAGGAGGTGTCCGCGGCGGGCGCCACGGCCAGGTTCGTGGCGGCGGATCTCGCCGAGGCCGACGATGTGCGGCGGCTGGCCGCCGAGGCGGGGGACGTGGACGTCCTGGTCAACAATGCCGGTGTCTACCGGTTCGCGGACACCGCCGGGACCTCGTCCGAGATGTTCGACGTCCATATGGCCATCAACGCCCGCGCACCGCTTCTGCTGGTCGGGCGGCTCGCACCGGGTATGGCCGCTCGGGGCCGCGGGGCCATCGTCAACCTCAGCACCGTCGCCGCCGGTGCCCCCGCCCGCAACGCCGGGGCGTACGGCGCCTCGAAGGCCGCGCTGGAGCTGCTGACCCGGGTGTGGGCCGATGAGTTCGGTGGCCGGGGAGTCCGGGTCAACGCCGTGCGTTCGGGCCCGGTCCGTACACCGGGCACCTCCGAGATGGGGGAGGAGGCCCTGCGGACCGTGGTGCGGACCACGGTCCTGGACCGGCCCGCGGTGCCCGAGGAGATCGCCGAAGCCGTTCTGTTCCTCGTCTCCTCGCGGGCGAGTTACATCACCGGCGCCATCCTGGAGGCCCGGGGCGGCGAGCTCGCCATCGGTTGACGCGGGCCGCCGTACTCCTAGACCGCGCCGCCGCACGCGATGGGCTGTTCCGTCCAGATGCACTTGCCCTCGGCGGTGTAGCGGGTCCCCCAGCGCTCCGAGAGCGCGGAGACCAGTTGCAGCCCCCGCCCGCCCTCGTCCGTCTCGGCGGCCCGGCGGATCCGGGGAGTGGTGGAGCTGGCGTCCGAGACCTCGCAGATCAGCGATCTGCCACGGATCAGCCGGAGCCGGGTCGGCCCCCTCGCGTGCCGCACGACATTGGCCACCAGCTCGCTCACCAGCAGTTCGGTGGTCATGACGAGATCGTCGAGATCCCATGCCTCCAGCTGTTCGCGGACATGGGTGCGGGCGAGACCGGCGGCCACCGGGTCCTCCGGCAGCGGCCACCCGGCGGTGTTCCCGGAGGGCAGTCCGTGGAGCCGGGCGATCAGCAGGGCGGTGTCGTCGGCGGTCAGCCGCTGGGCCGGCAGCATCGTCCCGACCAGGAGGTCACAGAGCCGGTCGAGCCGGTCGTGGTCCTCGCCGTGCTCGCCGCCCGCCCTCCGGCCGTTGGTGCGCGGACGGCGTGGCGGACAGGTGAGGAGCCGGCCGTACTCGCTGGTGAGCACCTGGGTGCACTCGGCGATGCCGGTGTCGATATCGCGCGCCGCGGACTCCACCAGACCGTCGGTGAACAGCACCAGCAGACTGCCGTCGGGCAACTGGAGATCCACGGTGGAGAACGGGGGCTCGGCGGCGCCCAGCGGCGGATCGGGCGTCGGATCCAGGCACTCCACGCTTCCGTCGGGGCGCACGATCAGCGGCGGGGGATGACCGGCGCGGGCGAGGGAGCAGCAGCCCGAGACGGGGTCGTACACCGCGTACAGACAGGTGGCGAAGGAGTCGTCGCCCAGATCGCTGACGACCTCGTTCAGATGGGCCAGGACCTCCTCGGGAGGCAGTTCCAGGTTGGCGAGCGTGTGCACGGCGGTGCGCAGCCGCCCCATGGTGGCGGCCTCGGCCAGACCGTGGCCCATCACATCGCCGATGACGACGGCCACCCGCTCCGCGGACAGCGGAATGACGTCGTACCAGTCGCCGCCGATGTCCGTACCGCTGCTGGCGGGCAGATAGCGGACGGCGGGGGTGAGGGCGGCCGGCGAGGGCAGGGTCCGGGGCAGCAGTCCGCGTTGGAGCGCCTGGGCGCGGGCGTGCTCGGTGTCGTAGAGACGGGCCCGGGCCAGCGCCTGGGCGACCATTCCGCTGAGGGCGGTGAGCAGGGTGCGCTCATCGGCGGTGAGGCGGCGGGGCTTGTCGAAGGAGACGCTGCAGGTGCCGATGGCGTTGCCCGAGGCGATCAGGGGAAGCACGGCCCAGGCGTTCTTCCGGGCCAGGGCGGGACTGCCGGACAGGTCGGGGAAGAGCCGCACGTACTCCTCGGTCGAGGAGATGAAGAACGGGCGCCGCGAGCCGAGCACTTCGTTGAGCAGACGGTAGCCACCGAAGGCCGGGACCCCGTCGACCCTGCGGAGGAAGGCGCGGGGATAGCCCACGGAGCCCACCACGTTCAGCCGGCCGCCCTCCAGGAACAGCACCAGCAGACCCGAGGCGCCGAACGGCGGCAGCACATGCGCGGCGACGACCTGGACGACGTCCTGGGTGGTCACCGCGTCGGCCAGCGCGCTGGCCAACTCACTGATCCTGGCGGCCTGTTCGGCACCGGCACGCTCGGCCTCCGCACGCCGCGCGGCCTGGGTACGGCGCTCGGTCGCATCGGTGAGATAGGCCGTCAGCCCATCGGGCACGGAGACCAGCCGGATGTGGTACCAGCGGTCATCGGTGGGCCACTGGATGTCGAACCCGGTCGGCCTGCCGTCGGCGGCGGCGCGCCGGCAGCGCTCCTCCAGCTCGGGGACCGTGCCCGCGGGGCCCTCCCAGAGCGGCCTGCCGAGCACCTCCGCGGCCGGGCCGACCAGGCGCTCGGCCTCGACATTGAGGAAGGTGATCCGCCAGTCCTGGTTCACCGCGAAGAACGCGTCGCTCATGTACCGCAGCGCCTGCCCCACCGACTCCCGGGCCATCCGGCTCTCGGTGGTGTCCCAGACCTTCCCGATCATGCGGACGGGCTCGCCGTTCTCGTCGAGCTCGAGATGGGCGCGGCTCTGCACCCACCCGCTGGTTCCGTCGGGGCGGCGGACCCGGTACTCGGCCTCGTACCCGCTCCGCTCACGGAGCGACTTCTCGGTGGCGGCCATCACCCGCGGCATGTCCTCGGGGTGGATCAGGTCGATCCAGCTCTCGATCCGCCGCTCGTAGCCGCGGGGGATGCCGAGGAGCGTGAGGCCCGCCCGGTCCCACCACATCTCACCGGTGCGGATGCCCCATTCCCAGGAGCCGACGTTGACCACTTCCAGGGACTGCTGGAGCACCGAGCCGCCCGGCCGCTGGTGCCACCACGGGTGTTCGTCGCAGTCGCCGATCCCGCCCGCCGAGCGCGAGAGGCGGCGCTCCACCCAGCCTCCCACCGCCTCGAGGAAGGCGGCCTGTTCCGGGGTCGGCTCCCGCGGGCCGGTGAGGACGGACAGTGCGCCCACCGGCCCGTCCGGCCCGGTCAGCGGAACGGATGCCACCGTGGTCGCCGCCGGCAGGGCCCCGGAGGAGGCGCGGCCGGTCTCCCCGGGCCCGGGGGTCTCGCCCGGCCCGAAAGTCGCGCCGCCGGCCGCCGGCAGCCAGACGAAGCGGCCGTCCCGCACAGCCCGGGCGGGGGCGAGTGGGGCCTCGTCCTGGCGGATCTCCTCCCAGCCCCCGAGGGCGGGCAGCGGCAGCCCGCTGGCCAGGACCAGGCGCAGCGTACGGCTGCCGGCCGGGCCGCAGGACCAGTGCATCAGCCCCGCGAGTCCGCCCAGCTCGGAGACCGCCTGGTCCAGGGCGTGCTGCAGCGCCTCACGGTCGTTGAGTGCGGCGCCTACCGTCGAGAGCAGGGAAAGCCGTTCATCGCCCCATGAGTGGGAGCGCCCCACCGCGTCTGTTTCGCGCCGCTCCTCCATCCCCGGACCTCACCTCATGGAATAGAGCATTCTCGGACAAACGTAGCACTGGCATATGTGGAACATCGCTCACTGGACGTCCGTGGCCAAGTTCCCTATTTTCCCTACTGGAAAAATAGGGAATGATGAAGCCCGGCCGGATGGAGGGGAGCGGGCGTGACGGTGGTGGATGCGGTGGCCGAAGCGCCCGACCGCGCATGGTGGCTGCAGACTGCCGGCGAGGCGGCGGACGACCTCGCCACGGACGCGGTCATCCGCGACCAGGCCGGCAAGACGCCGTACGACGAGGTCGCCCGGTTGCGCGAGGCGGGACTCTTGGCGCTGCTGATCCCCGTCGAGCACGGGGGCGGGGGAGCGGGCTGGTCCACGGCCTGCGCCGTCGTGCGGAAGATCGCCGCGGCCGATGGCGCGATCGGCCAGGTGCTCGGCTGCCACTACCTGCTGTCCTTCAGTGCCCGCTTCTTCGGCGGGGCCGAGCTGGCCGCCCGGCTGGAGCGGGAATCGGCGGCGGGGCAGTGGTGCTGGGGCGGCGGGCTGACCACCCACGAGCCACGGCTGACGCTCACCTCCGGGAGGGACGGCCGGGTGGTGAACGGACGCCAGGGGTACGCCACCGGCGTCCTGGTCGCCGACCGGCTGGCCGTCCGAGCCACCCACGCCGACACCGGTGAACCCCTCGCCGTGCTCGTCGACGCCGCCGATCCCGGTGTGGTGTGCGGTGGCGACGACGGGGACACCTTCGGGCAGCGGCTGGCGGCCGGCGGAAGCGTGGAGTTCGACGCGGTGCCGGTCGAGGACGGTGCGGTGCTCGGCCCGCTCTCCTGGGACGAGGACACCCCGTCGCCCTTCAGCGGTCTGGCCGCGCCGACCGGGCGTCTGGTCTCGGCGCAGATCTGTCTCGGGATCGCGCAGGGGGTGCTCGCCGAGGCCCGCGAGTACACCAGGGCCGTGCACGCGCCCTGGCCGCACACCTCCCCGCGCGATCCGTACGCGCTGACCACCTACGGGGAGCTCACCGTCGCCACGCTCTCCGCCGCCGCCCTCGCCGACCAGGCGCTGGAGGCCCTGGACGGCGGGCTGGCGCGGGGCGAGGACCTGACCGACGACGAATGCGCCGAGATCACCGTGCTCGCCGCCGCGGCCGAGGCCGCCGCCTCCCGGGCCGCCCACGACGCCACCGCCCGCGCCCTGGACGTCGTCGGCGCGCGCTCCGCCTCCTCCGCCTACGGATTCGACCGCTTCTGGCGCAACGCGCGCACCCATACGCTCTACGACCCCGTCGCCCACCGGCTCCACGAGGTCGGGGACTACTTCCTCAACGGCGAGCACCCCCCGTTCACCCTGCCCTTCTGACGGCCCGCCGCGCCGGTGGCGGATAATCAGGGCATGCGGATCTCGGCGAAGGCGGACTATGCGGTGCGGGCGGCGTTGGAACTGGCCGCGGCGGGGGAGGACACCTCCGTCAAGGCCGAGGTGATCGCCGGTGCGCAGGGCATACCGCACAAGTTCCTCGAAGGGATTCTGGGCGATCTGCGCCGGGGCGGGCTGGTGGCCAGCCAGCGCGGGGGCAACGGCGGCTACCGGTTGGCCCGCCCGGCGGACACCATCAGCATCGCCGAGGTGATCCGGGTGGTCGACGGACCCCTGGTGTCGGTGCGCGGAGTGCGCCCGCCCGAGCTGTCGTACTGCGGACCGGCGGAGTCGCTGCTGCCGCTGTGGATCGCGGTGCGGGCCAATGTGCGCAAGATTCTCGGCGAGGTGACCCTCGCGGAGGTGGCCGCGGCCCGGCTGCCCGGCGACGTCCTGGGCCTCGCCGAGGACCCCGAGGCATGGACCAATCCCTAGTCTAGTGACCTGAGTCAGAGATTCTCTGGCAGTATGCGGCGACTTTGTCGAGGATGTCGTCGGCGGTCTTGGTCCACACGAACGGGCGGGGTTGCTCGTTCCAGTCTGTGAGCCAGGCGCGGATGTCG
>NZ_JAGFNO010000026.1:0-154615 GCF_017592595.1 Streptomyces sp. NEAU-YJ-81 | reverse complement strand
CCGCGACGGGGGGCACACCCGCGGCTTTGACCGCGCAAGCGCTACGGGGTGTCCGGCGGACCACGCGGGCGCTTCGCCCCTGGACCCCGGGGTCTGGGGTAGAGCCCCAGTTGTGGGAAGGGGCGGGGGGAAACAGCCCGCCGCAGGCGTCACGATCCGCCGGACACCCCCTCTAGGCGCCCGCGCGGACCAGCCCCGTCTCGTAGGCGATCACCACAAGCTGGGCGCGATCGCGGGCGCCCAGCTTGGCCATCGCGCGGTTGACATGCGTCTTGACCGTGAGCGGGCTGACCTCCAGCCGGGCGGCGATCTCGTCGTTGGACAGCCCGCCCCCGACCTGGACCAGGACCTCGCGCTCGCGGACGGTGAGGGCGTCCAGCCGTGAGGCGTCGTAGGCGCCCTCGTCGCCGCCCCCGTCGCCCTGGGCCAGGAAGCGGGCGATCAGCCCCTTGGTCGCGACCGGGGACAGCAGCGCCTCGCCCGCGGCCGCGATGCGGATCGCCGCGAGCAGCTCATCGGGTTCGGCGCCCTTGCCGAGGAAGCCGCTGGCCCCCGCCCGCAGCGAGTCCACCACGTACTCGTCGACCTCGAAGGTCGTCAGCATGACCACCCGGACGTCCGCCAGCCGCGGATCCTCGGTGATCATGCGGGTCGCGGCCAGCCCGTCCGTACCGGGCATCCGGATGTCCATCAGGACGACGTCGGCGCCCCGGGTACGGGCGATCTCCACCGCCTGCGCGCCGTCGGACGCCTCCCCCACCACCTCCATGTCCGCCTCGGAGTCCACCAGGACGCGGAACGCGCTGCGCAGCAGCGCCTGATCGTCCGCGAGCAGTACCTTGATCGTCATCAGTCCCCTCCCCTACGCGGCTGCAGAGGAAGTCTCACCCGGACCCGGAATCCGCCCTCGGGCAGGGGTGCCGCCTCGCAGCTTCCGCGCAGCGCGGTCACGCGCTCGCGCATGCCCAGCAGGCCGTGTCCGCCGCCGCCGGTCTCCTCCCCGGGCGCCGGGGGCTCTCCCTCCGGCCCCTCGGGCCGCGTCCCCGCCCCGTCGTCCTCGACCGTGACCTCCAGGGCGCTCCCGGCAGCGCCCCCGACCCGGGCGATGCGGATCTCGGCCGTGGCCCCGGGCCCGGCGTGCTTGTGCACATTGGTCAGCGCCTCCTGGACGACCCGGTAGGCCGTGAGGTCCACCGAGCCCGGCAGCGGGCCCAGCGCCTCCGGCGGCTGCGCCCGGACCCGGACCCGCATCCCCGCCCGTACGAAGCCGTCCACGAGCTGGTCCAGGACGGCGAGGCCGGGGGCCGGTTCGGTGGGGGCGGCGGGGTCGCCGTACTGCCGCAGCAGGCCGACCGTGGCGCGCAGCTCCTCCAGCGCCGAGCGGCTCGCCTGCCGTACGTGGGCGAGCGCCTCCTTGGCCTGGTCCGGGCGGTTGTCCATGACATGGGAGGCGACCCCGGCCTGGACGTTGACCAGCGCGATGTGATGGGCCACGACATCGTGCAGCTCACGGGCGATCCGCAGCCGCTCCTCCGCGACCCGGCGGCGCGCCTCCTCCTCACGGGTGCGCTCGGCGCGGACCGCCCGCTCCTCGATGGCGGCGATATAGGCGCGCCGGCTGCGCACCGCGTCGCCGGTGGCCGCGGCCAGCCCGGCCCAGGCGAACAGGCCCCAGTTCTCCTGCGAGTACCAGGGGTTGAGCGAGAAGAGCATCCCGGCCCCGGTGAGCAGCACGGCCGTGGCGGCGCCGAGCCGCCAGGTGGTGGGGCGGTCGGTGCGGGTCGCGGCGGTGTAGAGCGCCACCACGACCCCGAACACGATCGAGGTGCGCGGCGGGCCCTCGTCATTGGTGACGATCTCGACGAGGGTCAGGGCGACGGTGAAGGCGAGCACCCCGCGGGGCAGATCGCGGCGGAACACCAGCGAGGCGGCGGCGAGGACGGCCAGCAGTACGAAGAAGGGGCCCAGCGGCTGGTGGCGCATGCGCGGACCGGCCACCGCGCCGATCAGGATCAGCGCGAGGACCCCGATCGCCACCAGGGTGTCCAGGGCGCGGGGGTGGGCACACAGCCAGCGGTGCGGACGGGCCAGACCCGGCCCGACGGCGAGGGGAGTCACGGAATCCAACGGTAAGGGCCGCCGCGGGCCGCCCGGCTTGACGAGCGGCCCGTACCCGGCCGTGGAAGGGAGGCACGACCTGTGCTGGAGTGTGGTCCGGGGGTGCGCCGCACTAGCCCGGAATGAGGCCGTCGTCCTTGAGCATCGCCTTGACTTCCTCGAGGGTCGCGCCGGCCGCGGGGAGGATCAGCTCGGACGGCTGCAGCGCGTCGTCGGGCAGGGGCTCGCCGGCCGAGCGCACCGCGTCCAGCAGCGCGCCCAGGGTCTTCCGGAAGCCCTCGTGATCGCCGCCCTCGATCTCGGCGAGCAGCTCGTCGTCCAGCCTGTTCAGTCCGGGCAGATGGCTTTCGGCCACCCGCACCTGGCCCTCCCCCATGATCCGTACGATCATGACGACCTCCTTGGAGACCTCGCCCAGGCGGGGCGCGGGCTACTGCTTGTCGAACTTGTGCGGGGTCTGGGACTGCTGGGCCTCGTCCGTCTTGCCGCCCTCGATCGCCTGCTGCGGGCTGCCCCCGGCCAGCTCGGCCTTCATTCGCTGCAGCTCCAGCTCCACGTCCGTACCGCCGGAGATCCGGTCGAGCTCGGCCGCGATGTCGTCCTTGGTGGCCATACCGGACTGGTCATCCAGGGCGCCGGAGGCCAGCAGCTCGTCGATCGCGCCCGCGCGCGCCTGGAGCTGCGCCGTCTTGTCCTCGGCACGCTGGATCGCCATGCCGACGTCGCCCATCTCCTCGGAGATGCCGGAGAACGCCTCGCCGATACGGGTCTGCGCCTGGGCCGCGGTGTAGGTGGCCTTGATGGTCTCCTTACGCGTGCGGAAGGCGTCGACCTTGGCCTGCAGCCGCTGGGCGGCCAGGGTCAGCTTCTCCTCCTCGCCCTGCAGCGTCTGGTGCTGGGTCTCCAGGTCGGTGACCTGCTGCTGCAGCGCGGCGCGGCGGGAGAGCGCCTCGCGGGCCAGGTCCTCCCGGCCGAGCGCGAGCGCCTTGCGCCCCTGGTCCTCCAGCTTGGTGGACTGCCCCTGCAACTGGTTGAGCTGCAGCTCAAGACGCTTGCGCGAGGTCGCCACGTCGGCAACGCCGCGCCGCACCTTCTGGAGCAGCTCAAGCTGTTTCTGGTACGAGTAGTCGAGGGTCTCGCGCGGGTCCTCGGCCCGGTCCAGGGCCTTGTTGGCCTTCGCGCGGAAGATCATCCCCATACGCTTCATGACACCGCTCATGGGCCTCGCGCGCCCCCTTCTGACGGACGTGTGACTCCGGCACTCCAACAGACCCAGCCTACGGGGCCTGCTTCCATTACCGCACTGTTCGAGCCCGCTCGCGCTCCTCCTGCAGGACGATCAGAGCGCGGGAGCCTCCGGCGCAAGGAGGAGTGTGTCCCCTGTGTCCCGATACGGCGGGACTCCGTTGCCTGATCGTTCCCCCTGAGGCTGGGGCGCACACTCCGCAACCCGTACCCTGGGCCTTGTGTTCCGAAGCCGTTCCAAGGATGAGCAGGCCGCAACCACCAAGGTGACCGCGGACCAGCCGCAGCAGACCCGTGACCCGCAGGCGCCCAAGGGCCGCCCCACTCCCAAGCGGAGCGAGGCCCAGACGCAGCGCCGCAGCCTGGCGAAGACGCCGGCCAACCGTAAGGACGCCTCCAAGCGTGCCCGCGAGGCCCGCCGCGCCGACCTGGCCAAGCAGCGCCAGGCGCTGGCCGGGGGCGACGAGCGGTATCTGCCGCCCCGCGACAAGGGTCCGGTGCGGCGCTTCGCCCGCGACTTCGTGGACTCGCGGTTCTCCGTCGCCGAGTACTTCCTGCCGCTCGCGGTGGTCATCCTGATCCTGAGCATGATCCAGGCCGGGGCCATGCAGAGCTATGTGCTGCTGCTGTGGATGGTGGTCATCGTCCTGATCGTGATCAACTCCATCTTCTTCGGCTTCCAGCTCAAGCGGCAGCTCCGCCAGCGCTTCCCCGACGAGAATCTGCGCGGCGCGGTGGCGTACGCCCTGATGCGCACCCTCCAGATGCGCCGGCTGCGGCTGCCCAAGCCGCAGGTCAAGCGCGGAGAGCGGCCCTGAGCGGCAGACCCTCCGGCTTCACCGGCGGGGCGCCCGGCTGGCTGAGCCACCTCGGGGGCCTGCGGAACACCGTCCGGCAGGCGCTGGTCGCCCGCCAGCTCGATGAGCAGATCACCGCCCGCTTCCCGGTGGGACAGCGGCTGCGGGTGCTCGACGTGGGCGTCGGCCAGGGCACCCAGGCCCTGCGGCTGGCCCGCGCGGGCCATGAGGTCACCGGGCTGGAGTCCGACCCCACCATGCTGGAGACGGCCCGCACCGCGCTCGCCGACGAGCCCGAGGGCATCCGAAGACGCGTACGGCTCCTCGAGGGCGACGGCCGGGAGACCGGAGCACACTTCCTGCCGGGCGCCTTCGACGTGGTGCTGTGCCACGGGGTGCTGATGTACCTGCCCGAACCGGATCCGCTGCTCGCCGGGCTGGCCCGGGTGCTGGCCCCCGGCGGTCTGCTCTCCCTGCTGGTGCGCAACGGTGACGCGCTGGCGATGCGGCCGGGGCTGGCCGGGGACTGGGACACGGCGCTGACCGCCTTCGACTCCCCCTCGTACACCAACCGGATCGGGCTTCCGGTGCGCGCCGACCGGCGCGAGGAGCTGACCGAGACCCTGACCGCGATCGGCGCGCCGCTGCGCGCCTGGTACGGCGTGCGGGTCTTCACCGACCTCGCCCCGGACGACGCCGAGCCGCCCGGCTCCCCGGAGTGGGAGCGGCTGCTGGCCGCCGAGGAGCGGGCCGGCCGCACCGATCCGTACCGCGCGGTGGCGGCGTTGCTGCATCTGTGCGGGGTACGCGGCTGATCCGGCGACGGGGTGGCGGTGGCCACCGCCACCCCCACCCCGCGCGGGTCCTGCCCGGCGCGCCCGCCTGCGCTTCGGCGCGCCTGCCCTACTCGGTGCCTTTGCCTACTCTGCGCGTTTGCCTATTCGGCGCGTTTGCCTATTCGGCGCGTTTGCCTATTCGGCGCGCTTGTCCGTCAGGCGCGCTTGTCGCGTAGGCGCTCTGACTACTCGCCGCGCAGGCTCATCGGACCGTAGATCTTCGTACCGTCCTCGAAGAGCGTCACCTGCTCCGCGCCTCCTTCGAGGAGCGCCCGCCACTCCTCACCGATCCACGACTCCGCGTCCCCCTGGGTCGGGAACTCCTCCGGCTGCACCGCGGGCTTCGTCTCCGCCCCGTCGGACTTCTCGAACCGCCATGTCCAAGCCATTCCAGCCTCCTCCATCCCGCCGGCCCACAGGTGATACCCGCCGGTCCACAGGTGATGTCTGCCCGCAGCCTAGGTGACTGATCACTCCGTACGGGGTGGCCCCGCGCGACCCGTGGGATCGGACGCGAGACGATCGGGGCGTGGAACTCACTCTTCTGGGCACCGGGGCCCCCGACGGGCTGCCGCGCCACGGCTGTCCCTGCGCCTCCTGTGCCGCCGCCGTCGGCGAGGAGGCGCGGGCCGCCACCTCGCTGCTGATCGACGGCGCGCTGCTGATCGACCTCACCCCGGGGGCCGCCTTCGCCGCCGCGCGGGCCGGCCACTCACTGGCCGGCGTCCGGCAGGTGCTGCTCTCCCATCCGCACGCGGGCCCGGCCGTCGAGTTCCCGGCCGGACTGCCGGCGCCGGGGCGGGTGCCGGACGGCCGCACGCTGTCCCTGATCAGCGGCCACCGGGTGCGGGCGGTCGCGCTGGACTCCCCCGGTACCGGCTACGAGGTCACCGGCCCCGACGGCACCCGGCTGCTGTATCTCCCGCCGGGCGCCGCCGCCGCGGGCCTCGCCGACCCGGCCGAGCCGTACGACATGGTGCTGCTCGACGTCCTGGGCCGCCCCGACGCCCTGGCCGCCCTGCGCGCCTCGGGCGCCGTGGGCGCCACCACCGACGTCCTGGCCGTCCATCTCGACCACACCACCCCGCCCGGCCGGGAGCTGCACCGCCGTCTGGCCACGGCGGGCGCGCGGGCGGTGCCGGACGGGCGGACGCTGATCGTCGGCGAGTACTCCGCGGTACCGGATCTGCCGCGCCGCACGCTGGCGCTGGGCGGTGCCCGGTCCGGCAAGTCCCTGGAGGCGGAACGGCGGCTGGCCGCCTTCCCCGACGTCCTGTACGTCGCCACGGGCGGCACCCGCGAAGCCGACCCCGAATGGGCCGCCCGCGTCGCCGCCCACCGCGAGCGCCGCCCCGGCTCCTGGCGCACCGCCGAGACCTGCGATCTGACACCGCTGCTCGCCGAGGACGGCCCACCGCTGCTCATCGACTGCCTGGCGCTGTGGCTCACCGACGCGATGGACTCGGTGAACGCCTGGGACGACGAGAAGTGGGCGAACGGCGGCGAACGCGCCCTCCGCGAGCGGGTGTCCGCCCTCGTCGCCGGGGTCCGCGCCACCAGCCGTACGGTGGTCGCGGTGAGCAACGAGGTCGGCTCCGGCGTCGTCCCCGCGACCGCCTCCGGCCGCCGCTTCCGCGATGAACTGGGCCGGTTGAACGCGATGTTCGCCGAGGAGTGCGAGCAGGTGCTGCTGGTGGTGGCCGGGCAGGCCCTCCCCCTCCGGGGCTGAGCGCGCGGCGCCGCCCTCTACGGTGCCAGGAGCTGTCCCGCGGCGAGCGCCGCGGCCACCGCGCCTCCGGCCGCCACCGCCGAGGCGGCGAACA
Source organism: Streptomyces sp. NEAU-YJ-81 (assembly GCF_017592595.1). NCBI lineage: Bacteria > Bacillati > Actinomycetota > Actinomycetes > Kitasatosporales > Streptomycetaceae > Streptomyces > Streptomyces sp. NEAU-YJ-81. The sequence goes on along the minus strand of NZ_JAGFNO010000026.1, from coordinate 147,796 downwards.
GCGGAATCCTCGGCACCCAGGTGCGCAGCACGGCGGACCGGGAGGCCCGGTCCAGCAGTGCGTCACGCCCGCGCAGCACGATCAGGCCGACGCTCATGAGGGTGAGCGCCATGCCGGCGCCGAAGGCGGCCACCATCACCAGGGCGATGCCGGTTCTGCCGGTGAGCAGCCCGGTGAGCAGGACCAGGAAGGCGGACGGTGACGGCAGCAGACCGCCGGAGGTGCCGAGCACGACCAGACCTCGCCAGGTGAGCAGCGAGGGAGCGTCGGGGATGTGGTGGCTGTGCCCCTGCCGTTGATCGTGGCGATGTGCGTGATCGTGACCATGACCGTGATGCGAGTGATCGTGGTGCGAGTGACCGTGATCGTGGTGGTGCGGGTGATGGTGCCCGCGGTGACGCAGATGCCGCCACAGCAGGCTCACCCCCACCCCCGCCACCACCAGCGCCGCGAGCAGTTGCAGCCACCGCGTCAGCAGCTTCATGTCCGGCGCGTTCTTCGCCGCCAGCCACCAGCCGACCGCGAGGACCGCGACCGAGAGCGTATGCATCACGGCGACGATGCCGCCCAGCCACACCGCGTCCCGCGGTCGGCCCCGGCCGCCCACCAGATACCCGGCGGCCAGCGATTTGCCGTGCCCGGGAGCACAGGCGTGCAGCGCGCCCACGGCCGCCGCCACGAGCAGCGCCACCGGGACGGCGGCCCCATGGTCCAGGAGGGAGACCAGATCGGTGGTCCAACTGCTCCAGCCGCCCTGCGAGGAGGGCGAGTTGGCCGATGCTGCCGCCGGGGTCAGCGCGAGCGTGCGAGCCGGTTCCTTCGCCGTGTGCAGCCCCCCGCCGCCCTGATCGGTCACCGACAGCGTCCGGTAGGCGGGATGGACGTCCGTCAGCACGGTGACCGTAAGGGTGATCCGGTCCACCGGGCGTGGGCAGACGAAGTGGAGCGCCATGCCGTCGGCCCGGTCCACCCGGCACGGGCCGCCGTCCTGGCGTACGGCGATATGTGCGCGCAGATAGCCCGCCACATCGCCGTCGGCCTTCTTGCGCAGGGCGGCGACGTCGTCCCGCTGCGCGGACCAGGTCGTCTCCACGGCGGAGCCGCCGCCTCGACCCTGACGACCGGTGGTGCGCCGAAGGGGTGCGCCTGGGCCGTGTCCGCGCTGCCGAACAGCAGCGCGGACACGGCGGCCAGCACGAGCAGCACCCCGGTGCGGAGTGTTCGCACGGTGGTGCTTCCCCTCAGTCCCGGCGCGCGGCCAGCGCGTGGACCGTGCCGTCGTCCGTGAGGACGAAGATCCGGTCACCGCTGACGGAGAGGGCCGACGCGACGCCCGCGCCGAGGTTGTACGCGGCATGCTGCCGACCGGTGGCACGGTCGAGGACGAGCAGCCGCCCGTCCCAGGTCCCCACGTATACGAGGGCCTTGGTCACCAGCGGATGCATCGTCGGCGAGCCGGCACCGGCCTTGCATCCCATGGCGACCCGCCACTTGTCGTCCAGCGGGCTCTCCCCCGGCAGATAGCCGGACTTCGCCTCCCACACCGGCGTCGAGGGATCGGCAGCGCTCGTGTCGTAGGCGCGGACGACACCGTCGCGCCCCGCGACATAGGCGGTGTCCCCCCAGACGGCCGGGCTGGTGAGCGGGGCCGGCCCCGGCTCGCAGGTGCCGGCGCCGCCCAGCTTGGACTGCCAGGTCACCTCGCCCGTCTTCGGGTCGTGCCCGCGGGCTCCGGACGCGGTGAAGGTCACCAGCTTCGCCGCGCCCGGCGCGGGGTCGGTGAGCACGGGCGAGGAGTGGCTGTCGATGCCGCCCTCGGTGTCCTTCACCCATAGCTGCTCGCAGCTCGCCAGGTCCATGGCGATGACCGTGTTGCTCGACGATGAGTGCAGATAGGCGGTGTTGGAGCCGGGCTCGCGCACCGCCGTGCTGTGGGACTGCCCCCAGGAGGCCGCGGCGCCGAAGCCGCCGGGCAGCGGGGTGCCGGTCTTCGCGTCACGGCAGCGGATCGTGTCCCAGTCCTGGTAGACGGCCACGTTGCGGTCCTGTCCGGTGAGCGCGAAGACACTGACCGGTCCGCCGGCGCGGCCGTAGCGGCGCACCGTGTCGCCGTGCTTCTCCTCGCGGTCGATCGACTCCCAGGCGATATGGCCGTTCCCGGTGTCCAGGGCGTAGATCCGTCCGACGCCGGTGGTCAGATACACCCGTCCGTCGTGGAGCGTCGGCGCCGATTCGGCGTCGCCGTCCAGGTAAGTGCGCCAGATCTCCCGCCCGGAGGCGATGTCGTAGGCGAGCATCATGCTGTACGGCGAGTCGAAGGCGCGGGACGAGACGATCAGCTTGCCGTCCGCGACCACCGAGCCGTTCAGGTTGAACTGCTCGCCGGTGTGCCGGGCCCACCGCAGGTCGAGCTGGGCGCCCGGCTCGTCGGGGCTCGCGGACCGCCCGGCCTCGTCGCCGCCCTGCCGCAGCCAGTTGTGCCCGGCCCTCGGCCGGGGGAGCTCGGAGTCCGGTGCGACCTTGAAGGTGCTCTTCAGCGCGGGAAGCGTGGGGAACGCCTTGCCCCGGGTGTCGTACACCGTCGTCTCGGTGGTGTAGGTGCCGGGCCGCAGCCCGTTCAGCGTGTCACTCGCCCGGGTCCACGCCCCGCGTGCGTCGGGGCAGGGTTCGGGCTTGCCACCCGGCGGGGTGTAGCAGTTCTCGATGCCGGGTTCGGCGGCTCCTTCTCCGAAGCGCAGGCCGGTGCGCCGCACCACATGTCCGCGGCTGTCCCGTACGGTCAGCGAAGCCCGGCTGGGGGTACGGCCGTCGTCCTCGGCGTACACCTCGACGGGGACTTTGGCGGTCGAGCCGTGCACGCTGCCCTGCGCGGGGCTGACCAGCGCGCTGTCGTCGTCGATGTCGAACTGCCGGTGGATACCGGTCACCTGGCCGGTGTCCTCGTTGCGGCGGGTGTGCGGATCGTCGGTGATGCCGCTGAAGTCGAGCACCTTGTAGTCGGGGTGGGCTCCGTCGATTCCGTAGGTGCCCTGGTTGTTGATCTCGACGGAGCGCTTGAACGCGCCACGGCGGTATTCCGCCTGCTGGTTGTGGCCCGCGGCGACCATCCGCACGTCGTACTTGGCCAGCTCGTCGATGGTCGGCTGCATGCCCGCGCCGGGGCCCCACTGGGTGAACAGCGAGCGATGCGCGAAGACGAGCACCTGCTTACCGACCGCGTGCTGGGCCAGGTCCCTGCGCAGCCAGTCCAACTGCGGCTTGAGCCCGCTCGCGTCGTAGTTGTCCTCGAGTACGACGATGTGGCGGCCGTTGCGGTCGAAGCTGTACCACTCGGGAGCCATGTTGCGGCGGTAGTACTCCATGCTGCCGGCGTAGCCCTGGGAGGTGGCCGTGCCGCCGAAGTCGTGGTTGCCCATGACCGGGTAGAAGGGGTGGCCGAGCCGCCCCTGCTCCAGCCCCTTGCTGAAGAGGTCGTACGCGCCCTGCCTGCGCGGCTCATCCGCGTAGTCCGTGACCGTCAGGTCGCCGGTCGCGATCTGCATCGTGGCGCCGTCGACCTCGGACATCGCCTGGACCTGCCCCGTCCACTGGGGCAGCGCCGTGCGCGCCTCATCGTCGGTGCGGTTGCCGACCTCGGGGTCGGAGTTCATGACCCAGGTCTCGGTCGGATCGGCGGCGTGGCGATCCGGCACCAGCGCGAAGTCGACGCCGTTGCCGCCGGTCTCGGGGACCTTGTGGAAGAACTCGGGGATGTAGTCCTTGCGCAGCACCGGCGTATAGCCATCGGGCGAGACGACGCTGACGATGTCGGTCTCACGCCGGTTCGGATCGATGGTGAGCGAGTACGAACCGTCCGCGCCGGTCGTGGTCCACACGGCGCCGTCGGTGACGTCGACGCCGGCCATGGCCCGCTCCCCCTTGTCCCGCTTGCCGTTGCCGTCGCCGTCCTTGAAGACGGTGCCCTCGACGGTGGCGGTGTCCGGCGCCGGGTCGTCGGCGAGGGCGGCCTGGGGCACGAGGAAGGACAGCGCGACCGCGCTCGCGGCGGCGATCCGCCACCGGCGGCCGGTGCGCGGCAGCCGCCGCGACACTCGCAGCAGGGTGGGCAGTCGCAGTGCCGCGAGGACGAGCACCAGACCGGCCGCCGACGCGAGGGCGACGGTGAGCCAGGGGAAGCTGGGCAGGGCGTGCGCGCCCTTGGCGTCGACGAGCGGCGCATCGGCGGAGGCGTCGACCGCGGTGCCGTCGAACTCGACGACGACCTGGGTCAGTCCGCCCTGCTGGAGCAGTTGGCTCAGGTCGAGCGCGTTGACGTGGCAGCTCCACGCCAGCTCGACCACGACTCCGCCGGGCACCCCGCCGTCGTCACCGGGAACGCCGGAGCCGGTCGCCGGGCAGCCGGCCGGCAGCAGCCCGGTGGCCCAGGCTCCGGCCCGCTCCGGGGACACCAGGTCGCGATGGACGATCAGACGGCCGCTGGTGGCCTTGTCGCCCGTGGCGACGACCAGTTCGGCATGCTGGCGCGAAACATGCGCCGCAGCAGGCTGGGCACCGATGCCCAGCACAAGGAAGAGCAGTGCGAGACAGAGCCCGACCACCGTCCGTATGTTTTTCATAAGGTGGGACGCTAAGGGGCATCCCCGTGTTTTCAGCCAAGATCGGGCGGACTTCAGTCGGCGGACCACAAAAGTTCAGCCCCGAAGCGTCGCCCGGCCACCGGCATTCCCATGACCTCGATCATGACCTCAATCATCCAGATGCGCCTTCGCCCGGTAGGGTTCCGCCCGTGAGCGGCCTGAATCTCGATGACTTCGTCGACCTGATCGAACGCCCCGACGGGGGCATCCGGCGTGACGCCGAGGAGCGCCGCGAGCGGCTCGCGGTGCCGCCGGGCGCGCTCGGGCGGCTGGACGAACTGGGCGAATGGCTCGCCGCCGCGCAGCAGCGGGTGCCGGTCAAGCCCGTCGAACGGCCCCGCGTCATCCTCTTCGCGGGCGACCACGGAATCTCCGACCTCGGCGTCTCCGCCCGCCCCGCCAGGAGCGCCCACCGCCTGGTCCGCGCCGTGCTCGACGGCGAGAGCCCGGCCGCCATCCTCGCCGCCCGCCTCGGCGCGTCCGTCCGGGTCATCGACATGGCGCTGGACTGCGACCCCGAGGACCTCCCGGAGGAGGTCACCCGCCACCGGGTACGCCGCGGCTCCGGCCGGCTCGACGTCGAGGACGCGCTCACCCTGGACGAGGCCGAGCGGGCCTTCCGCACCGGGATGGCCATCGCCGACGAGGAGGCGGACTCCGGCACCGACCTTCTCGTCCTCGGTGACCTCAGCGTCGGCGGCACGACCGCGGCTGCCACGCTGATCGCCGCGCTGTGCGGTACGGACGCGTCCGTGGTCACCGGCCGCGGCGGGGCCGCCATCGACGACCTCGCCTGGATGCGCAAGTGTGCCGCGATCCGCGACGGGCTGCGCCGGGCCCGCCCGGTGCTCGGCGATCAGCTTCAGCTGCTGGCCACGGTTGGCGGTGCCGACCTCGCCGCGATCACCGGCTTCCTGCTGCAGAGCGCCGTACGCCGCACCCCCGTGATCCTCGACGGCGTCGTCTCGGCGGCCTGCGCGCTGGTCGCCCAGCGGGTGGCGTTCCGCGCCCCGGACTGGTGGCTGGCCGGTCAGGCCAGCGGCGAGCCCGGCCAGGAGAAGGCCCTCGACCGCATCGCCCTCACCCCGCTGCTGGACCACGGCGTCACGGTCGGCGAGGGCACGGGCGCGCTGCTCGCCCTGCCGCTGGTGCAGGCGGCGGCGGCGCTGCACGCGGAACTTCCGGAGCGCTCGGAAGGCTCTGAGGGCTCGGGGCCCTCGGAGCACCCGGCGACGTCCGAGAGCCCGGAGGACCCGGAGGACCCGGAGGACCCGGAGGACCCCCAGGCCAACGGCTAGGGGCGTCCGGCGGATCTTTTCCCCACCCCGCCCCTTCCCGATACCAGGGGCTCCGCCCCTGGACCCCGGGTTCTGGGGCAGAGCCCCACCACGCGGCGGAGCCGCACACCGATGCCGCGAGAAGGCACGGGGAGGGGAACAGCCCGCCCACCGGCGCCCGTTACGAGGGGCTTCGCCCACCGGACCCGGGGCCTGCGGCAGAGTTCTGCCACGCGGCGGAGCCGCATACCGATACTGCGAGAAGGCACGGAGCAGCGAGCAGCCCACCCACCCGCACCCGATACCAGAAGCTTCGCCCCCGGAGCCCGGGGTCTGGGGCGGAGCCCCAGTTGCGGGAAGGGGCGGGGAGGGGGACAGGCCGCCGCAGGCGTCAAGGACCGCCGGGCATCCCCTATGTGCGGGGCCCTACCCGAAGGTCAGGACCACCAGGGCCATCGTGGCGGCCGTCTCCGCGAGCGCGCCGAAGACATCGCCGGTCACCCCGCCGAGACGGCGGCGGCAATGGTGCAGGAGGAGTTCGGCGGCCGCCAGCGCGGCCAGCGCGGCGAAGGCGTGACGGACGACGGCATACGGGCCGAAGGGGATGGCCACCACCGCACAGCCGACCACCACCACCGCCGCCACCACACCGGCGGAACGCCACGGCACGGTGCCCGCGACCGCCGCGCCCAGCCCCTCCGGCCGCGCCGCCGGAACGCCCACGCGGGCCGCGAGCGTCAGGGCGCAGCGCGCGGCGACACCGGCCACGGCCGCCCCGACCGCGCCGTGCGCCCAGCTCTGCCCGTAAAGCTGGGCCAGGGCCGCCACTTGGCCCAGCAGGACGAACAGCAGCGTGATCACGCCGAACGGCCCGATGTCCGACCGCTTCATGATGCGCAGCGCGTCCTCGGCCGGTTTGCCGCTGCCGAGCCCGTCCGCGGTGTCGGCGAGCCCGTCGAGATGGAGGCCGCGGGTCAGTACGGCGGGTATCGCGGCGGTGGCGACGGCCGCCAGCAGCGCCCCACCGCCCAGGAACAGCAACACCCCACCCACCGCCGCCGCGCACAGCCCCACCGTCAGCCCGGCCAACGGAGCGCACAGCATCCCCGCGTGCGCCGCCTCCCGGTCCCAGCGCGTGCCCCGTACGGGCAGCACCGTGAGCGTGCCGAAGGCGAAGCGGACCCCGTCGGCCCAGGGGGCACGCGGAGCGTGCGCGGGCGGCGGATCGTAGGCGGGACGCGGCGGATGCCCGGGCCGTTCCGGGCGCTCCGACCCCTCGGAGGGCCCGGAGGGCTCGGAGTTTTCCGCGCTCTCGGGCTCGGCCTCGGCCTCCGCCTCCGGCGGGCGTGCGGACGGCTGCGACTGCGGCGGCTCCGGCATGGTGTCCATCGCGCGGAAGGCTATCCCGGCCACCCCCATCCGGTAAGCCCGAGGGCACACCCCTGTTGGGCCAAGCCGCAGGGTGTCGTAGCGCATCCGGGCCGTTGGGGCTTCCGGCGGGGGCACCTCCCAGCGGTAGCTGGGGGAGAACCGAGCCCCAAATAGGGCCTAGGCATACGATGCGGAGGGGCGCGGCCTACAACCCATATCGGCCGACGAACTATCGGAAGAGGGACCCGACCACTGTGACTGCTCTGACTCTCAGCACCTCGTCCGCCGCGGCACTGCGCGCGGACGCCGTCGTCGTCGGCGTGGCGAAGGGGGCCAAGGGCCCCGTCGTCGCCGCCGGCGCCGAGGCCGTGGACAAGGCGTTCGGCGGAAAGCTGGCCGCCGTTCTGGAGACGCTCGGCGCGACCGGCGCCGAGGGCGAGGTGACCAAGCTGCCCGCCGCGTCCGGCCTCAAGGCCCCGGTCGTGCTGGCGGTCGGGCTGGGCGACGTCCCGGCCAAGGACGACGGCTATGACGCCGAGACGCTGCGCCGGGCCGCGGGGGTGGCCTCCCGCGCGCTGTCCGGTTCGAAGAAGGGCGCGTTCGCGCTGCCGATCGAGGACGTGGCGGCCGCCGCCGCCGTGGCCGAGGGCGCGCTGCTCGGGGCGTACACGTACGACAAGAGCAATGGCAACGGCGGCAGCGCCAAGAACGCCAAGAACGCGAAAGACACCGACAAGAAGAACAACGGCCCGCTCGCCGAGGTCGCCCTCGTCGGCGGCAAGCCGCGCGACAAGGCGTACAAGGCGGCCGCCGAGCGCGCCACCGCCCTGGTCGAGGAGATCAACCGCGCCCGAGACCTGATCAACACCCCGTCCAACCTCCTCAACCCGGCCGACTTCGCGGCCGAGGCGGTCGCGGCCGCCAAGGAGCACGGTCTCAAGACCGAGGTGCTGGACGAGAAGGCGCTCAAGAAGGGCGGGTACGGCGGCATCCTCGGCGTGGGCCAGGGTTCGGAGGCCCCGCCGCGGCTGGTGCGGATCGCGTACACCCACCCCAAGGCGGAGAAGACGCTCGCCCTGGTCGGCAAGGGCATCACCTACGACTCGGGCGGCATCTCCCTCAAGCCGGCCGGTCACAACGAGACGATGAAGTGCGACATGAGCGGTGCCGCCGCCGTGTTCGCCACGGTCGTCGCCGCCGCCAGGCTGGGCCTGCGGGTCAACCTCACGGGCTGGCTGGCGCTGGCCGAGAACATGCCGTCGGGTTCGGCCACCCGCCCCGGCGATGTGCTGTCGATGTACGGCGGCAAGACCGTCGAGGTGCTGAACACCGACGCCGAGGGCCGGCTGGTGCTCGCCGACGCGATCACCCGCGCCGGCGAGGAGAAGCCGGACGCGATCCTGGACGTGGCGACGCTGACCGGTGCGATGGTTCTCGCGCTGGGCAACCGCACGTTCGGGATCATGACGAACGACGAGGCGTTCCGCACCTCGCTGCACGAGATCGCGGAGGAGGCCGGTGAGCAGTCCTGGCCGATGCCGCTGCCCACCCACCTCCGCAAGGGCATCGACTCCCCGGTCGCCGATCTGGCGAACATGGGCGAGCGCATGGGTGGCGGTCTGGTGGCCGGGATCTTCCTTAAGGAGTTCGTGGCGGACGGGATCACCTGGGGCCACCTGGACATCGCGGGTCCGGCCTTCAACGAGTCCGGTCCGTTCGGCTACACCCCCAAGGGCGGCACGGGCGCCGCGGTCCGCACCCTGGTGCGGCTGGCCGAGCGCGCCGCCGACGGCGATCTCGGCTGAGCCGAGCGCAACGCAGCACCGCAACGCAGCACCGCAACGCAGCACCGCAACGCAGCACCGCAACGCAACGGCGCCCGCAACGCAGCGGCGCCCCGCGACAACGCATCGCGACCGCCGGCCCATAGGGCCGAAAGTCCCGTCGATTTCGCCCTCAACGAAATCGACGGGGCTCCGCGTTCCGGATACGCAGGAGTAACCCCTGAACTGGGGTCTGGAGATTTCTCACACAGCGGCCCCGCGTCCCGTCTCCTCCCAACAAGTGCGAAGATGTTGTCCCGGCAGGACAGGGCCCCCGACACCAGGGCCGCCGACGTAAGAAGCGGCCGAACACACGCCGCCGCCCGGCCGACCAAGGCCGGCCCCGGCGCACCATGCATGGAGGACGTGACGTGGCGAACGACGCCAGCACCGTTTTCGACCTAGTGATCCTCGGAGGCGGTAGCGGCGGTTACGCCGCTGCCCTGCGCGCGGCGCAGCTGGGTCTGGACGTCGCCCTGATCGAGAAGGACAAGCTGGGCGGCACCTGTCTGCACCGTGGCTGTATCCCCACCAAGGCGCTGCTGCACGCCGGTGAGCTCGCCGACCAGGCCCGCGAGGGCTCTGAGTTCGGTGTGAAGACCACCTTCGAGGGCATCGACATCGAGGGTGTGCACAAGTACAAGGACGGCGTGGTCTCGGGCCTGTACAAGGGTCTGCAGGGCCTGATCGCCTCCCGCAAGGTCACCTATGTGACGGGTGAGGGCCGGCTGTCCTCCCCGACCTCTGTCGATGTGAACGGCGAGCGTTACACCGGCCGCCACATCCTGCTGGCCACCGGTTCGGTGCCCAAGTCCCTTCCCGGCCTGGAGATCGACGGCAACCGCGTCATCTCCTCCGATCACGCGCTGGTGCTGGACCGCGTGCCGAAGTCCGCGGTCGTGCTGGGCGGCGGCGTCATCGGCGTCGAGTTCGCCTCCGCGTGGAAGTCCTTCGGGGCCGACATCACCATCGTCGAGGCGCTTCCCCACCTCGTCCCGGTCGAGGACGAGAGCAGCTCCAAGCTGCTGGAGCGCGCCTTCCGCAAGCGCGGCATCAACTTCTCCCTCGGCTCCCGCTTCTCCGGCGTCGAGTACACCGCCGACGGCGTCAAGGTCTCGCTGGAGAACGGCAAGACCTTCGAGGCCGAGCTGCTGCTGGTGGCCGTCGGCCGTGGCCCGGTCTCGCAGGGCCTGGGCTACGAGGAGGCCGGGGTCGCCATGGACCGCGGCTATGTCCTCGTCGACGAGTACATGCGGACCAACGTGCCGACCATCTCCGCCGTCGGCGACCTGGTCCCCACTCTCCAGCTCGCCCACGTCGGCTTCGCCGAGGGCATGCTGGTGGCCGAGCGGCTGGCGGGTCAGAACCCCGTTCCGATCGACTACGACGGCGTGCCGCGGGTGACCTACTGCCACCCCGAGGTCGCCTCCGTCGGCATCACCGAGGCCAAGGCCAAGGAGCTGTACGGTGCGGACAAGGTCGTCGCCCTGAAGTACAACCTCGCGGGCAACGGCAAGAGCAAGATCCTCAAGACCGCGGGCGAGATCAAGCTCGTGCAGGTACGGGACGGTGCCGTCGTCGGCGTCCACATGGTCGGTGACCGGATGGGCGAGCAGGTCGGCGAGGCTCAGTTGATCTACAACTGGGAGGCGCTGCCCGCCGAGGTCGCGCAGCTCGTCCACGCCCACCCCACTCAGAACGAGGCGCTCGGCGAGGCCCACCTGGCCCTGGCCGGCAAGCCGCTGCACTCCCACGACTGATCATCCCGAGCGCGAACCATCCGCAAAGATCGTTAAGGAGCAACCGAACACCATGGCGGTTTCCGTAACCCTGCCGGCGCTCGGCGAGAGCGTGACCGAGGGCACCGTCACCCGCTGGCTCAAGGCCGAAGGTGAGCGCGTCGAGGCCGACGAGCCCCTGCTCGAGGTGTCGACCGACAAGGTCGACACCGAGATCCCGGCCCCTTCGGCCGGTGTGCTGACGTCCATCAAGGTGGCCGAGGACGAGACGGTCGAGGTCGGCGCCGAGCTGGCCGTTATCGACGACGGCGGCGCGGCTCCGGCCGAGGCCCCCGCCCCCGCGGCCGAGCCCGCTCCGGCGGCTCAGCCCGAGCCCGCCCCGGCGCCCGCCGCCGAGGCTCCCGCACCTGCCCCTGCCGCCGCCGCTCCGGCCGGTGGCGCCGAGGGCACCGATGTGGTCCTGCCCGCGCTGGGCGAGTCGGTGACCGAGGGCACCGTGACCCGCTGGCTCAAGGAGGTCGGCGAGTCCGTCGAGGCCGATGAGCCGCTGCTCGAGGTCTCCACCGACAAGGTCGACACCGAGATCCCGGCCCCGGTCGCGGGCACCCTGCTGGAGATCCTGGTCGGCGAGGACGAGACCGCCGAGGTCGGCGCCAAGCTGGCCGTGATCGGTGCCGCAGGTGCCGCTCCGGCCGCCGCGCCCGCCCCGGCCGCCCCGGCCCCCGCGCCGGTCCAGGAGGCCCCGGCCCCGCAGGCCCCGAGCGCCCCCGCGCCGCAGGCCGTCACCCCGGAGCCGGTCGCCCCCGAGCCGGCCCCGGCCGCTCCGGCGCCCGCCCCGGCTCCGGCCGCGGCAGCCCCATCGATCCCCGCTCCCTCGGCCCCCGAGGCCGAGGGCGCCTACGTCACCCCGCTGGTGCGCAAGCTGGCCGCCGAGAACAACGTGGACCTGTCCACCGTCAAGGGCACCGGCGTCGGCGGCCGCGTCCGCAAGCAGGACGTCATCGCCGCCGCCGAGGCCGCCAAGGCCGCCGCCCAGGCCCAGGCCGCCCCGGCCGCCGCCGCGCCGAAGGCCGCCCCGCAGGCGGCGTCCCCGCTGCGTGGCCAGACCGTCAAGATGCCGCGGATGCGCAAGGTCATCGGCGACAACATGATGAAGGCCCTGCACGAGCAGGCGCAGCTGACCAGCGTGGTCGAGGTGGATGTCACCAAGGTCATGCGGCTGCGCGCGCAGGCCAAGGAGGCGTTCGCGCAGCGCGAGGGCGTCAAGCTCTCGCCGATGCCGTTCTTCGTGAAGGCCGCCGTCCAGGCGCTGAAGGCCCACCCGGCCGTCAACGCCCGGATCAACGACGACGGCACCATCACGTACTTCGACGTGGAGAACGTCGGTATCGCGGTGGACGCCGAGAAGGGCCTGATGACCCCGGTCATCAAGCACGCGGGCGACCTCAACATCGCCGGTATCGCCAAGAAGACGGCGGAGCTGGCGGGCAAGGTCCGCTCCAGCAAGATCACTCCGGATGAGGTGTCCGGCGCCACCTTCACGATCAGCAACACCGGCTCGCGCGGTGCGCTGTTCGACACGATCATCGTGCCCCCGAACCAGGTCGCCATCCTGGGCATCGGCGCGACCGTCAAGCGCCCGGTGGTCATCGACCACCCGGAGCTGGGCGAGACCATCGCGGTGCGCAACATGACGTACCTGGCGCTCTCCTACGACCACCGCCTGGTGGACGGTGCCGACGCGGCCCGCTACCTGACGGCCGTCAAGGAGATCCTGGAGACCGGTGAGTTCGAGGTGGACCTCGGTCTCTGAGCCTTCCGAGGATCCCTTCGAGGCATTGCCGCGCCCCGCACGGGCTTTCCGTGCGGGGCGCGGTTTTCGTTACCGCAGTACCGGGATAATGGCTACTGTTCACCGCTGGTTCTAAGGAGCTCCCCATGGCCCCGCCCGTCGTCCACTCGCTGCGCGAGCAGATCCGCGAGCACATCGTGGAGGGCATCGTCAGCGGCCGCTGGAAGCCGGGCGAGCGGATCGTGGAGCGCAGGATCGCCACGGAGCTGGAGGTCAGCCAGACGCCCGTAAGGGAGGCGCTGCGGGAGCTGGAGTCGCTGCGGCTGATCGAATCGGCCCCCAACAAGGGCGTCCGGGTGCGGAATCTGACCGCCTCCGACCTGGAGGAGATCTATCCGGTACGGGCCGGGCTGGAGCAGATCGCGGCGGAGCTGGCCGCGCCCGTGCTGGCCGAGGACACCTCCGCCCTGGAGCCCGAGGTGCGGGCGCTGTACGAGGCGGACCGTAAGGCCGACGGGGAGGCGCAGGTCCGGCACACCGTGGCGTTCCACCGGGAGCTGGTGCGGGCGTCGGGCAACAGCGTGCTGCTGCACACCTGGGAGTCGCTGGGCATCGAGATCTGGACGACGCTGTCGATCCGCTGGCTGGGCACCGTCCAGGAGTCGTACGCCGAGGAGCACCAGGCGGTGGTGGACGCCTTCAAGCGGCGGGACCCGAGGGTCGGCGAACTGGTCAAGGAACATGTCCTCGGCTGTGCACCGCGTGCCTAGTTTCGCGGCACGGAATGCCAATTTCGGCCTGCGGAGGACTTTTTCCTTGGGAGACCTTTGATCGATCATCGATCAGACTTACAGTCGGTTTCATGACCGATCTCGCACGCACGCGGCCGAGTGCGCTCGACCAGCTTCCCGACCGTGACCCCGAGGAGACCGCCGAATGGGGCGCCTCCCTGGACGCCGTCGCGCAGGCGGCCGGGTCCCACCGCGCCTCGTACCTCATGCGCCGCACCCTGGAGCGCGCCGAGAGCACCGGGCTCGCCCTGCCGCCCCTGCTGGAGTCGGACTACGTCAACACCATCCCGACCGCCGCCGAGCCCGCGTTCCCGGGCGACGAGGCCATGGAGAGCCGCATCACCGCCTGGAACCGGTGGAACGCGGCGGCGATGGTCACCCGCGGCAGCCGTGACGGCCTCGGCGGTCACATCGCCACCTTCGCCTCCGCCGCCTGGCTCTACGAGACGGGCTTCCAGCACTTCTTCCGCGGCAAGGAGGCGGACGGCAGCGGCGACCAGCTCTACATCCAGGGCCACGCCTCCCCCGGCATCTACGCCCGCGCCTTCCTCGACGGGCGGCTGACCGAGCGCCATCTGGACCACTTCCGCCGCGAGGCGGGCGGTGAGGGGCTGCCGTCCTATCCGCATCCGCGGCGGCTGCCGTGGCTGTGGGAGTTCCCCACCGTCTCGATGGGTCTCGGCCCGATCTCCGCGATCTACCAGGCCCGCTTCAACCGCTATCTGGCCGCGCGCGGCATCAAGGACACCGCCAACTCCCACGTCTGGGCCTTCCTCGGCGACGGCGAGATGGACGAGCCGGAGTCGACGGCCGCGCTGGCGCTGGCCGGGCGCGAGGGCCTGGACAACCTCACCTTCGTCATCAACTGCAATCTGCAGCGGCTCGACGGCCCGGTGCGCGCCAACTTCAAGATCGTGCAGGAGCTGGAGGCCCAGTTCCGCGCGGCGGGCTGGAACGTGGTCAAGTCGCTGTGGGGCTCCGCCTGGGACGAGCTGTTCGCGCTGGACACCTCGGGTGCGCTGGTCCGCCGGCTGCGCGAGGTCCCGGACGGCCAGTTCCAGACGTACGCGACCCGCGACGCGGCCTACATCCGCGAGCACTTCTTCGGCGCCGAGCCGGAGCTGGCCCGGCTGGCCCAGGGGCTCACGGACGCCAAGCTCACCGAGTGTTTCCACACCTCGCGCGCGGGCCATGAGCCGCGCAAGGTGTACGCGGCCTACCGCGCGGCCGTGGAGCACAAGGGCGCCCCGACCGTCGTGCTCGCCCAGACCGTCAAGGGCTGGACGCTGGGCCCCGGCTTCGAGTCGCGCAACGCCAACCACCAGATGAAGAAGCTGACCGGCAAGGAGTTCCGCGCCATGCGGGACCTCCTCGAACTCCCCATCCCGGACAGCAAGCTGGACGACGGCCTCGTCCCCTACGTCCACCCCGGCCCCGACTCCCCCGAGGTCCGCTACCTCCAGGAGCGCCGCGCGGCCCTCGGCGGCCCCGCCCCGGCCCGCAAGGTCCACGCGGTGGCCCTGCCCGAGCCGTCCGCGAAGCCGTTCGAGGCGCTCGCCAAGGGCTCCGGCAGCCAGGAGATCGCCACCACCATGGCCTTCGTCCGGCTGGTCAAGGACCTGATGCGGGACAAGGAGACCGGGCGGCGCTGGGTGCCGATCGTGCCGGACGAGGCGCGGACCTTCGGCATGGAGTCGCTCTTCCCCACCGCCGGGATCTACTCCCCGCTCGGCCAGACCTACGACCCGGTCGACCGCGATCAGCTCCTGTACTACAAGGAAGCGCAGAACGGTCAGATCCTCAACGAGGGGATCACCGAGGCCGGTTCGATGGCCGACTTCACCGCCGCCGCGACGTCGTACGCGACCCACGGCGAGCCGATGATCCCCTTCTACATCTTCTACTCGATGTTCGGCTGGCAGCGCACCGCCGACCAGATGTGGGCGCTCGCCGACCAGCTCGGCCGCGGCTTCCTCATCGGCGCCACCGCCGGCCGTACGACGATGACCGGCGAGGGCCTGCAGCACGCCGACGGCCACTCCCCGCTGATCGCCTCCACCAACCCGGCGGCGCTCGCCTACGACCCGGCGTTCGCGTACGAGATCGGCGTGATCGTGCGGGAGGGTCTGCGGCGGATGTACGGCCCCGAGGCCGAGGACGTCTTCTACTACCTGACCGTCTACAACGAGACCAAGGTCCAGCCGCCGATGCCTAAGGGCGAAGGCGTCGAGGAGGGCATCCTCAAGGGCCTGTACCGCTACCAGGAGGCCACGGCCCCGGCCGAGGACTCCCCCCGTATCCAGCTCCTCGCCTCCGGCACCGCCATCCACTGGGTGCTGGAGGCCCAGAAACTCCTCGCCGACGACTGGGGCGTGGCCGCCGACGTGTGGTCCGCCACCTCCTGGAGCGAGCTGCGCCGTGACGCCCTGTCCTGTGACGCGGCGCAGCTCAGTGGCGAAGACCGGGTCCCGTACGTCACCCGTGCCCTGGCAGGCGCACCGGGCCCGGTCCTCGCCGTCAGCGACTGGATGCGGGCCGTCCCCGACCAGATCGGCCAGTGGGTCGAGCAGGACTGGTACTCGCTGGGCACGGACGGCTTCGGCCTTTCCGACACCCGCGAGGCCGCCCGCCGCCACTTCGGCGTGGACGCCCCGGCCATCGTGGTGGCCGCGCTGTCCCGGCTGGCCCGGCAGGGCGCGGTACGGGCCACCGCGCCCAAGGAGGCCGCGGAGCGGTACGGCATCTGACGACGCCGGCGCAGGGGCCCGGGCCACGTGGCCCGGGCCCCTGCGCGCTCTGCCGGCGCCCGGTCGCGGAGGCCCGGTGACGTCTGCGGCGAGCTGCTCCCCTCCCCGCCCCTTCCCGCCCCTTCCCGGCACCTGACGATATGCGGCTCCGCCGCGTGCGGGGCTCCGCCCCAGACCCCAGCCGGACAACCCGGACATGTACGGACGCCCGCCCGGTCAGCCGCGCCGGCCTGCCGACCGCGATCAGTCCGCCGGTGCGGGCGTTCACGGCGGCGACGGTCGCCTCGGTAACACAATCCAGCCCCTCCGGCGTTTGAGGAGCGGGGTCCAGGGGCGGAGCCCCGGCGGGGGCCGGGGGCGCGGCCCCCGGTTTCGGGAAGGGGCGGGTAGGGGAAACCGCCGGACACCCCATAGCCCGCCCCGCCTCCGAGCCGCCACTCCCGGGCGGCATCCGGCCGACGGGCCGCGCGCAAGACCCGAGCCCCGTCCCCGGAGCGGCCGGGCGCGCTTCGGCCGCGATCCCGGCATGATCCGCCGCCCGCCCGGAAGGCACGGCATCATGGGGCGGTGCGTGCTGCCCGGCTCATCAAGATGGTGCTTCTGCTCCAGGCTAGGCCCTCGATCACAGGGGCCGAGCTGGCGCGGGAGCTGGAGGTCTCGGAGCGCACCGTGACCCGGGACGCCGCCGCGCTCTCCGAGGCGGGGATCCCGGTCTACGCGGACCGGGGCCGGGCCGGGGGCTACCGGCTCATCGGCGGCTACCGCACCCGGCTGACCGGCCTCGGGCGGACCGAGGCCGAGGCGCTGTTCCTGTCCGGCGTCCCCTCCGCGCTGCGCGAGATGGGGCTCGCGGACGCCGCCTCCGCCGCCCGGCTGAAGGTGTCCGCCGCGCTGCTCCCGGAGCTGCGGGACGCCTCGCACACGGTGGCCCAGCGGTTCCATCTCGATGCCCCGGGCTGGTGGCGGGAGCCGGAGGCGCCGGAGCTGCTGCCGAGGATCGCCGACGCGGTCTGGGACGATCTGCGGATCACCGTCGGCTACCGGCGCCGGGACGCGGAGGTCCGGCGGGAGCTCGAACCGTACGGGCTCGTACTCAAGGCGGGCGTCTGGTATCTCGCGGCCCGCGCGGAGGGCGGCTTCCGGGTGTACCGGGTGGATCGCTTCACGGCCGTCGAACCGGACGGCACCCACTTCACCCGGGACGAGGACTTCGATCTGCCCGGCTTCTGGGAGGAGCGGGCCGATCAGTTCGCCCGCTCGATCCTGCGGGAGAAGGCCGTCGTACGGCTGACCCCGGCCGGTGCCCGGGGGCTGCCGCATGTCACGGACCGGACGGCGGCCGAGGAGGCCGTACGCGAGGCCGGGGAGCCCGACGAGCAGGGGCGGCTCACCGTCACCCTGCCCATCGAGTCGTACGAGGTCGCCCTCGCCCAGCTGCTCGCGCTCGGCCCGGAGGCGGAGGTGCTGGGGCCGCCGGAGCTGCGAGCGCTCTTCGCCGAGGCGGCGCGCCGCACGGCGGAGCGCTACGAGTGACCACAGTGCGCTGCGGGCGACCACGGCGTTCCCCTCGGGACCGCGGGCCCGGCGGCTACGGAGCACGCCGGTGACCGCGGCGCTCTACCGGTGGCCACGGCGCACCCGCCCGTAGAGCGCCAAGCCGTCGCCCCGGACACCGCCAAGCGCGACCCCGCTAAGACGGCCAAGCGCGGCCCCGGTACGGCGCCGAGCCATCGCCACGGACGCCGCCGAACGCAGCCCCGGCAAGGCTCCGCGCCTCGCCCTACCGGTAGTCCGCGGCCGTGCCCGCCTTGCCGCCGAAGACGACGTCCTGGAAGTAGCCGAGGACATCCGGCCGGGAGCCGTCCCGGTCGGTGAAGCCGTAGACCTTGGCCAGATCGCCGCTGAAGACGGACTGCCCGTTCCAGCGCGCCCGGTCCGGGTCGGCGGCGAGCGCGGCGACCGCCCGTCCGACGAAGTACGGCGACTCGGCGATGGCGAAGTGCGGCTCCTTCTCCACCGCGTCGCGCCAGTTCTCCTCCGTCACCCCGAAGTGGTCCAGCATCTGCTCGGAGCGCAGAAAGCCCGGCGAGATGCTCACCGCCGTGCCGTCGAACTCCTTCAGCTCCTCCGCGAGCCCGAAGGCCGTCCGGATCGGGGCGTTCTTGGTGAGGTCGAAGAAGAGGTTCTCGCGGTAGGTCTTGTTGAACTCCTCGTTGCCGTCGGTCACCTCGACCACCAGCCCGCCCGGGCGCCGGATCAGCAGCGGCAGCGCGTAGTAGCTGGTGATGAGGTGGGTCTCGACGCCGAGCCGGAGCATCCGCAGCCCGCCCGCCAGATCCGTCTCCCAGGTCTTCTTGCCGAACTCGATCAGCGCCTCGCCGCCCCATACGTCGTTGACCAGGACGTCCAGCCGGCCCTGCTCCCGGTCGATCCGCTCCACCAGCACCCGGACCTGCTCGGGCTCCAGATGGTCGGTCGGCACCGCGATGCCCGTGCCGCCCGCGGCCGTGATCAGCTCCGCCGTGTCCTCGATGGTCTCCGTGGCCCGCCCCACCTCGCTGACGCGCTCCCGTGTGGTGCGCCCCGTCGCGTAGACGGTGGCCCCGGCCGCCCCCAGCTCGACGGCCATCGCCCGGCCCGCGCCGCGCGTCGCCCCCGCGACGAGCGCGACCCTGCCCGCCAGTGCGCCCTGTGTGCTCACGTCCATACGTCCTCTCGGTGGGGATGCCATGTGGGTGACCTGGGTCGACCCGGGTCGATCCGGGACGACCCAGGTCGACCTTCGCAGGGAAATCCGACACCTGCTGTCTGGTATTACGAAGCGGTCGCATCCGGCGCGTTCCGCGTGCGGGGGTGCGCGGGAGGGCCGATCCTGGTCCCGTGATGATGGACGAGGTCCCGTGATGATGGACGAAACGGAGTTCTGGGGGCTGGTCGACAGCGCCCGGGAGGTCGCGGACGGCGACCCCGAGGACCAGTCCGACCTGCTCGTCGATCAGCTGTCACAACTCGACCCCGACGCGGTGCTGGACTTCGCCCGGCACTTCGAAGCCCGTTCCAACCGGGCGTACCGCTGGGACGTGTGGGGCGCCGCCTGGGTGCTGCTCGGCGGGGTCAGCGACGATGCCTTCGAGGCGTTCCGCTTCTGGCTGATCGGCCAGGGCCGGGAGATCTTCGAGGGCGCGCTGCACGATCCGGACGCGCTCGCCGACCTGCTCGAGGACTTCGATGAGCAGGTGGACGGCGACTGCGAGGACCTGGGGTACGCGGCGGACGAGGCGTACGAGCGGCTGACCGGGGCGCCCCTGCCGGAGCTGGGACTCGCCCCCGCGCCCCGGGAACCGATCGGGGAGCCCCTCGACTTCGAGAGTGAGGCGGTGCTGGCGGAGCGGTATCCCCGGCTGTGGGAGCGCTTCAAGGGCTGACGCTTCAGGGGCTGACCCTCTGGCGCTCAGCAGCGCCTCGGCAACGCCCCACCAGCGCCTCAGCGGTCCAGCGAGCGCCCCATCAGCACATCGTCCACGTACTCCCCCGCCAGCAGGAACTCCCCCGGCAGCACGCCTTCCACCGCGAACCCCTCCGACGCGTACAGCCGCCGTGCCGGGGTGTTGTGGCCCAGCACCCGCAGCGTGATGCGGATCGCGCCCTGCCGCCGTGCCTCCTCGTACGCGGCGCCGAGCAGCGCCCGCGCCACGCCCTTCCCCCGCGTCCGCTCGTCCACCGCGAGCCCCTGGATCTGGCGGACATGCGTGTTGCAGGCCAGCGGGGTCGACGGCACGAGCCGTATATAGCCGACGGGGCATCCGCCGAGCTCGGCCACGAGGATGTGCTCGACGCGGTTGCGCTGGGTGAAGAAGGGGTCGTACGGCGGCTGCGGCTTCGGCTGTACGGAATGCAGCACCGACCAGGTGCGGCGGTCCAGCTCGGCCAGCGCCGTCTCGTCGTCGATCACGGCGGGGCGGATGATCAGCTCGGGCTGCCGCCGGGACGCCTGGGGCCGGCCGGAGGGCTGAGGCAGGCCGGAAGCCCGGGGTCGGCCGGAAGACTGAGGCAGGCCGGAAGGCTGAGGCGGGCCAGACGGCTGAGGCGGGCCGGAGGGCTGGGACATGCGAGTCACTGTGCCACGCCCGCCTGTTGTCCGACATCCCTCCCGTGATCGAGGGCAGGATGGGGGCCATGCGTATCGCGGTCACCGGCTCCTCAGGGCTCATCGGCACGGCACTCGTCCGCTCGCTGCGCGAGGACGGCCACCAGGTGGTGCGCCTGGTGCGGCGTCCGCCGCGTGCGCAGGACGAGGTGGAGTGGGACCCGCGGCGGGAGTGGGTGGACACGAAGGGGCTGATGGGCTGTGAGGCCGTGGTCCATCTCGCGGGCGCGGGCGTCGGCGACCGGCGCTGGACCGACGCGTACAAGAAGGAGATCCGGGACAGCCGGGTGCTGGGCACCGCCGCCCTCGCCGAGGCGATCGCCTCGCTGGACACCCCGCCACGGGTGCTGGTGAGCGGAAGCGCGGTCGGGTTCTACGGTGACACCGGGGAGCGCGCGGTCGATGAGAGTGCGCCCCCCGGCCACGGTTTTCTTCCGGATCTCTGCCAGGACTGGGAGGAGGCGACGGCCGCGGCGCAGGAGGCGGGCGTCCGTACGGTCTTCACCCGGACCGGGCTGGTGATCTCCTCCGAGGGCGGGGCGTGGGGGCGTCTCTTCCCGTTGTTCAAGCTGGGCCTCGGCGGGCGGATGGGCAGCGGCCGGCAGTACTGGAGCTTTATCGCGCTGCGGGACCATATCGCCGCGCTGCGCCATATCCTCGACACGCCCGAGCTCACCGGCCCGGTCAACCTCACCGCCCCGGCGCCGGTCACCAACCGCGAGATCACGGCGGCCATGGGCCGCGTGCTGCGCCGCCCCACGCTCTTCACGGTCCCCGCCCCCGCGCTCCGGATCGCCCTGGGCGAGATGTCAGGCGACGTCCTCGGCAGCGTCCGGGCCATCCCCCGCCGCCTCCTGGACTCCGGCTTCACCTTCACCCACCCGCATGTGGACGAGGCCATCAAGGCGGCCCTGCCGTAGAAGGGTTGGCGCCCCGTTGGCGCCCTTCGCACTCCCCCGGTCGCGCATCGCTCGATGACGTGTGCGACCGGTGTGCGCCCGTGCCCGGTCGATGCGCGTCTGGCATCGACCGTTTTTGTCCGTACTGTCAAGACCGTCTCGCGAGCCGTCACGCGGGACCCACGTATCCGGGCCGCCGGCCGGGGCAGCAGCCCCCGTGACGGACGCACCGACCTCGGGGAGGACACGTGCTCAAGCGCGCGCACCGCACGGACGTCGTCATCGTCGGCGCCGGGCTCGCGGGGCTTGCCGCGGCTCATCGGCTGACCGACGCGGGAGTGGCGGTCACGGTGCTCGAGGCCGCGCCCCACGTGGGCGGACGGATGACGACCGACACCGTCGACGGCTTCCGGCTGGACCGTACCGGTCACTTGATGAACACCTCCTTCCCGGAGTTGCGGCGCACTCCGGGGCTCGGCGCCCTCGCCCTGCGCCCCTTCGCCCAGGGGGTGCTGGTCCACAACGAGGGACGTACGCACCGGGTGGACACCCCCCGGAGCATGAGGGGCGCATTCACCACGGCACGCGCCCTCGCGAACGCCGCCCGCGCGCCGCTCGGCAGCGGGCTCGACCAGGCCCGACTCGGTGCCGCGCTCGGCAGGCTCGCCGCCCTGCCCGCGGACCGCCTTCTCGCCCGCCCCGACCGGCCGGTCTCCGAGACCCTGGGGGGGCGGGGCCTACCTGCTCGTACGGTCGAGGGGGTGCTGCGTCCGCTGCTCGTCTCGCTGCTGAGCGACCCGGACCTCACCACCTCCAGCCGCTGCGCCGACCTCGCGCTGCGCGGCTACGCACGCGGCCGCCTCTGCCTTCCGGCGGGCGGCGCGTCCACCGTCCCCGAGCTGCTCGCGGCCGCGCTGCCGCCGGGGACGGTCCGTACGGGCGTCCGGGCCGTATCGGCCTCCACCACCGCCGTCGCCACCGCCGAACACGGCGAGATCGGCTGCCGTGCGGTGCTGGTGGCCACCGGTGCGCACGACGCGGCCGGACTCCTGCCCGGACTGCGGGTACCGGCCTTCCACCCGGTGACCGTGACGCACCACACCGCCGACCGGCCGCCGCTGCGCGAGCCCGCGCTGATACTCGCCGCGGGCGGCCGGGGCCCGGTCGCCCACACCATGGTGGCCAGCGAGGTCGACCCCTCCCGCACCCCGCCCGGCCGGGTGCTGATCACCTCCACGGTGCTGGGCACCTCCGCCGCGCTGCCCGCCGCCGAACTCGACCGGGCCGTCAGGGCCCAACTGGCGGCGGTGTACGGCACGTCGACCGCGGGCTGGGAGCTGCTGGCCACACACCACGACCCGTACGCGGTCCCGGCCATGCCCGCCCCACACGACCCACGCCGCCCGGTGCGACTGCTGTCGGGGCTGTATGTCTGCGGCGACCACCGGGACTCCAGCACGGTCCAGGGCGCCCTGGCCTCCGGCCGCCGGGCGGCCCGAGCGGTCCTCAGCGACTTCGGCGCCCCACCGGACGCCGGATCCGACACGAACGCCCGCAACACCGGCACGGGGTCCTTCCCCGCGGCGGCGGCCTGAGCGGCGGCATGCGTGTCGGGGCAGGGCGCGCTGCTGAGGCTCAGGCTCCGGTTACGCGGCCCGCGGCCCGGGGCAACGGGCACCCGCGGCTGCGGCGACCTGACGCGCGACATCCTGCGGTGCACGGCGGCTGAGGCTCAGGCTCCGGTCACGGCTGGCAGCCCGGGACAACGGGCACCCGCCGCCAGAGCTGCCTGACCCGCGAGAGACCCTGCGGTGCCCAGCCGCTGAGGCTCAGGCTCCCGTTACGGCTCGCGGCCGGGTGCGGCAGGGCGCGGCAGGGCGCGGCAGGGCGCGGCAGGGTAGAGACCAGCATCCGCGCCACGGCGGCCTGACCGGCGTCACCCCCTGGGGTGCACGGCAGGCCGCTGGGCTCAGGCCCCGGTTCGGCTCGCGGCCCGGGACAACCGGCACCCGCCACCGCGACTGCCGCACGACCTGAGGCCGGGGCCGTCTCACCCGCGGCGCGGCGCTGACGAGCGCGTGCCGCTCGACGGCCCGCGCTTCGACGGCCCCCGCCTCGACGGCCGCGTCCCTGGCGTACGCGTCAAGACGCCTCGGTGGCCGAGGGGTTGGGCGCCGCGCGGGCGGCGGGCCCCGAGACCGCCGTAAGCACCGCGCCTCCCAGGAAGCATCCGGCCGCGATCACGGCGGACAGCCGCATCCCGGCGTAGAAGGCGGAGCTCGCGGACGCCGCGGCGAGGGTTCCGAACAGCGCCACGCCGATGGCGCTGCCCAGCTGCCGCGCCGCGTTGAACGCGCCCGACGCCGCGCCGCGCACCTCGTGCGGCGCGGCCTCCATCGCCGCGATCGTCGCCGACGGCATGGTGAACGAGGTGCCGAACCCGGCCAGCAACAGCGGCACGACCAGCAGCGCATACGGCGTATGCGGCCCCACGGCCGCCCAGCCGAGCAGCCCCACGGCCCCGGTCAACAGCCCGGCCACGGCCGGGACATGGGTGCCGACGCGCGCCGCGACCCGCCCGGACAGCGGCGAGGCGACCGCCACCAGCGCGCCCATCGGCAGCAGCGCCAGACCGGTGGAGAGCGGGTCCCAGCCCCGGTGGCGCTGGAAGTAGAGGGTGGTGAGGAAGAGCAGCCCGTAGAAGCCGAGGTTGA
This sequence comes from Streptomyces sp. NEAU-YJ-81, assembly GCF_017592595.1. Taxonomy (NCBI): domain Bacteria; kingdom Bacillati; phylum Actinomycetota; class Actinomycetes; order Kitasatosporales; family Streptomycetaceae; genus Streptomyces; species Streptomyces sp. NEAU-YJ-81. The sequence continues at coordinate 123,859 of NZ_JAGFNO010000026.1, read as the reverse complement.
GCAGCACCCCCACGACCAGGGCCGCAGGGAACCGGAAACCGCTCAGCAGCCGCGGCGGCAGCGCGGGCGCCGCCGCGCGCCGCTCCAGCCATAGGAACAGCACTCCCGCGAGGGGCGCGGCGGCCAGGGCACCGAGCACCAGCGGATCGGTCCAGCCGCCCTCCCGCCTCGTTCAGCCCGGCAGTGAGGGCGGCCACCGCGACGACGCCGGTGAGCTGGGCGGCGAGGTCCAGTGGCGGACGCTCCCCACGCGGGCGGGGGCGCGTGCCGGGCACATGACGGATGGTGAGCCAGACGGCGAGCACGCCCAGGGGGACGTTGACGAGGAACACGGTCCGCCAGCCCACGCCCCACACCAGCACCCCGCCGAGCACCGGACCGGCCGCGGCGGCGACCCCCGCGATACCGCCCCACACCCCGAACGCCCTGGCGCGCGCGGCCGGTTCGGGGTGCAGCGACCCCAGCAGCGCGAGCGAGGCGGGCACCATGGTCGCCGCCCCGGCCCCCTGCGCCAGCCGCGCGCCGACCAGAACGGCGGCGGTCGGCGCGAGCGCGCACCCGGCGGAGGCCACCGTGAACAGCCCGAGCCCGGCGAGGAACACCCGCCGATGGCCCAGCCGGTCCCCCAGCCCGCCACAGAACAGCAGCAGCCCGGCGAAGACCAGCGTGTACCCATCCACCATCCTCCCCCAGCCTTCGGCCGGGAGGTGCCCCCTGCAGCGCCCCCTGCCCCGCCGCCAGCCCGGCGCCGATGCGGGGTACGGCCACATTGACGACGGTGACGTCGAGGATGACCAGGAAGTACCCGAGGCAGATGGCGAGCAACGGCACCCTCCGCACGGCGACCGCCACGGGCGCGGCCGAGGATTCCGAGATCCGATGCGTGGAGCGGTACGTCCTCATGCCTCCACCCTCACCCCGGATCCCTTCGCCACAGACCGAAGCGTGGCGCGCCGAGGCGCGCGCGGAACGGGGGCCACGGACCGCATCGCCCGCCCCCGGCCCGGCCCAAAGCGCGTGCGCCCGCCGCAGCACACGGCCTGCGGCCGGAGGCACGTACGGCGCGGCGTCCAGCCCGAAACGCGCAGCGCAAGGCACCCGGGCCGAGGCGCGGCGCGCGTAGACGCGCAGAGAACAGGGGCCACAGGCCACATCGCACGGCCCCCGGCCCCAACCCGAAGCGCCTGCATCACCAGAGCACACGGCCTGCGGCCGGAGCCTCATACAGCGGGGCATCCCGCCCCAAACGCGCAGCACAAGGCACCCGAACCGGAGGCGCGGCGCGCGTAGGGCGCACAGGGAACAGGGCAAGGCACGCCGGGCGCGGGCGGAGGCCACGGACCACATCGCGCGGCCCCCGGCCTCTGGCCCCGCGCCCCGGCCTGCCGAGTCCGAAACACCGGCACGCCAGAGCACGGCCGCAGGCGCGGATTCATAGGGCCAGGCATCCAGCCCAAGCGCGCAGCGGCAAGGCGCACAGGCCAACGCACGCAGGCTGAGGCGTGGCGCGCCCAGGACGGGCGGAGCGGGGGCCACATCACGCGGCCCCGGTCCCCAGCCCCGCCCGGGGCGCACACCGCAACTCGCGCGCTGCGGGCCGTACCGCCGAAGGTTGGCACGGGCGCCCGCGCACACTTCGTCCGCTGCCGAAGCGACCCCGACCTACGCTGGGCGCATGGCCACCACCACGGACGCCCGTGACGCCGACATCGCCCGCGCGGCCGCCGCGATCGCCGATCCGTCTCGCGCCCGCGTGCTGCAGGCGCTGTTGGAGGGCCGCGCCCTGCCCGCGAGCGTGCTGGCCACCGAGGCCGGGGTCAGCGCCTCCACGGTGAGCGGGCATCTGGCCAAGTTGCTGGAGGCCGGGGTGGTACGGGTCGAGCCGCACGGGCGGCACCGCTACTACCGGCTGACCGGCCCCGCCGTCGGCGAGGCCCTCGAGGCGCTGGCCCGGATCGCCCCGCCGCTGCCGGTCACCTCGCTGCGCCAGAGCACCCACGCACACGCCCTGCGCCGGGCGCGTACCTGCTACGACCATGTCGCGGGCGCCCTCGGAGTGGCCCTGTTGGCGGCGCTGCTGGAACGCGGGGTCCTGGAAGGCGGCGACGGACGCTTCCACCCCGAGGCGGCGGAGAGCGACCGGCTGTCCGCCCCGGGCAACGACACCACGTACCGGCTGACGGACCCGGGGCGCGCGGAGCTGGCGGCGTTCGGCGTGGACGCGGACGGGCTCCCCGCGCGCCGCCCGCTGATCCGCTACTGCGTGGACTGGACCGAGCAGCGCCACCATCTGGCCGGGGCGCTGGGGGCCGCCCTGACGGACCGGCTGTTCGCGCTGGACTGGATCCGCCGTGGCAGCCGCCGCCGCGTGATCCACCTGACCGACGCGGGCCGCACCGGCCTGGAGCGCACCTTCGGCGTCGTCGTGGACGCCTGACCCACCCGGTGCCCTGGGCACCACCCGGCCCTGGACACACCCGTCGTAGACGCCTGACCACGCCCGGCCCGGGAACACACCCGCCCTGGACGACGCCTGACCACACCCGCCCCTGGGACACACCCGCCCTGGACGCCCCACCTCGTCCGGCCCGGGCACACACCCGCCCTGGACGCCCGACCACATCCAGCCCTGGGGCACACCCGCCCTAGACGCCCCACCTCGTCCGGCCCGGGCACACACCCGCCCTGGACGCCCGACCACACCCGACCCTGGACACACCCGCCCTAGACGCCCGACCACACCCGGCCCTGGCACCCGTCCTGGACGCCTGGACGCGCGTCCCGCCGCCTGATCAGCGACCGTCCGCCCCGCGCCCCCGCCACGTGATCAGCGACCGCCCCGCCCTGCCGATCCCACGCCCCTCGCCACCTGGGCAAGCACCGCCCCCGCGCCCCACACCCCACACACCCCCGCCCCTACCCCAGCGCCGCCACCCGCTCCCGGTAGCCGCGGGCCGGGGCCGCGTCCCGGTAGGGCTCCAGGCGGCGCTCGAAGTCCCGTACGTACTCCACCGCCCGCACCGACCGCATCTCCGAAGCCTGCTGCGCCGCCTCCGCCGCCAGCTGGCACGCCTGTTCCAGCTCGCCGAGGCCCAGCCGCGCGCTCGCCAGGACCACCCGGCAGAACAGCCGGCTGCGCGCGAACCCGGCGCCGTGCAGTTGCAGGGAGCGCTCCGCGTGCTGGGCGGCGGCCCGGTACTGCTGCAGATCGCGGTGGCAGTGGCCGAACTCGTCGGCCAGCTGTGCCTCGTCGAAGAGCCGCGCCCAGTACGGCACCTCGTCCCCCGGCCGGGCCGTCTCCAGCGCCCGCTCGGCGCGGGCGAGCGAGGCGGTGCACGCGCGCACCTCGCCCAGGACGCCATGGCCGCGCGCCTCGATCGCGTGCAGCAGCGACTGCAGCACCGGCGGGGCGCCGCCGCCGACCCCCTGCTGGGCCACCCGGGCCAGTTGCACGGCCTCCCGCCCATGGCCGAGATAGACGGCCTGGCGGCTCATCGTCACCAGCACATAGCTGCCGTATGTGCGGTCCCCGGCCGCCTGTGCCAGCCGTAGCGCCTGGACGAAGTAGCGCTGTGCCAGACCGTGGGCGGCGATGTCGAACGAGGTCCATCCGGCCAGCCGGGTCAGATCGGCGACCGCGCCGAACAGCCGCCGCCCGGTCGCCTCGTTGTACGAGCCGCGCAGCATCGGCTCGCCCTCGTGCTCGAGGTAGCGCACCAGGGCCTGGCGGGCGTGTCCGCCGCCGTACGTCTGGTCCAGCGCCGCGAACAGCTCCCCGACTGAGCGCAGGGCCGCGATGTCGCCGGAGGTCACCCGGTAGCCCGGTGCGCGCCGGTCGCGGTCGTGCCGGCGCTGACGGGGCAGCGGCGCCCGGCCCTGGGCGCCGTGAGCGCCCTGAGCACCGTGCGCGCCCTGGATGGCCGCACGCCCCGGTGCCACCCCGGCCACCCCGGCCACCCCGGCCACCCCCGCCGGGCCACCCGCCCGGCCGCCCTGCGCGGGCAGCCGCCCGGCCGCGGCCCCGGCCCCGCCCCCGGGCCCCGTCCCCGCCGGGACGCCGCCCGCCGGTGGCTCACCGCGCGCCACCCGGTCGTCGGGCCGCCCGATCAGCCAGTCGCGGCTGGGGACGACCAGACCCGCCGGGGTGAAGGCGATCTTCCGCAGCTCCGCATGGCTTCCGGAGTCCTTCCGCCACAGCCCGCTGACGATGTCCACCGCCTCCTGCGGGGTGGCGGCGAACTCCAGCCCCGCGTAGACGGGCGCACAGGCGTCCAGCCCCAGGTCCTGGGCGGTCAGCCGACGCCCCAACCGCCGGGTGAACACCTCGGCGATCAGCGCCGGGGTGGTGCCGCGTGGCTGCTGTCCGCGCAGCCACCGCGTCACCGATGTCTTGTCGTACCGCAAGTCCAGGCCGTGCTCCAACCCGAGCTGGTCCACCCGCCGGGCGAGCCCAGCGTTGGAGAAGCCAGCCTCGGCGATGAGCGCGGCGAGCTGACGATTGGGAATGCGCTGTGGGGGTCGTTCCGTCATCAGCTTGCCGGTCTCCCTGATCGCTCTGTGGAACGGCGCGAATGTAACTGCCGCTCGAGGGCTGATCGCGGCCGTCGGGCGGCATTCATCCGATCGTGTGAGAACGGGCCGGGTGAGGACGTAAGGGGACACGGCCGTACAGTGGCGGGGGCGCCGCCGCGAGGCTCCGCCCCCAATCGCACGTGGGCCGAGAAGGAGCTTGCCGTGACCGCCGTGACCACTGCTTCGCCGGGGTCGGTCCCCGGTTCACCGGCGCTGCGCTACGTCCACCTGGGCTTCGGCGCGGACGCCGTGGACTACGAGGAGGCGTGGCAGGAGCAGCGCCGGGTGCACGCCGCCCGCTTCGCGGACGAGATCCCCGACACCTGTCTGCTGCTGGAGCACCCCCCGGTCTACACGGCGGGGCGGCGCACGGCCGACAGCGAGCGCCCCCTGGACGGCACCCCAGTGGTGGACGTGGACCGCGGCGGCAAGATCACCTGGCATGGCCCCGGTCAGCTGGTGGGCTATCCAATCCTCAAGCTGCCGCGCCCGGTGGACGTCATCGCGCATGTCCGCCGCCTGGAGGAGGCGCTGCTGCGCACCTGCGCGGAGTTCGGCGTGGAGACGACCCGGGTGGAGGGCCGCAGCGGGGTGTGGGTGCTGGGCGATCCGGTGGACCAGCGTCCCGCGCTCGGCGGGCTGAAGCTGGACTTCGACCCGCGGCTGGAGGACGAGGAGTTCGACGCACGGCTGAACGGGCCGGAGTACGCCCCGTCCAACGCCGGGCAGCGCCGTGAGGACCGCAAGCTGGCCGCCATCGGGGTGCGGATCGCCAAGGGCGTGACGATGCACGGCTTCTCGCTCAACTGCAATCCGGACAACACCTGGTTCGACCGGATCGTGCCGTGCGGTATCCGGGACGCGGGTGTGACCTCGCTCTCGGAGGAGCTGGGCCGGGATGTGCCGATCTCCGAGGTGCTGCCGGTCGTCGAGCGGCATCTGCGGGAGGTTCTGGAGTCCGCCGTCCCGCTGCCCCGGGCGGTCTGACCCTCCCGGGCCGGACCCGCCGGCCGGGCCCGCCGGTCGGGCCCACCGATCGGGCCCACCGATCGGGCCCACCGATCGGCCCTATCAGCCCAGCCCTCCCGGGTCCGGCGCTCCGGGGAGGCGGCCCTTCCGGGTCCGGCCCTTCCGGGAATGCGCCCTCGCCGCTATCGGTTGCCCTGGACGTAAATGCGTACGAACCACGGGCGTACTCTGGTGACCGCCGACGATTCGAAAGCCCGCCGGCAAACTCGCCACGCCGAGCCGCCAAGCAGAGCCAAGCAAAGAGGAGTGCCGGACGTGTCCGCAGTCGCACCCGACGGACGCAAGATGCTGCGCCTGGAGGTCCGGAACAGCCAGACCCCCATCGAGCGCAAGCCCGAGTGGATCAAGACCCGGGCGAAAATGGGCCCCGAGTACACCGAACTGCACGGCCTGGTGAAGCGCGAGGGCCTGCACACCGTGTGCCAGGAGGCGGGCTGTCCGAACATCTATGAGTGCTGGGAGGACCGCGAGGCGACGTTCCTCATCGGCGGCGACCAGTGCACCCGGCGCTGCGACTTCTGCCAGATCGACACCGGCAAGCCGCAGGAGCTGGACCGCGACGAGCCGCGTCGGGTGGCCGAATCCGTACGCACGATGGAGCTGAAGTACGCGACCATCACCGGTGTGGCCCGTGACGACCTGGAGGACGGCGGCGCGTGGCTCTACGCGGAGACCGTCCGCCAGATCCACTCCCTGATGCCGGACACCGGTGTGGAGCTGCTGATCCCGGACTTCAACGCGGTCCCCGAGCAGCTCGCCGAGGTCTTCTCGTCCCGCCCCGAGGTGCTCGCGCACAACGTCGAGACGGTGCCGCGGATCTTCAAGCGCATCCGTCCCGGCTTCCGCTACGAGCGCTCGCTCGAGGTGATCACCAAGGCGCGCGAGGCGGGTCTGGTCACCAAGTCCAACCTGATCCTGGGCATGGGCGAGGAGCGCGAGGAGATCAGCCAGGCGCTGCAGGACCTCCATGACGCGGGCTGTGAGCTGATCACCATCACCCAGTACCTGCGGCCGTCCGCCCGGCACCATCCGGTGGAGCGCTGGGTCAAGCCCCAGGAGTTCGTGGAGCTCGAGGAGGAGGCCGAGGAGATCGGCTATGCGGGCGTCATGTCCGGCCCGCTGGTCCGCTCCTCGTACCGGGCCGGCCGTCTGTACCAGCAGGCCATCGAGCGGCGCAATGTCGGCGCGGCCTCCCCGGCGGTCTGAGTTCACACTCCGTCACGTACCGTGCTCCGATCGGCCATGTGAGCAACACGCTGTGTGATTGCGAGCACACACATATCCGAGGGCTCCGCAAACGCCGCAGGTCAAGGGCGGGATACGGGCCGCAGCAGGGCTTCATCGGTGTTTGACCGGCCAGTCACGCACTGGTAACACCAATGGGTAACGATTGAGCCACGCACTGCTTATACGTTGTGCGTAGCGATCATCCGCCGCTTTCGAGGGGTATCCATGCCGGCTGCGCCCGTACGCCCGTCCGTCACCGACGCGCTCCTCGTCCTGGAGGGTCTGCTGCTGCGGGGCGGGCAGCGAACCGCCCGCCGCAACGCCTGGACGGCCGTGCTCGAGGACCGCCGTCGGGCCAAGGACCGGGACGAGGCCGAACACGTGCTGGAGGCCGTGTCCACCAGTACCTCCCAGGCCACGTAAACTTCGCTGTATGGCGAGGAAGGAAACATCCGAGAACCCCGGGCGGCTGAAGCAGATCGCCCTGACCTACAAGATGACCAAGCGGGTCGACCCGAAGGTCACTCTTGTCGTCGCCGGCGTGGGGATTGTCACCTTCGGTGTCCTTCTCGCGATCGGCTTCCTGATCGGTCACCCGATCTTCGCTGGCATCCTGGGCTTCGTCCTGGCATTCCTCGCGATGGCGATCATTTTCGGCCGCCGTGCCGAGCGGGCCGCCTTCGGACAGATGGAGGGCCAGCCGGGCGCGGCGGCGGCGGTGCTGGAGAACGTGGGCCGCGGCTGGTCGGTGACCCCCGCGGTGGCCATGAACCGGAACCAGGACGTCATCCACCGCGCGGTGGGCAAGGCGGGCGTCGTGCTGGTCGCCGAGGGCAACCCGAACCGGCTCAAGGGCATGCTGGCCGCCGAGAAGAAGAAGATGGCGCGCATCGTCGCGGAGGTCCCGGTCCACGATGTGATCGTGGGCTCCGGCGAGGGCCAGGTCGAGATCAAGAAACTCCGCACCACGCTGCTGAAGCTTCCGCGGGTGCTGCCGGGCGCACAGGTCACGGTGGTCAACGATCGGCTGCGCGCACTGGGCGATCTGATGAGCAACATGCCGATTCCGAAGGGTCCGATGCCCAAGGGGATGCGGATGCCGAAGGGGCGCTGAGCGCTCCCCGCACCGAAACGGATACGAGACGGCGGCCCGGACATGGAGTCCGGACCGCCGTTTCGTACGTAACGCCGTTGTACGCAATCCGTACGGGTGTGATCCCGCGCCGTACAGGTGTGATCCCGGGACTCAGACCCTGATCTGCACGGCCCGGGAGAGCCGGTCGTGCAGCCCGCGGGTGTCGCGGTCCCAGACCACCGCCGGGATGACCAGCAGCACCAGCACACTGCGCAGCACGGCCTTCGGCAGGCTCAGCCGCACCCCGCCCTCGCCGATGACCCGCAGCTTCAGCAGCAGCTTGCCGGGGGTGGCACCGACGGTGCCCACGGTGACCAGGCTCAGCACCAGGAAGACCAGCAGCGCCCAGTTCCCGGCGGCCTGGGCGTCGCGGCCGGACAGCAAGGCGTAGGAGACGAGCAGGCACAGGGCCCAGTCGATGAAGAGCGCCCCGAAACGGCGTCCCAGCGGCGCTATGGCGCCCGGTCCGCTCTCGGGGAGCCCGAGCCCCTGGCCCCGGTAGCCGAAGTCGACGCCCATGTCCTCGGCGGCCGCGCGGGGCCCGGAAAGCCACGATCCGATTGCTTGCCTCTTGTCCACCCGTCTACGTTACTGCGACCGCATACGTTCCCCGGGCCTGGCCCCCGCCCGCTGCTTCCGGGCAGGGCATTCGGCGCCTTTTCCGAGGCCACGAGGTCCCCGTAACCCCCCTCGGGCCGGTTAACCTGGGTGAAACAAATGGGTCATGCCCGGGAAATCCCGTCTGCCTATGGTCGGCGACAGCGCGCCACCGCACATGGACCGCGCGACCGGACAAATCCCCGTCCCACCGCGGCCGGGCTAGGAGGAGTTGGATGTTCCAGAACGCCGACGACGCTCGGAAGTACATCTCGGACGAGGACGTCAAGTTCGTCGACGTCCGCTTCTGCGACCTTCCCGGCGTCATGCAGCACTTCACCGTACCGGCGGAGGCGTTCGACCCGAACGAGGAGCTGGCCTTCGACGGCTCGTCGATCCGCGGCTTCCAGGCCATCCACGAGTCGGACATGGCCCTGCGCGCGGACCTCTCCACGGCCCGGGTCGACCCGTTCCGCCGGGACAAGACCCTCAACATCAACTTCTTCATCCACGACCCGATCACGGGTGAGCAGTACAGCCGTGACCCGCGGAACATCGCCAAGAAGGCCGAGGCGTACCTCGCCTCCACCGGTATCGCGGACACCGCGTACTTCGGCCCGGAGGCGGAGTTCTACGTCTTCGACAGCGTGCGCTTCGACACCAAGGCGAACGAGTCCTTCTACCACATCGACTCCGAGGCGGGCGCCTGGAACACCGGCGCGCTTCAGGACAACCGTGGCTACAAGGTCCGCTACAAGGGCGGCTACTTCCCGACCCCGCCGGTCGACCACTTCGCCGACCTGCGCGCCGAGATCAGCCTCGAGCTGAACAAGGCCGGTCTCCAGGTCGAGCGCCAGCACCACGAGGTGGGCACCGCCGGCCAGGCCGAGATCAACTACAAGTTCAACACGCTGCTGGCCGCGGCCGACGATCTGATGCTGTTCAAGTACATCGTCAAGAACGTGGCGTGGAAGAACGGCAAGACCGCGACCTTCATGCCGAAGCCGATCTTCGGTGACAACGGCTCGGGCATGCACGTCCACCAGTCGCTGTGGCAGGGCGGCTCCCCGCTCTTCTACGACGAGCAGGGCTACGCGGGCCTGTCGGACACCGCCCGCTACTACATCGGCGGCATCCTCCGGCACGCCCCGTCGCTGCTGGCCTTCACCAACCCGACGGTGAACTCCTACCACCGCCTGGTCCCGGGCTTCGAGGCGCCGGTCAACCTGGTGTACTCGCAGCGTAACCGCTCCGCCGCGATGCGTATCCCGATCACCGGCTCCAACCCGAAGGCCAAGCGCGTCGAGTTCCGCGCCCCGGACTCCTCCGGCAACCCGTACCTGGCCTTCTCCGCCCTGCTCCTCGCGGGCCTGGACGGCATCAAGAACAAGATCGAGCCGGCCGAGCCGATCGACAAGGACCTCTACGAGCTCGCCCCCGAGGAGCACGCGGGCGTCCCGCAGGTCCCGACCTCCCTCCCGGCCGTCCTCGACTCCCTCGAGGCCGACCACGAGTTCCTCCTCCAGGGCGGGGTCTTCACCTCCGACCTGATCGAGACCTGGATCGACTACAAGCGCACCAACGAGATCGCGCCGCTGCAGCTGCGCCCGCACCCGCACGAGTTCGAGCTCTACTTCGACGTGTGAGCCGACGTCTGAGCGTGGCTGAGCCCCGCCACCGCCCCTCGGGCGGCGGCGGGGCTCAGTGCTGTTCGGTCAGGTGATGGTCTGGTTGTTGGTTCCGGTCGACCCGTTGAAGTTGGTGTCGCCGGAGTAGACCGCGGTGATGGTGTAGCCGCCCGCGGGCAAGCTGGCCGAGGTGTCGGTGAAGAAGGCGAACCCGGAGGCGTCCACGCTGCCGGTGCCGGTGACGGTGTTCGTCCCATCGGTGATGGTGAAGGTGACCGTTCCGGTACGGACGCCCGCCCCGGGGGGCACGGGCTGCACGAAGGCGACGTAGGTGACGTCCTGCCCTGCCGTGGAGGGGTTGGGGCTGGAGCTGACCGAGGTGGTCGTCGACGCCTTGTTCACCGTCTGCGTGGGCAGTGTCCCGGACGATGCGGCGAAGTTGGCGTCACCGCTGTAGGTGGCCGTCACGGTGTGCGGACCCGTGCCCAGGTTACTGAAGGTTTCCGACGCCGTGCCGCCCATCAGCGCCTTGATGACCGTACCGCCCCCGGTGCCGCTGACCATGATGGTGACCGTACCGGTCGGGGTCCCGGTCGCGGGCGGGTTCGGCGTCACCGTGACGGTGAACGTCACGGGCTGCCCGAACACGGACGGGTTCACCGAGGACGTCACCGTGGTCGTCGTCGCGGCCGGGGCCGGATTCACGGTGTGGGTGTCGGTGCCGGTGGACGGCAGGAAGTTGCCGTCGCCGGTGTAGAGGACGACCACGGGGTGGGTGCCGACGCCCAGGGTGTTGAGGGACAGCGTCGCCGTGCCGCCCACCAGCGGCTGGACGAACGTACCGCCACCGGAGCCGCCGATGATGAAGGTGACCGTGCCGGTCGGGACGCCCGCACCGGGCGCGACCGGGGTGACCGTGGCGGTGAACGTCACCGACTGCCCCAGCGACGACGGATCCGGCGCCGACGTCACCGACGTCGTCGTCGACGCCTGCGTGACGAGGATGACATTGGTGCCGGTGGAGGAGGTGAAGTTGGTGTCGCCGTTGTAGGTGGCGACGACGGGGTGAGCGCCGACACTCAGCCCCGCCGGGACGGTGACCGAGGTCGTCCCGCCCGACAAGGTCCCCATGAGGGTGGGGCCGCCGGTGACGACGAAGGTGACGGTGCCGGTGGGTGTTCCGACACCGAGCGGGATCACGGTGGCGGTGAGGGTGACGGACTGTCCGAACGCCGCGGGGTTCGGCGACACCGTGACCAGGGTGACAGTGGGTGAAGGCATGACTGGCCCTCCAAATGGTGTGGGGTGGTGGGCCGTTACTCGCCACGCATGCCTGTGACAGGGCGCGGCGGCGTATCGGAGGCTAGGGGGTGCGCACTTACGGCGATCGACGCGGGGACATCCCCGCGTCGCCGTCCCCCGGCAGATGTGGAACCCACCGGTCTGTAGCACCAGTAGGCGCGTGGCTCGCCGCCAACGCCATAGATATGACGCCGAATTACCTCATATAGCGCAGCGCTCGACGGCTCCCCCAGCGCACCTCCCGCACCCTGTGCGGCGCGCATCCTCCATCCCAGGCCACCGCGTACGCACCGCGCACGTTCGCATGCTTCGCTGCGCGGTGACGGATGTGCCCCGGTCGGTCCTAGCCGCTGTCGCCGAAGCCTCCCCCGAAGCCACCGCCGTCGCCGAAGCCTCCCCCGAAGCCCCCACCGTCGCCGTAGCCACCGCCGTCACCGCCGCCCCCGGAGTCGCCGAAGCCACCGCCGAAGTCGCCGGTGTCGTAGCCGGGGCCGAGGGACCCGCCCAGCAGCGTGCCGATCAGCAGCCCGGGCAGCAGCATCGAGCCGTATCCGCCGAAGTACCCGCTGGCCCAGGGCCCGTAGGCCGGACCGGCCTCCCAGTAGGGGCGTCGCCGGTCGCCGCCGACCGGGACGGTGCGGGCGTCCGGATCGAGGCCGTCGTCGATGCGGGTGGCGTCCGCGGCGCAGGCGGGGACGGAGCGCTGGGTGCCGCCCGAGGGCGCCCACTGGACGTCCCGGACCGAAGGGCCGTGCCGCGGGTCGAAGAAGCACGGCGGGCGGCGCTCGGGCAGTGGCCCGCCCTCGCGGCGGGCATCGAGCACCGCCAGTGCGAAGCGGCCCTCCTCCAGCGCCTCGGTCACCGGCCGTACGTCCTCCGGGCGCCGGGCGGCGGCCGACTTGGCCTTCGCCTCCTCGTAGGCGTCCAGGGCGCGGCCGTAGTCGTCCGCCATCTCGGGGGTGGACGCCGGGTCGGCCGGGTCGAAGCCGGTCCGGCTGAGCTTCTCGCCGTACGCGGTGATGTCCTCCTCGACCGCGCCGCGCACCTGCTCCAGCTCGGCCCGCTCGCGCTCGCGGCGCTGCTTGCGGGTGCGCCGCAGCAGGTAGAGACCGCCTCCGCCGACGGCGGCCAGAATGATCAGCACCACCACGGTGTCCCCCACCGACAGACCGGTGGAGTCCCGCGCGCCCTGGTCGCCGCCGGTCCCCTGGCCGCCCCGGTCGTGGGTCGCCTTGGCCGCGTCGGTCACGAAGCCGTCCAGGACCGCCGCCAGGTCGCGCGGGTGCTGCCGCAGGTTCTGCTCCGCCAGCGCCTGCGAGGTGCGTCCCGGCAGCACCGAGGTGTCGGAGGCCGCCCCGAAGGAGGAGCCGAGCGCCACCGCGTAGATGCCGGGACGGTCGACGGCGGCCCGCAGCCGCCCGAAGACACGCTCGCCTCCGTACGCGGGATTGTCCGGCAGGACGGCGACGTAGACGGGCACGCCCGCGTCGCGGATATGTGCCACCAGGCGGCGTGCCTGTCCGGTGCTCAGTGCGTCGGAGGCGCCGGGGTCGACGTATACGGGGCTGTTCCGCAGCGCCTTGCCGATCTTGTTCACATCCGTTTCGGCACGCGCGCCCCCGGCGGTGAGCAGCACCGCCGTCAGAGCGACGAGGACGGCCAGCAGCAGCGTGCCCCATCGCGGCGTCTTGATGGACACATCTCGCGATTACCCGTATAGGAGGCATATATGCATAGATCCGGCTTTCGGTGCGGGTCGACGTCCGGCGTGCGTGGCTGGGCCCCGCCACTGCCCCTTTCGGCGGTGGCGGGGCCCAGTGCTGTGGGATCAGCTCGTAGTGGTGGTCACCGTGCCGCTCTCCGGCTCGGTGACGACCTGGGTGAACTCGGAGACGCCGGAGGCGCCGAAATTGGCGTCCCCCGCGTAGAAGGCGTCGACGTCCCAGTTGCCTGCCGACAGCGCCACTTCAAAGGAAGGCGAATCCATTGGTGTCCACGGTGGGGCTGGCGGTGAGGGTGTCCACACCGTTGGTGAGGGTGAAGGTGACCGTGCCCGTCGGGGTGCCGTCGCCGGGCGGGATGGCCTCCACGAAGGCGACGAAGTCGACGGGCGTGCCCGCCTCGGACGGGTTGGGGTTGGAGCTGATCGTGGTCCTGGAGTTCGCGGGGTTCACCACCTGCGTGAGCGGCGCCGACGTCGACGTGGCGAAGTTGGTGTCACCGTTGTAGGTGGCGGTCACGGTGTGCGACCCCGTGCCCGGGCCGCTGGTGATGAACGTCGCCGTGCCGCCCGTCAGCGGCTGGGTGAACGTGCCCCCGCCCGTACCGCTGATCACGAAGGTGACCGAACCGGTCGGGGTGCCGGTCGCGGGCGGGTTCGGCGTGACCGTGGCGGTGTACGTGACCGGCTGCCCGAAGACGGACGGGTTGGCCGAGGACGTCAGCGTGGTGGTCGTCGCCGCGGGGCCGGGGTTCACGGTGTGGGTGTCGGTGCCGGTGGACGGCAGGAAGTTGGTGTCGCCGCCGTAGAGGACGACCACGGCATTGGTGCCGACACCCAGGGTGCTGAGGGACAACGTCGCCGTGCCGCCCACCAGCGGCTGGACGAACGTACCGCCACCGGAGCCGCCGATGATGAAGGTGACCGTGCCGGTCGGGACGCCCGCACCGGGCGCGACCGGAGTGACCGTGGCGGTGAACGTCACCGAGGCCCCCAAGTGTCGAGGGATCCGGCACCGAGGACACCGATGTCGTCGTCGACGCCTGGATGACGGCGACGGCCGTGGTGCCGGTGGACGAGGTGAAGTTGGCGTCGCCGTTGTAGGTCGCGGTGACGATGTGGGTACCGACGCTCAGGTTGGGGACGGTGACCGAAGCCGTCCCGCCCGACAGCGTCCCGTTCAGGGTCGGGCCACCACTGACCACGAAGGTGACGGTGCCCGTGGGGGTTCCGGCGCCGAGCGGTATGACGGTGGCGGTGAGCGTGACCGACTGCCCGGACACCGCGGGATTCGGTGACGCCGTGACCAGGGTGACAGTGGGTGAAGCCATGACGGGCCCTCCAAATGGCGTGGAATGGTGGGCCGTTACTCGCCACGCGGGATTGTGAGCGCGCATGGCGGCGCATCGGAGACCAGGGGGTGCGCACATGCGGCGATCCACGCGGGGACATCCCCGCGTCGCCGTCCCCCGGCAGATGTGGTACCCACCGGTCTGTAGCACCAGTAGGCGCGCGACACACCGCCAACGCTATAGATACACCCCCGAATTACCCCATACGGCGCAGCGCCCACCCCTCCCCCCAGCGCACCCCCCACCCCACGCACGGCGCGCGCCGCCTCTCCCCAACTCCGCGCGCACGCGTGGCGCGCGGAGGGCGGTGCGGCGTCAGAGGGCGTGGCTAGTCCGTACGGCCGGTCGCGGCAACCGTGACGCCGAGGCCGATCATGGAGAGTCCGCCGACGCCGCCGACCAGGGCGAGGCGTCGCGGTGAGCGGGCGAACCAGGTGCGGGCGGTGGCCGCGGCCAGGCCCCAGACGCTGTCGGAGACCACCGCGATGGCGTTGAAGATCAGGCCGAGGAGCAGCATCTGCAGCGCGACATGCCCCTGGTCACGGTCGACGAACTGGGGCAGTACGGCGGCGAAGAACACGATCGTCTTGGGGTTGGCCACCCCGACCGCGAACCCCTCCCACAGGGTGCGCAGGCCCCCGCGGGCGGGGCCGTCGCCGGTGAAGGCGGCGTGCAGCGAGCGGCGCTGCCGCACCGCCTTGACGCCCAGGTGGACCAGATACGCGGCGCCGACCAGCTTCAGCGTGGTGAAGACGACGGCCGAGCGCTCCACCACGGACCCGACGCCCAGCGCCACGGCCACGACCAGCACATACGCCCCGAGCGTATTGCCGATGACCGTGGTCAGCGCCGCGCGGCGGCCCTGGGCCAGTGCCCGGCCGACCACGAAGAGCACGCTGGGGCCGGGGATCACGATCAGCAGAAAGGACATGGCCGCGAAGGCGAGCAGCCGGTCGGTGGACACCATGGGGCGCATCGAAGCACGCGAACGGGGCGCGGCTCCAGCTGTTTTCCCGGTCATCCGAAGTCACGTGAGGTCGGCTGAGGTCGCCTGAGGCGAGCGGGCCGCCTGGTGCGATGCGGCCGCTCCACGATCGGTGGACCTCGCCGTAAACCACGGGCGCCCGAGTCTCGGTCTGCGGCAATCTGAGGCATACCGAACGGAAAACACGCCCTCAGGGGGGATTTGTGACGTCCCGAACCACGGAGCAGGCGGAACAACCACCGGAACAGCCATCGAAGCAGCCGTCGGAACAGCCATCGGAACAACCGGCCGAGCGGCCCAGCGAGGAGTTACGGTTTCGGCCGCCCGCGCTGACGGCCTTGGAGAAGAACCCCGTCACCACCCGGGCCATGGCCCGCAGACTGCCCCAACTCGTCCGCCGTTCAATGGCGTTGGCCTGGAAGGTGGACCGGACGGCGGTGGTGGCGCTGCTGGTGTGCCAGGCGCTGTCGGGCTTCTTCGAGGCGTTCGGGCTGCTGGCCACCACGGGCACGATCACGGCGCTCATCTCCTCCGGCCACATCGCCGACCGGCTCCGGGACGCGCTGCCCTCGATCGCGGTGCTGGCGGGGGCGGCCGGGCTGCGGGCGCTGCTGGGGATCGCGGTCAGCAACATCTCCAGCAGGCTCTCCCCGCGGATCTCCCGGGAGGCCGAGACGCAGATGCTGGACGCGGCGATCAACGCCGAGCTGGCGGCGTACGACAACCCCGGGTTCAACGACAAGTGGGACGCCGCGGACCGGGGCGCCGAGGTGGCGCAGGATCTGATCACCGAGTCGCAGCAGCTCATGGCGTGTCTCTCGTCGCTGATCGCGGCGGCGGGCGTGGTCACCGTGCTGCATCCGGCGCTGCTGCCGCTGTTGCTGCTGACCGCGTTGCCGCAGGGGATCGCGGGGATGAAGGCGGCCCGGGTGCACTACGAGACCAGTCGCGCCATGAGCGCCGACCGGCGCACGCTCGGGCTGCTGCGCTGGTACATGGTGGACAAGGACATCGCCGATCAGCTCCGTTCCGGCACCATGGCGGAGTTTCTGCTGAAGCGGTACCGGGCCATCGGGGCGCGGGTGGACGCGGCCACCGACACGGCGGTCCACCGGGGCGCGCGGTACGCGGTGCTGGGCGCGCTGGCGGGAGGGCTGGCGTCCGGGCTGGTGTGGGTGTCGCTGGCGCTGCTGCTGGGCGCGGGGCAGATGTCGGTGGCGTCGGCGGGTACGGCGGTGTTCGCGCTGCGCACGGTGGGCGCTTCGCTGCAGGGGATGGTCGGTTACGGGACGCGGCTGTTCCGTACGGGGCTGTATCTGGACGACTGGGCGGAGTTCATCGAGGAGGCGGGCGGACACCGGATGCGGCGCGGCACCCGGGCCCCGGCGGCGCCGCGGGTGATCAGGGCCGAGGGGCTGACGTACGCCTATCCGGAATCCGACGCCCCGGCCCTGGACGATGTCACGCTCGAGGTGCGGCGGGGCGAGGTGCTCGCGCTGGTCGGGGAGAACGGCTCGGGCAAGACCACCCTGAGCAAGCTGCTGACCGGGCTCTATCTGCCCACCAAGGGCACGGTGACCTGGGACGGCGCGGATGTGGCGGGGCTGGATCCGCAGGCGATGTGGCGGCATACGGCGGTCGTGCCGCAGGACTACGCGCACTGGCCGCTGTCCGCCCGCGACAACATCACCCTGGGCCAGCCGCACGGCGGGGACGAGGCGGTCCGGGAGGCGGCGGTCCACTCCGGGGCGCATGAGGTGGTGGACGGGCTGCGCAGCGGGCTGGACACGCTGCTCGCCCGGCAGTGGTGGGGCGGGGTGGAGCTGTCCGGCGGGCAGTGGCAGCGCATCGCGCTGGCCCGCGCGTTCCACCGGCCCGCCGGACTGCTGGTGATGGACGAGCCCACCAGCGCGCTGGACGCCCGTGCCGAGCACCGGATCTTCGCGGGGCTGCGGCGGATGGCGGAGGACCGCGCCGTCGTCCTGGTCACGCACCGGCTGGCGAACGTCGCCGTGGCGGACCGCATCGTCGTGCTGGAGCGGGGGCGGGTGATCCAGCAGGGCACGTTCGCGGAGCTGACGGGGTGCCGCGGGCTGTTCCGGGAGTTGTGGGAGCTGCAGAACGACCGCGGGGTGCCGGCGCCGCGCGGGGAGACGGCCTGAGTGCGGGCCCTGCGCGGGCGGGCGCCCTGAGCGCCGGCGCTGGGCGGGGAGACGCCCAGGGCGCCGGCGGCACGCGGGCAGGTGCCCTGAGCGTCGACCCTGGTCAGGGGCTCGGGAACCAGCCGGTTTCGGCGGCGCGGACGCGGGAGGCGGCTATTTCGGCGTAGGCCCGATCACGGCCCTCCCAGTGGGAGCCCTCGACGGACTTGCCGGGCTCGAGGTCCTTGTAGACCTCGAAGAAGTGGGTGATCTCCCGCCGGTCGAATTCGGGGACGTCCTCGATGTCCTGGACGCCGACATAGCGCGGGTCATGGGCCGGGACGCAGAGGATCTTCTCGTCCGGGCCCTGCTCGTCGCGCATGCAGTACATGCCGATGGCGCGGCAGAGGATGACACAGCCGGGGAAGGTCGGCTCGGCGACGGTGACGAGGGCGTCCAGCGGATCGCCGTCCCGGCCGAGGGTGAGGTCGACGAAGCCGTAGTCGGCCGGATACTTCGTCGAGGTGAACAGCATCCGGTCCAGCCGGATCCGGCCGGTGTCATGGTCCATCTCGTACTTGTTGCGGGACCCCTCCGGGATCTCCACGACCACATCGAACTCACCATGCTCCATCGCGGCCTCCGGTCACCCGTGCGCTCCGCTGTCCTTCCAGTGTGCGCCCGGCCCGCAGGGCGGGCAGCTCGGACCTGGACACCTCAGCCACCCCGCACGAGGGCGTCGATCTCGGCCTCGAAGAGGACCGAGGGATCGAAGCCCATGCCCGTGAACTGGCCTTGCACATCAAGGCTGATCACTCCGTGGAGCCGGGTCCAGGTGCGCAGCGCACGGCCCTTCAGCTCGCCATCGGGCTCTTCCCCGGCCACCCAGGGGCCCGCACCCTCCAGATGGCGCGCCAGCGCGGCCTCGAGCTCGGTGAGGGGCTGCTCGCCGCTCATGGTGGCGCCACCGCCACCGCTCGCGTCACCCGCACCCGCACCCGCACCCGCACCCGCGACGGTGGCGCAGGCGTCGACGATGGTCCGCATCATCCCGGCCGCGATCTCGATGGTCTCCGGCGGCGCGTGGTAACCGGGCACCGGGGTCCCGTAGATGAGCAGATAGCGGTCGGGCTGCCGCTTCGCCCAGTCGCGCAGGGCGAGGGCCAGGGCGCGGAAGCGGTCGGCGGGGACGGCGTCGGCGACGGCCCGGGCGAGGGCCTCGGCCAGATCGCGGTAGGCGTCGGTGATCAGCTCGGTCAGCAGCTCGTCCCGGCTCGCGAAATAGCGGTAGAGCGCGGGGCCGGTCATGCCCATCGACTTCGCGATCGCGTTCACCGAGATGCCGGCGGTGCCCGACTCGGAGAGCTGGGCCAGGGCCACGGCCTTGGCCTCCTCCCGGGTCTGTTTGCGGTAGCGCTCTCGCCGTGCTGTCGCCATGGACGGGCCTCTCGTACGGGTCGTCGATTTCGGACTTGACACTTCGAGAGTAACAGGTTCATTGTTTGGTTAGAAGTTCTCACAACAACGAGAACTCCTCACATGGAAGCGAGATCCGCCATGATCACCGAAGTCGTTCTGCCGGGCCAGGTGGAGCCGGAGGGGCTCCAGCTCCGCACCCGCCCGCTGCCCGAGCCCGGTCACGGGCAGGCGCTGGTGGCCGTCGAGGCGTCGGGGGTCTCCTTCGCCGAGCAGCAGATGCGCCGCGGGAAGTACTACGACCAGCCGCCGTTCCCCTTCGTGCCCGGCTATGACCTGGTGGGCAGGGTGGTCTCGACCGGCCCCGGGGTGGATCCGGCCCTGCGGGGGCGCCGGTTCGCGGCACTCACGAAGATCGGCGGCTGGGCCAGCCACACCCTCGTCGACGCGGGCGATCTGGTGGAGGTCCCCGAAGGGGTGGACCCGGCGGAGGCCGAGACGGTGGTGGTCAACGGGATCACGGCCTGGCAGATGCTCCACCGCGTGGCCAAGGTGCGCCCCGGCTCGACCGTGCTGGTGCACGGGGCCAACGGCGGAGTGGGCACCACACTGGTCCAGCTCGCCCGCCATGCGGGCGTCAAGGTCATAGGCACCGCCTCGCCCCGCCATCACGACGCGGTGCGCGCCCTCGGCGCCACCCCTCTCGACTACCGCGATCCGGATCTGCCCGGCCGGGTGCGCGCGCTGGCGCCCGGCGGGGTCGACGCGGTCTTCGACCACATCGGCGGCGAGGGCATCGTGGACTCCTATCGGCTGCTCGCCCGCGGCGGCACGCTGGTCTCCTACGGCACGGCGGCCACCCGGGACATCCCCGGATCGTCCCGGAGCCCGGTGCTCAAGCTGCTCGCCCGCCTCACCCTGTGGAATCTGCTGCCCAACGGACGGGGGGCGCACTTCTACAACCTCTGGGCCGGACGGCGGCGGCTGGCCGCCTACCAGGCGCGGATCCGCGCCGATCTGGGGCAGGTGCTGGCGCTGCTGGCGAGCGGCGAGTTCACCGCACTGGTGGCGGCGCGGATTCCGCTCTCCGATGCCGCGGAGGCGATGCGGCTGGCCGAGTCCGGCACCGTCACCGGAAAGGTCGTCCTGGTCGCGGGCCAGGGGGCCGGCCAGGACGGCGAGGAGGGCGCGCGATGAGCGGCAAGCCCTTTGGCGAGCCCGATAAGCACGACGAGCATGACAAGCCCGGCAAGCCCTATGTCAGCGGCCACTACGCCCCGATGGCGGTGGAGTCGACCGTCTGGGGCCTCACCGTGCACGGCTCCCTGCCTCCCGAGCTGACCGGCCGCTATCTGCGCAACGGCCACAACCCCCCGCCCGGGGTGGTGCCGTCGCACTGGTTCAAGGGCAGCGGCATGGTCCATGGGCTGCGGCTGCGCGACGGAAGAGCGGAGTGGTACCGCAACCGCTGGGTGCGGACACCGGCCCTCCACAGCGCCATGGAGACGGCCGCGGGCGGCGAAGGGGCGGGCGCGGGCGGCGAGGGAATGGACCCGGGCGACGCAGGGGCGGATGGCGCGGCCGATCTCATCGCCAGCGTCGCCGGCACCCATGTGATCGAGCACGCGGGCCGCGTCCTGGCCCTCCAGGAGGCGAACCTCCCCTATGAGTTGACCGCCGAGCTGGCCACGGTCGGCGCCTACGACTTCGGGGGAAAGCTGACCCGGGCCATGACGGCGCACCCCAAGGAGGATCCGGTCAGCGGGGAGCTGCACTTCTTCTCGTACTCGCCGTTACCGCCCCATCTCGTCTATTACGTCGCGTCCCGCGACGGCCATATCGTCCGCGAGGAGACCATCGAGGGCGCGGGGCCCTCGCTGATGCACGACTTCGGGCTGACCGAGCGCTATGTGGTGTGGCTGGACCTGCCGGTCGTCTTCGACCCCGCCGAGCACTCCGGGATCCCCTACCGCTGGTCCGATGACTACCGGCCGCGCATCGGGCTCATGCCGCGCACCGGGCCGCCCCATGTCACCTGGTGCGAGGTGGAGCCCGGCGCCCTGCTGCATATCGCCAACGCCTATGAGGATCCGGCGGGCCGCATCGTCGTCGAGGGGCCGCGCTATGACCGGGCCGCCTGGCAGACCTCCTGGAAGTGGTGGACCGGCGCCCCGGGCCACGCCACCGTCCCGCTGGTCGGCTCCCTGCACCACCGCTGGGTCCTCGACCCCTCCGCGGGCACGGCGCGGGAGGAGCCGCTGGATGATCTGGTCACCGAGTTCCCCACGATCAACGACAGTGTGCTGGGGCGGCCCAGCCGCTATGGCTACGCCGTCGCCTTCCCCGGCAGCGGGCTGGAGGAGTACGCACTGGTCAAGTACGACGCGGCCACCGGGGCCCGGCAGATAGCTCCGACCGGACCGGGCCGGATGCCCGGGGAAGCGGTGTTCGTGCCCGCGGACGGGGGCGGAGGAGTGAGCGGAGGAGGGAGCGAGGACGATGGCTATCTCCTGACCCTCGTCAGCGACCTCCGCCGGGACGCCTCCGAACTGATCGTCCTGGACGCCCGGGACATCACGGCCGCCCCCGTCGCCACCGTGGAGCTGCCCCACCGCGTCCCCGCGGGGATCCACGGCTCCTGGATCCCCGACCCGGCCACCGGTCCGTGATAATTTTCGTATACGAGTTGTATGCGAAGCAGCATGGGGGCCCAGTGCCAGCGCAGTCCGGACGAGAAAAGGCGTACGCGTTCCTCAAGGAGACCGTGCTGACCGATCCCGACATGCAGGGCCGGTTCCTCACCGAGCAGGAGATCGCCGACCGGATCGGCATCTCCCGGACCCCGATCCGTGAGGCCCTGCTCCTGCTGGCGGCCGAGGACCTGGTCCAGCTCGTCCCCAAGCGGGGTGCGCATATCGCCCCGCTCTCCGGCCGGGAGATCACCGAACTGATGGAGCTACGCGGGATCGTCGAGCGCTACGCCGCCGAGCACACCATCGAGGCGGGCACGGTGCCGGTCGCGAAGCTGGTGGAGCTGCTGGACCGGCAGCGCGAGCTGATGGGGCCGGACCAGGCCAAGGAGTTCATCGCCATCGACCACCTCTTCCACGCGACCATGGTCGCCGCGATCGGCAATGAACTCCTCAACCGGCACTACGACGGACTGCGCAGCCGCCAGATCCGGGCCGGGGTGGTGGCCCTGTACAACCAGACCGGCCGTCAGGAGGAGGTGCTCGGTGAGCACCGGGCGATCCTGGACGCGGTGGCCTCCGGGGACAGGGAGGCGGCCCGCACGGCGATCAGCGCCCATCTGGAGTCGACGCTGAAGGTACTGCTCACCGGGTGAGTCACCGCCCGGCGCTCGGACGGGTGAGTCACCGCCCGGCGCTCGGACGGGTGAGTCACCGCCCGGCGGCCGGACCGGTAAGTCACCGCTCGGCGGGCGCCTCCGGATAGGTGATCACCAGCATGGTGACGCCCTCCTCGGAGACCCAGGGGCCATGCGGCATCCCCGGGGGCCGACAGGCGTAGAAGCCGCGCGAGAAGGTCCTCCCCAGGGTCAGATCGCGCATGCTGCCCTCCAGGAGATAGACCTCCTCCCAGCCGTCGTGGCGGGCGACCCCGGACGGGGAGGTGTCCGTCCCCGGCTCCCAGCGCACCAGGGCGGTGGTGTGGGAGCCGCTCCCGTCCACGGCCAGGATCTGTTCGCTGACCCCCACGCCCGCACCCGGCGGCCGCTGCCAGGGCCCGGAGGGCAGATGGAACTCGAGCTCCGGTTTGGCCCCTTCGGCCTCGCGGGCGCCGCTCACGGGTTTACCCCCAGCCTGCGGTTGGCCAGGACGGACACCGTGCGGCGCACCGCCGTGACCTCGTCGGTGTCGACGTCCCCCACCAGCAGCCCCGGCCCCGCGTCCAGCCGCTCCCGTACGGTGCCGTCGGGGCCGATCAGGGCGCTGTGGCCGATCCCGGTGGGGGCGGAGGCCGCGGCGGTCACGCCGGACGCCGCCGGATCGGCCTGGCCCACGGCCGCCAGCCAAATGGTGGCGTCGAGCGCCCGCGCCCGGGTCAGCAGCTCCCACTGCTCGCGCTTGCCGGGCCCCGCGCCCCAGGAGGCGGGCAGCACGGAGAGCACCGCGCCCGCGTCGGCGTGGGCCCGGAAGAGCTCGGGGAACCGTACGTCGTAGCAGGTGGCCAGGCCGATCCGGACGCCGTCGAGATCGAAGGTCACCACCTCGGCGCCCGGGGCCACGGTCTTGGACTCGGCGAAGCCGAAGGCGTCATAGAGATGGATCTTGTCGTAGGAGGTCTCCACCCCCGGGCCGGTGGCCAGCAGGGTGTTGGTCACCCGGCCGTCGGGCGCCGGGGTGAACATCCCGGCCACGACCACCAGCCCGGCATCCTTCGCGAGCTGCCGGACCTCGGTGGCCCAGGGCCCGTCCAGCGGTTCGGCGATCGGGCCGAGCCGGGTGCCGAAGCAGGCCATGGCCGCCTCCGGGAAGACGACCAGACGCGCCCCGGCCTCCGCCGCCCGCTGTGTCTCCTGGCGCAGAAGGGCGAGGTTCGAGGCCGGGTCCGGGCCCGTGGTGAGCTGGCTCAGTGCGATGCGGAGGGGCATGGCGGGTGCTGCCTCATTTCCTGGTCGGGAGGGTCGGAGTGTAGGCGGGGTGCCGGGGTACGCGGTCCCGTCCCGCGTACGTGATCCCATTCCGCCCCTTCCCCGGCGCGGCTCGCTTTACAGCTCCGCGGAACCGGGAGCCGGGAGCCGGGCGCGGGGCCAGGGCGGGGGCGGGACGGGACGGTGCGGGACGGGTCAGGACACGGCGGTGGAGGTGGCGTGGCCGACGGGGAGCGGCTCCGGCTCCTCCTCTTCGGCGGAGGAGGGGTCCCGGCCCAGCCAGAGGCCCGCCACCGTGACCGCGGCGGTGACCGCGATGTAGATGGCCAGCGGCACCCAGGCGTGATAGACCCCGAGCAGCGTGGTGAAGAGCAGCGGCGCGACCGCGCCGCCGATGATCCCGGCGAGGGTGTAGGCGAGCGAGGAGCCGGTGTAGCGCAGCCGCGGGGAGAACTGCTCGGCGACGAAGGCTGCCTGCGGCCCGTACATCAGGGAGTGGATCACCAGCGCGCCGACGACCCCGAGGGTGAGCAGCGCCCAACTGCCGTCCGCGACCAGCGGGAAGAACAGAAACGGCCAGACACCGGCGGCGACGGCGGCGCCCGCGTACAGCCACCGCCGGTTGACGCGGTCCGAGAGCGCCCCGGCCAGCGGGATGAGCACGATCTGCAGCGAGGAGCCGATCAGCACGGCGGTGAGCGCCGAGCCGCGTGACATGTCGAGTTCCTCGGTGGCGTAGGTGAGCACGAAGACGGTGAACATCGCGTACAGCACATCGGGGGCGACCCGGCAGAGGATCGCGGCGGTCAGCGCCCTCGGCTGGGTGGTGAACACCTCGCGCACCGGTGCCTCCGGGCGGTCCTGCGCGGCCTCCATCGCCTTGAAGACCGGGGTTTCCTCCAGCTTGGCCCGGACCCACAGGCCGAATCCCACCAGGGCGCCGGAGAGCAGGAACGCCACCCGCCAGCCCCAGCTGATGAACTGGTCCTCCGTCAGCGCCGCGCCCAGCGCGGCCAGGACGCCGTTGGCCAGCAGATTGCCCGCCGGAGGGCCGACCTGCGCGGCGGAGGCGTAGAAGCCGCGTCGCCGCGGATCGCCGAACTCGCTGGACAGCAGCACCGCACCGCCCCACTCACCGCCGACGCCGACGCCCTGTGCGAAGCGCAGCAGCACCAGCGCGGCGGGGGCCGCGACACCGACCGTGGCGTAGGTGGGCAGCAGCCCGATCAGCAGCGTGGCGCTGCCGATGAGCACGAGCGTCGCGATGAGCACCTTCTTGCGGCCGATGACATCGCCGAGCCGGCCGAAGACGAAGCCGCCCAGCGGCCGGGACACATAGCCGACGGCGTAGGTGGAGAACGCCAGCAGGGTGCCGGTGAAGGGGTCCTTGGAGGGGAAGAAGAGGTCGCCGAAGACCAGGGCCGCGGCGGCGGAGTAGACGGCGAAGTCGTACCACTCCAGGGCGGTGCCGGTGAGGCTGGCGACGAAGGCGCGGCGAACCCCGGACCGGTCGGCCCGGGGCGGTGCGCTCGATGCGGTGGGCTGCATGTTCCGTCCTCGAGGTGGTGCGTGAGGCTTACGTGATGGTACGTGGTGTTTGCGCGGTGGTGCGATGAGATGGTCGGGGGGTGTGCGTGGGTCGACCTTCCGGCATACTTGTTGTATACCAACGGTATGCGCAACCCCTCCGGGGGAAGTTAACCGCTTCGAAATCGCAGAAACAGCACATCGCCCCACCGCGCCTTGGAGAGCTCAGCCCATGACGACGCAGCCCACACAGCCCGCCCGGTCCTCGCTCACCTTCGAACTCCCCGACGGCTCCCTCCACCACGTGGAGGTCGTCCAGGTGCTCAACGCGGGCTACGCGGGACGCAGCCAGGACGATGTGGCCGCCCATGTCGCCGAGCTCGCCGAGCTGGGCGTGCCCGCGCCCTCCGTGACGCCCGCCCTCTACCCCGTCTCCCCCTACCTCGCCCAGCAGACCGGCCAGGTCAGCGTCCAGCACGCCCGCACCTCGGGCGAGGCCGAGTGGGCGCTGGTCGTGGCCGCGGACGGGGAGCTGCTGCTGACGGCGGCCTGCGACCACACCGACCGGGCGCTGGAGGTGCACGGCGTGGCCTGGAGCAAGAACGCGGCCCCCGATGTGCTGGCCACCCGCGCCTGGCGGCTGTCCGATGTGGAGTCCCGCCTGGATGACTTGACGCTCCGTGCCTGGGTCACTCACGACGGTGAGGAGACCGAGGTGCAGAGCGGCACCCTGGCCGAGTTGCTGCCGCCCTCCTACTGGGTCGAGGTGCTGCGCGAACGCGGTGACCTGGTGCCCGGCACCGTGCTGATCTCCGGCACCATCCCGATGGCCGAGGACGTGGACCAGTTCGCCGGGCGCTGGCGGGTGGAGCTGGGCGACCCGGCCACCGGCCGGACCATCGACTGCTCCTACGACGTGGTCCCGCTGCCCGAGCCGATCGGCTGAGACGGCACATCCAGACACCGGCAAGGGCACCGACAAGGGCACCGGCAAGGCACGAAGAGCACCGGTAGCGCACGAAGGCCGTCCACCGCACCACGAAGGCCGTCCACCGCACGACCCCCGAGGGCGTGCGGTGGACGGCCTTCGCCGATGCGCAGACGGTTCAGTGATTCAGCGTCCGGTCAGGTCTCCCTGCCCTTCCGCATCACCATGCCGGCTGCGATCAGGCCGAACAGGCAGGTGATGGCACCCACGACGACATTGTTCACGATCATCCCCATATCGGGACCCCGGGCGACCACCCAGGGGGAGATGATCATCCATACACCGATCGCGGACATGGCCCAGCACAGGCTGTACATCCTCCTCGGCGCCGTGGTGAGGCCGATGCCCAGCAGGGCGATCGCGATACCGAGGACGAGGTTGTTGACCATGAGGTTGGGGTTGGTGCCCGAGAAGTGCACCACCCAGGGAGAGATGGCGAAGTACAAACCGGCGAGAAGTACCGGCCCGTCGAGGAAGACAACATCCCGAGCGTCCATCATGCGCGCGTAGCGCTCCCGCATCTCGGACACATCGGGGTGGCCTCTAAGATCACCTTTCGCACGTGAGACGTCGGCCATGCGACTCGCCTCCTTCGATCCATGCAAGTCTGACCGCGCAGTGCGGTAAAAACACCGCACCCCCATTGTGCGCCTCGCCTTGGTATATAGGTAGATGTCGGATTCGCATCAAATGACGTATAGTTCGCGGTCGGCCGCCGTACGACATGCGCACGGGAGGCAGGGGGAGCGTCAGGCCGGATGGACCGCCTCGTGCTTCTCGTAGCAGTCCCGGTCGAGATCGCGGACATCGACGGTGGTCTGCACGGTCAGCCCCGGCACGGGCGACACATGGGCGCGGGCCACCTCCAGCACGGCGGCGGACAACTCCCGCTTGGTCCCGGCGTCGCGCCCGGAC
The DNA here is from genome assembly GCF_017592595.1 of Streptomyces sp. NEAU-YJ-81. Taxonomy (NCBI): domain Bacteria; kingdom Bacillati; phylum Actinomycetota; class Actinomycetes; order Kitasatosporales; family Streptomycetaceae; genus Streptomyces; species Streptomyces sp. NEAU-YJ-81. Next base: position 96,710 of record NZ_JAGFNO010000026.1, on the reverse strand, counting down.
AGGATGGACACCTCGATATGGATCATGGCGAGGTCCGGGGCACCGTCCGCGAGATGGGCCTCCGCTATCCGCCGGAAGCGGGTCTTGCAGCCCGCCACCGCCGTGTCGACGGTCTTGGCGACCACCGGATGCAGGGCGGCACCGAAGCCGGGGCGGTCGAACGCGTCGGTCAGGGTGTCGGAGTATTCGACGACGATATGCGGCATGGGCTTGCGCTCCTCCAGGGGTACGCGGCGGCCGGTGGCGCTGCCGCGTGGGGCGTCTTACGCGGGCATCGTCGCACCTCTTCCCGCTCCACGGCCGAGCACCCCGGGCCCGCCATCCGCTTCAGTCCCGGCCCCGTACCTGCTTCAGTTCCGGCTCCGTATCCGCTTCAGCCCTGACCCCGGTATCTGCTTCAATAGGCGCATGGCCAGCCTCCATGACATCGCGACGGGTCGTTACGACCTCGAGCCGTTCTGGCCGTCCCGGCAGGCGCACCACTTCGACCGCGAGTGTTGCCGCGCATCCGATGCGCGGGCCCGCTCGCTCGGCCGCTGACCTCTCCGTCCGGCCGCCCAGCCCGCGCGCACGACGTCCATTGACGCCTTCTCGCGCGAAAGAGCTGACCTCATGACGAACCTCCGTAGCCTGTCGTCCGCCTCCGCCTCCGCTCCCGCCGCCCCGTCCGCGGCGTCCGCCCCGGCGAACCGCCAGCGGCTGCGAGCCGTCGCACCGGACGAGGTGCCGCCGGTCGCCGATCTGCTGCACCCCGGCGCCACCTGGCTGCCCGCTCCCCCGCACACCCTGCCCATACTCCCCGGCCACCCGCCGATGGTCGGCTATCTGGTGCTGGTCCCGGCCGACCGGCAGCGGCCCGAGGCGGCGGGGCCGCCCCCGGAGGGGATACCGGCGGTGACGGGCGAAACCGGCGAGACGGGTGACGAGCTCATCCGGATCGACCCCGACCATCGGACCGCCGAGGTCGCGGGGCGGCCGCTGGACCTGACCTATCTCGAGTTCGAGCTGCTGAGCCATCTCGTCGCCCATCCGCACCGGGTGCACTCCCGCGATCAGCTCGTGACCACGGTGTGGGGGTACGGCCATGTCGGCGACGGCCGGACCGTCGATGTCCATGTGGCCCGGCTGCGCCGCAAGATGGGCTCCGAGCACCGGGGGACGATCGTGACGGTGCGGCGAGTGGGGTACAAGTACGTGCCCACCGTCTGACCGCATCCGTGCACCCATGACGCCCGCCGTGCCGGACAGGCCAGGAGCCTGTCCGGCACGGCGAGCGCGTACCTGGGTGCAGTGTGCGTCAAGTGGTGTGCGCTCGGACCCGCGCTCAGCGGCCCGCCCCCACCAGCGGCGGCCGCGGCCGCTCCACCGGCTCCTCGCCGTGGTCGATGCTCGGCAGCCACCGCAGGGCGCGCGGCAGATACCAGTTGCGCTCCCCCAGCAGCGCCATCACCGAGGGCAGCAGCACCATCCGCACCAGCGTGGCGTCCACCAGCACCGCGACCGCGAGCCCGACGCCCATCTGCTGCATGTCCTGCATCCGCAGCAGCGCGAAGACCGCGAACACGGCGACCATGATGGTGGCCGCCCCGGTGACCGAGCCCGCCGTCGTCCGGATGCCCTCGCGGATCGCGTCCCGGGTGGCGAGGCCCCGTGCATGGGCCTCCCGGATCCGCGAGACCACGAAGACGTGGTAGTCCATCGACAGCCCGAAGAGGATGACGAGGACGAACAGCGGCATCCACGACTCGATCGCCCCGCCCGGCTCCATCCCCAGCAGCTCCGCGCCCCAGCCGTGCTGGAAGACGGCGGTCATCGTGCCGTACGCGGCGCCCACCGACAGCAGGTTGAGCAGGATCGAGACGATGGCGATCGGCAACGACCGGAAGCAGAGCAGCATCAGAACGAAGGTCACGGCGGCGATGAAGAGGAAGACCGGTGCGATGTCGGTCTTCAGCTGGTCGTTGAAGTCGCGGCTTCCGGCGAGCTCACCGCTCACATACACCTGGTCGGAGACCGGCCCCAGGATCTTCGGCACCAGATCGTCCCGGAGGGTGTCCAGGGCGCGCCGGGAGGTGGCGTCCTGACCGTCCCCGGCCAGCGGCACCTCGATCCGGGCCACCCCCTTCGTACGGTGCGCCTCGACGTCGATCGTCCTGCCGAACCGTCCGGAGGCGGCGAGTTCCTTCTTGAAGTCCGCGACGGCCGTCTCGAAGCGGGGCGAGGCGATGTCGTCGGAGCGCAGCACGACCTCGGCCGGGGCGGGGCCGCCGGGGAAGGCGCCGGTGATCTCCTGGTAGGCCACGGTGATCGGGGCGTCGGAGCCGAACTGCTTTTCCATGCCGAGCTGTTCGGTCTTCATCCCGAGGGCGGGCGCGGACAGCATCAGCAGCAGCGCGCCCGATACGACGGCGAACAGCTTCGGCTTGGCCAGGACGGGCCGCATCAGCCTGACGGTGACGCCACCGCTGGTGTGCACGCCCTTCTTCCGGCGGCGGTTCAGCAGCGGCACCCGCCCGGCGTCGATCCGGTCGCCCAGCCAGGACAGCATCGCGGGCAGCACGGTCACCGAGCCGAGCATCGACATCAGGACGACCAGGATGGTGGCGACCGCGAAGCCGTGGAACAGCAGCAGTCCGGACAGGAACATCCCGGACATCGCCAGCATGACCGTGATCCCGGAGATCAGCACCGCCCGGCCGCTGGTGGCGGCCGCGATCCGCAGCGCGGTTCCGGCGTCCCGGCCCGCGGCCCGCTCATCGCGCTCCCGCCGCAGATAGAACAGCGAGTAGTCGACGCCGACGGCCAGGCCCACCAGGAACATCACCGAGAATGTGGAGTCGAACATGGGCAGCTTGTGGCTGACGAGGGCGAGCAGTCCGAAGGTGCCGACGCAGGCGGTCACCGCGAGCAGCACCGGCAGCAGCGCGGCGACCAGCGCCCCGAAGACCACCAGCAGAATGCCCAGCGCCAGTGGTACGGCGGTCAGCTCGGCCTTCTTGAAGTCGTTGGCGAACATGTCGTCGAGCCGGTGCTGGGCGGTGGCGTCGCCGAACTCGTAGACCACGATGCCCCGATGGGCCGACTCGGTCTTCTTCACCGCCTCGACGACCGGCTCCACCCGCTTCCCGGCGGTGTCCGGGTCGCCCTTCATCTCAAAGCTGATCAGGGCCTCCCGTCCGCTCTCCGAGCGCACCGGGGGCTGGACGCGCACCGCCTCACCCGTCCGCTCCAGTCGCGCCGTAAGGTCGCGGGCCGCGTCCCGCCAGCCGTCCGGGCCCTCGCCGCGCAGCATCACCATCTCCCCGGCCGGGGTCTGGAGGCCCGCGTCCTCCAGGATCTTCTCCGCACGTGCGGAATCGCCCGCACCGTTCTCGGAATTGGTCATCTGCCGGGACCCCGACATTCCGCCGACCACGGCGACGACCACGACGAACAGCAGCCATCCGATGATCGCGGTCTTGCGGTGGCGAGTGCTCCACCCGCCCAGCCGCACGGCCAGGCCCTTCCTCGTTGCGCTCATGGCGTCTCTCCCCGTGCGGTATGGACGGAACAGGTCATGCCACGACGCTAGAAAGCCGCAGGTCCGCGCCCCAGCCGGGCAGCCACCCAGTGGCCGAGCCATAGGGCGAGGTGGGGAGGTGGTGCCAGGTACACCCCCGGACGGTCCGCACCCCCCGTGACCGGCCAGGGGCGCGCGGTCAGACTGAGGGCGTTGACTGACGGTGCCGGATCACCGGGACCGACGGGACGGACCGCCGAGAGGGACGCAGGATGAAGGTACGCAAAGCGCTGTTGGCCTGTGTGCGGGGGCTTGCCCTGGCCCCGCTCACGCTCGCGGGCTCCATCACGCTGTTCACGCTGTTGGTCGTGTCCGTGTGTCTGATCCCGCTGGGCGTGGGGGTGTTCACCACCCCTCTCCTGGTCCGCACGGTGCGGGCGCACGCCAATCAGCGCCGGCTGCTGGCCGCCACCTGGTCCGATGTGCGCATCCAGCTGCCGTACCGCCCGCTGCCCGCCGATCGGCGCTCCGGGGTCACCGGGCAGGTGGAGCTGTGCACCTTCCTGCTGAAGGACCCGGCCACCTGGCGGGATCTGCTGTGGCTGGCCGTCGACATGATCGCCGGCTTTGTCACCGCGCTGCTGGCCTTCGTCTTCGTGCCGTACGGGATCGAGGGGTTCGTCCTGGCCGCCGGGGTATGGAAGCCGATCGTGGACGCGGGCGGCACCTACTGGTACGGGTTCCTCCCCATCGACTCGCTGTGGACCGCCCTGCTGGCCGTCCCGGTCGGCATCGGGTTCATGGCACTCGGGGCGACCGTCTCCCCCCTCCTGCTGCGCGGCCATTTCCAGCTGGCGCGCGCCTTCCTGGACCCGACCCCGCAGATGGCGCTCGAGCAGCGGGTGCAGCGGCTCACCGAGACCCGGCATGACGCCGTGGACACCTCCGCCGCCGAACTGCGCCGCATCGAGCGCGATCTGCACGACGGCGCCCAGGCCCGGCTCGTCGCCATGGGCATGAGCCTGGGCACCGTGGAGGCCCTGATCGAGAAGGACCCGGCCAAGGCCAAGGAGCTGCTCGCCGCGGCCCGTACGAACTCCGCCGAGGCCCTGGCCGAGCTGCGCGACCTGGTCCGCGGCATCCATCCGCCCGTCCTGGCCGAGCGCGGCCTGGGGGACGCGGTGCGCGCACTGGCGCTGCGGATGGCGGTGCCCGTGGAGGTGGACGTGGATCTGGCGGGCCGAGCCGATGAACCGGTCGAGTCGGCCGCGTACTTCGCGGTCAGCGAGGTGCTGACCAACGCGGCGAAGCACGCGGGCGCCTCGCGGATGTGGCTGGACGTGCACCACACGGAGGGCATGCTGCGCATCACCGTGACCGACGACGGCCGCGGCGGCGCGCAGATCACCCCGGAGGGCGGGCTGAGCGGGGTCGAGCGGCGGCTGGGCACCTTCGACGGGGTCCTCGCGGTCAGCAGCCCGAGCGGCGGGCCGACCATGGTGACGATGGAGATCCCCTGCACACTCTCGGCGCAGGGTGCCGCCAGATGACCCGCCGCCGGGGAAAATCCGGCGGCGGGACGCGCCGCCCCGGTGTTAGCGTGCCGATGCCGGCCGCGGGACTCCGGTGCGACTCCCGGAACCCGCCTGCTAAGCGACGATTCGCAGTTCGTGCCCCCATTCCCCGGCCGGCTCCCGCACCCCGTCGCCGGAGGCCCCCATGGAGACGCTGGCCGATCTGGTCGCGGCCGAGGACGTCCTGCTCTTCGTGAACGCGGCCATCACCTCGACGGGCCAGCGGGAATTCCACTCCGACGCGGGCGAGCAGCGCATGTCGCTCGACTTCCTGCACGCCTACATGCTCGGGAACTACCGGGATCTGTACGCGGCGACCCTCGCGCTGAACATCAATGACCACAACGCGGCGCTGATCGTTCGGCAACTGCTGGAGAGTGCCAAGGAGGCCACACCGGAACAGCGCCGGACCGAGGGCCGGCTGATCGCCCGGCGCCTTGCCACCCTTCCGCCGCCCCGGGTCTACCGGCTGTTCCGCGCGCTGCGCCGGGCCGGGGTCAACAACCGCCGCACCCGCGCCATCGTGCGGGACTGGCTGGCGGCGCGCCCCGATCCGGCGTTCGACGCGGTGAAGTACCGAGGTGGGGTCAAGTCGGCCGTCCGCCACGCACATCTGCGGCTCGACGGCGATCTCGGCCCGTTCCTCTTCGAGCCGGCCGGCCGCCGGAGCGAGGGGTTCGGCTCCCCGCTGCTGGAGGCGTGGCGCCGCGCGCACTACGAGCAGTCCGCGGTGTACGACCTCCCGTACACCGTCGCCGAGGGCTTCGCGGCCAAGCACGGCATCGACCGCGAGGTCTTCCTGGAGCGCATCGCCCCGCGGCTCACCCGGCTGGAGCGGCTGCGGCTGCAGGGGGCGGCCCGCGCGGCCGGGGCCGACTCCGTACGGGCGGATCCGGCCACCATGCCGCTGACCCGGCTGGCGACCTATGTGCTCTCGCTCCCGCTGGACCAACGGGCCGCGCTCCGCGCCGAGTTGACCGCCGCGCTGCGCGCCGCCGCACGGCGCGCGGCGGGCGTCCGGGCCGGCACCTGGGGCCGGGTCGCGGCGGTCCTCGACGACAGCTTCTCCTCCTTCGGCTCCACGCGGAAGCGGCGCCGCCCGCTGGCGGTGGCGCGGGGCTGCCACTTTCTGCTGGAGGCGCTGGCGAGCGAGTTGATCCCGCTGTGGCTGTCCGGCCGCACCGATGCGTTGCTGATGTATCCGCTGGGCCGGTCCCGGAGTTCCGGGCCCGGATCCGCGACGGCGCGGTGGGCTCGCTGGCCGAGCTGCGGGCGGAGGCCGCCCGGCATCAGCGGGAGTGGGCGGAGTTCCACGACCACACCATGGCGGGCGGGCTGCTCGACGAGTCGTACTCCCTCCAGCGCGTCCGCACGATGGGGCCTTTCGCCCTGTCCCGTTTCCTGCCGCCCTTCCATCGCAACACCGAGCAGCACATCGGCGAGACCATCACCCACGAGGACGGCCGCCTGGCCTACCTCAAGACCTTCCGCCTCTCCGAGGCCCAGACCCGGCGCGGCCATCTACTCACCCTCCTCGCCGCCCACGACTGGCACTTCGGCGCGACTGCCGACGCCCTGGGGGTGAGCCGCGACCAGCTCGCCTCCCGTGTGGAGCACGCGGGGTTCGGCGCGCTGCTGCGCCAGGACATACGCGACCACTACCGCGCGGCGGCGCGCGGGACGGCGCCCTGACGAGCTGGCTGCGCCCTCGCCCTGACGGCCGCCGCCCTGCTCTCCGCCCGCACGTCCCGCCGTGACGCCCCGGCGGCCCAGGTCAGCTCTATGACGAGCGACAAGACCGCACCGGTCTCGCCCCACATCGGCGTCGAGGTGGACGACGTCGACGCGGCGTACGAGGCGATGCGCGAGGCCGGCGCGGAGATCGTCCACCCCCTCCAGGACGAGGAGTGGGGCGTCCGCCGCTTCTTCGTCCGCGACCCGGGCGGCCGCGTGGACAACGTCCTGGGCCACCGCTGACACTCCACCGCGCCGCGCGCGCTCAGTCAGTGATGTACCAGTCGTCCTTCATGTACTCCAGGGTGCTGGTCCCGATCTCGTTTTCGGAGAAGGTGACGGAGCCCTTTACCGCATCGGCCGGAATGTCGATCTTGGCGGGGCTTAGTACGACGACCTTCTGCGGGTCGACCGTCGCGGTCTGCAGCGCCTTCTTCTGCGTAGGGGAGATCATCTGGAACGTGACGAGGAACGTGGACGTGCACGGACCGAACCCCTGGTCCTCCGCCTGCTTCGCCGCGGGCCCGGCCACCTCGCAGACCGTCTTGATGTCCTCCCGGCCCACGGCGTGCAGATACTCCTCGTACCGCCGGATCGCCCCTTCCTTCGTCCTGGGCGCGGCCTGGTCCGTGGGCTGGTCTGTGGGCTGGTCCGTGGGCTGGTCCGTGGGCTGGTCCGTGGGCTGGTCCTTGGGCGGATCCGTCGGCGGCTTCTCGGCGGGCCCGCAACTGTCGTTGGTGAAGATGCCCGACAGCAGACGCCCCGGGCGCGGGCCCATCGGCCCGTTGAATCCGCTCACATGCTGCTGCGACCCCCACCACCCGGCGTACCCCCACCAGGGCTCGCGGTTGACAGGGCGGGCGTGCTCCCAAGTGCGCCACTCGGCGCCGCCCTTCGAGGGCCGATCGAGCGTGCCGTTCACCCACTGGTTCTTATCGGTCGGATAGGAGCCGTGTGAACCACGCGCCGAGTACACCGTCGGATGCCCGTCCTGCGGATCCAGTTCCGGCCACTTCACGCTGCACGTATCCTTGCCGTGCTTCGCGAACGTCACCGACTCCGGCTTGCCGTCGCGCAGCTGGACCGCGACGCGCTCCCAGTCGCCCTCGTGCCGGTTGCCCGGGGTCAGGTTGTTGTAGGCGTAGAAGAACCAGTAGACGTACGCCGCGCGCTTCGGGTCGGTCTTGTGGTTGTGGTACTCCCAGTAGACCGGCGCGTCAGTGCCCTCGCCCTTCCGCACCTCCTTCGGCGGGTCGAGATAGAAACCGCCGTCGGCCTCGGTCGAGGTGTGCCACTTGTCCCCGTGTCCGGGGCAGGACACCGGCTTGGACGAGGACTTCCCCGGCTGCACGTCCGCGTGCTTGTAGGGACTGTCCTTACTGCCCAACCGCCGCGGGTCGGGCGGATCGGCCACCGGTCCCTCGTCACGGCAGAAGCCGTCGTGGTCGAAGCGCAGCGCGGACCGCCCGATGAACCGCGTCGCGTCCATCGGCAACAGCGACTCCCCCTTGGCCAGCCGCACCAACGGCGCGAACCGCGCGGCCTCGGCCGCGGACCCCTTGGAAGGCTCCGCCCCCGTCCACTCCTTCTCCTTCTCCTTCTCCGGCCCGCACGCCACCAGCGCCACCGAAAGCGACACCGCCACGCCCACCATCGCCCGCATCCGACCCAGCACCGGCTCCCCCTTCGTTCGCCCGCCACCAGCCAGCAGCACGTCACGAGGACATTACGCAAAATCCGGCAGAACGGTTCCCCGCGCGGGGCGCCCAACCCACAGGGCCGCCCCGCGCGGAAGCCTCCCCTTTACGCTCAGCCGTGCTGCTCCTCGGGCTTCGGCGGCGCGAGGGCGAACCACACCGCCTTGCCGGTGACGCCCGCGTCCTTGTCGGTGTAGTCGACCACACCCCAGTCGTCCGAACACGACTCGACCAGCGCCAACCCCCGGCCGCCCTCGTCGTCGGCCTCGGCCTGGACCGGCTGGGGCAGGGACGAGCCCGAGTCCCATACGGTGACGCGGAAGTCCGGGGGCTTCGGCTGCCAGTCGCTCCTCCGCACCATAAAAACCGGCGCCCTCGACCGCCCGGGCCGCTGATCCCCTCCCGCTCACCGCACAGCGGTACATTCGTCGGATTCGGTCACGTCCCCCACCCCAGGGGCCCGACGAAGTCTTGGAGCCGCCGTGCGTGTTGTGGTCGCCGAGGATCTGTTCCTGTTGCGGGACGGGCTGGTCCGCATGTTGGAGGCGTACGACTTCGAGGTCGTGGCGGCCGTGGAGAGCGGGCCCGAGCTGAGCAAGGCGCTGGCGGAGCTGGAGCCGGATGTCGCGGTGGTGGATGTGCGGCTGCCGCCGTCGTTCAGCGACGAGGGGCTGCAGTGCGCTCTGGGGGCGCGGCGGGCGCGGCCGGGGTTGCCGGTGCTGGTGCTGTCGCAGCATGTGGAGCAGCTCTACGCGCGGGAGCTGCTCGCGGACGGCAGTGGGGGCATCGGGTATCTGCTCAAGGACCGGGTCTTCGACGCCGATCAGTTCATCGACGCGGTGCGGCGGGTCGCCGCGGGGGGCACGGCGATGGATCCGCAGGTGATCTCGCAGCTCCTGGACCGGCGCGCCCAGGACAAGCCGCTGGGGCGGCTGACGCCGCGGGAGCTCGAGGTGATGGAGCTGATGGCGGAGGGGCGGTCGAATACGGCGATCGCGGCCAAGCTGTTCGTCACCGAGCGGGCGGTGGCCAAGCACACCTCCAATATCTTCGGAAAGCTCGGTCTGCCGCCGTCGGACGACAACAACCGCCGGGTGCTGGCGGTGCTGGCCTACCTCGACCGGGGCTGATGGTCCATGGCCCCGGGAACCGGCACCTCCCCGGGCGCCCCATTGCTCCCACCCCATAACGCTGGTTAAGTGCCTTCTCCATACGACGCATTGGCCGTTGTCCGATGGGGGGCGCATGAGCGACCTGAGCAGACGCACGCTGATCGGAACCGCCGGAGCACTCGGGGCCGGGGCCACGCTGGGGAGCCGCGTCCCCGCGATGGCCGATGAGCCGCACGACGCACAGGACACCGCCGTGACCGCATTCGACACCGCTCCCGCCCGGGCCGCCCTGCGGCGGCTGCTGCCGGCGCACGCCGGGCAGTTCCGGCTGATGGCGCTGGCGAAACGGGGCGATGAGGAGCGGTTCGAGGTCGACGGATCCGCGGGGCGGGTGACGGTCTCCGGCACCAGCCCGGCGGTGCTGCTCACGGGCGTGCACTGGTATCTCAAGTACACCTGCCACGCCCAGCTCACCTGGTCCGGCGATCAGCTGAACCTGCCGGAGAAGCTGCCCGCGCCCGCCCGGCGCCTCACGCACTCGACCGCGCTGCCGCACCGCTTCGCGTTCAACGACACCCATGACGGCTACACCGCGCCGTTCGCCGACTGGGACCGCTGGGAGCACCTGATCGACGTCGCGGCCCTGCACGGCTGCAACGAACTGCTGGTCACCGCCGGTCAAGAGGCCGTCTACCACCGGCTGCTCCAGGAGTTCGGCTACACCGAGACCGAGGCGCGCACCTGGCTCCCCGCCCCCTCCCACCAGCCGTGGTGGCTGCTGCAGAACATGAGCGAATACGGCGGCCCGGTGTCCACCGCGCTCCTGGACAAGCGCACGGAGCTGGGGCGGCGGATCGCCGACCGGCTGCGGGAGCTGGGCATGCGGCCGGTGTTCCCCGGCTACTTCGGCACCGTTCCCGACGGCTTCGCGGACCGCAACCCGGAGGCCCGTACGGTGCCGCAGGGCGACTGGAACGGGCTCAGGCGGCCCGACTGGCTCGATCCGCGCACCGAGTCGTTCCGGAAGGTGGCCGCGGCCTTCTACCGCCATCAGCGCGAACTGTTCGGCGAGGCCGGGCTGTTCAAGATGGATCTGCTGCACGAGGGCGGCGACCCCGGTGACGTCCCGGTGCCCGACGCCGCCCGCGCCGTGGAGACCGCGCTGCGGACCGCCCGCCCCGGCGCCATCTGGGTGATCCTCGGCTGGCAGGAGAACCCCCGCCGCGATCTGCTGGACGCCGTCGACCACGACCGGATGCTCGTGGTGGACGGGCTGTCGGACCTGGACACCGTCACCGACCGGGAGAAGGACTGGGGTGCGGTGCCGTACGCGTTCGGCACCATCCCCAACTTCGGCGGCCGCACCACGATCGGCGCCAAGACCCATATGTGGACGAAGCGGTTCACCGTATGGCGGGACAAGCCGGGCAGCAAGCTGGTCGGCACGGCCTATATGCCGGAGGCGGCCGAGCGGGATCCGGCCGCGTTCGAGCTGTTCAGCGAGTTGGCGTGGCGGGAGGAGGCGGTGGACCGGGCCGAGTGGTTCCGCTCGTACGCCGATGTGCGCTACGGCGGACGGGACGCCAAGGCCCGGGAGGCGTTCGCCGCGCTGCGCGACACCGCGTACGAGATCAGCAGCAAGGACGGCCGCCCACATGACTCGGTCTTCGCCGCCCGCCCCTCCCTGACCGCGCGTTCGGGCACCAACTACGCGACCCACACGCCCGCCTTCGACCCGGCCGGTTTCGACGTGGCCTTCGCCGCGCTGCTGGGCGTCCGCGCCGGACTGCGCGACAGCGACGCCTACCGCCACGACCTCACCGACATCGCGCGGCAGGCGCTCGCCAACCGCTCCTGGCAGCTCATCCCCCAGCTCCAGGACGCCTACGACCGTAAGGACCGCACGGCCTTCCGGACGCTGGCCCGGCTGTGGCTCAAGCTGATGCGGCTCAGCGACGACATGACCGGCGCCCACCGGCGGTTCCTGCTGGGCCCGTGGCTCGAGGACGCCAAGCGGATGGCGTCGGGCGAGGAGGAGTCGGCCCAGCTCGAGCGGGCCGCGCGCACCCTCATCACCACCTGGGCGGACCGCGCCACGGCGGACGGCGGCAAGCTGGCCAACTACGCCAACCGCGACTGGAGCGGCCTCATCGCCGACTTCCACCTCCCCCAGTGGCAGTCCTATCTGGACGAGCTGGAGGACGCGCTGGCGGAGAACCGCCCCCCGCGCGCCTTCGACTGGTTCGCCGTCGAGGAGCCGTGGACACGGGAGCGCACAAGCTATCCGGTGCGGCCGACGACGGACGCCCACCGCACCGCCCAGCGGGTGTACGAGGCGCTGGCCAAGGCCCCGTACCAGGGCACGCTGACCGTCACCGCCAAGCCCACCGCCCTGCCGCCCGGCGGCACCGCGTCCCTCACCGCCGCCCTGCGCAACGTCAACGGGCTGCGCCCCACCGGCCGCGTCGACTTCGACCTCACCGTGACCGGGCTTGACCCGGAGCCGGACGGGCCGACCCGGCTGCCCGGCGTCCCCGCGGGCGGCACGGGCGAGGTCCGCTGGCGCGCGACCGCGCCCGACGAGCCGCTGGAGCACCCGCTCAAGCCGCTGCCGTACGAGCTGGGCGTCGCCTACGGGCCACGGGGCGAGGACCGGGTGCGGGCCGTGCGCGCCGGGACGCTGTGGATCGCCGGACCGCTGGCGGACGGCTTGCGGACGGTCACCAACAGCGGTGCGGCCTTCGGTCAGCTCGACGAGCGGTTCGCGATCGACGGCGCGGGCCAGGACCTGTGGAAGGGCACCGCCGAATTCGGCTCCGTCTACCGCGACGACGTCCTTACGGTGGGCACGGCCATCACCGTGAAGGTGACCGCCCAGGCGGCCACCGGGCCCTGGGCGCGGGCCGGGATCATCGTCCGCAACGACCTCGCCACGGCGGGCTCCCCCGGCTTTGTGAACCTCTCCGTCACCCCGGCCAACGGGGTCGTCCTGTCCTACGACTCGGGCGGCGACGGCACGCTGGACACCTACCAGCGGATCACCGGCGTCAAGGCGCCCGTCCTGCTGCGGCTGACCCGCACCGCGGCCACCTCCTACACCGGCGAGCTGTCCACCGACGACGGCACGACCTGGCGGAAGGTGGCCACCGTGACGGCACCGGGCGCGACGGCCGCACAGGATGCCGGGATCTTCATGACCGCGGCGAACGGCGGCACGGGCGCCCGGGGGACGGTCGAGTTCAGCGGCTGGAAAACCAGTACGCCGTAGCGGGTTCGCGTCAGTGGCGGATCTTTCCCCACCCCGCCCCCTTCCCACGGTATCGATGTCGGCTCCGCCGCGTGGCAGGGGCTTCGCCCCTGGACCCCTGGGTCTGGGGCGGAGCCCCGCATGCGGCGGAGCCGCAAATCGTCAGGTGTCGGGAAGGGGCGGGGCTCAGGGGGTGTCCGGCGGGTGGTGACGCCTGCGGCGGGCTGTTCCCCTCCCCGCCCCTTCCCTCAACTGGGGCTCCGCCCCAGACCCCGGCCGGACGACCCGGATGTGCACGGGCATCCGCCCGGTCATCCGCCGCGCCGGCGTGCCGACCGCGATCAGCCCGCCGGCGCGGGTGTTCACGGCGGCGACGGTCGGCTCGTCGACGCCCGGGGTCCAGAGGCGAAGCCCCTGCCACGCGCCGGAGCGCATACCGATGCTGCGGGAAGGGGCGGGGAGGGGAAAGGAGCCCGCCGCAGGCGCCAAGTCCCGCCGGACACCCGTAGGTGACCAACCCGGCCCGCCACTCGTTCACGAACCGTGGACCAGCACCGGGCGACAGTCGCCCCCGACGACGAAACCACCGGCCTGATCGACGTCGAGCAGGCCGAGGCCGCCATCGTCGAGCACTACCCGCGGCTGGTGCGGCTCGCGTATCTCATCCTGCCGCCGGGCATCGGGCGCACCCGCCGGGTGCTCGCGGCGCATGCCCTCGCCCAGCGCGCGCTGCCCCGCAACCGCGGCTACGGCATGGGCCCGGACCCGCACCCCGATGTCGAACTGCCCTGGCAGCGCGGCACGAAGGGCCCGGGGGCCGACACCGGCTATGCGTATGTGCGGCTGCGGGTGCTGCGCCTGGCGCTGCGCGCCGCCCGGCCGCGGCGCTGGTGGCAGCGGCCCCCGGCACTGCCGCAGGTGTTCGGGCTACGGCTGTTCCCGCGTTCCGGCGGCGCCGATGAACTCGCCCTGGAGCGGGTCCTGTCGGAGCTTTCCGGGCCCGGCCGCGCCGCGTACGTGCTGCTGGAGCTGGAGCAGCTCGGCGAGCACGAGACGCGCGCGCTGCTGGGCACCGCGGGGGTCGCCTACCCGCGGGCCGCGCTGGACGAGGCGGAGTCGGTACCGGAGCAGACCGGCAGCCAGGACGAATCACTGCTGGAGTCCCCGGAGTTCGACCCGTGTTCGCTCCAGGCGCGGCCCACCGATCTGATGCGCCGCCGTCAGCATGTGCGCGCGGTGCTGGTGGCCGTCGTGGCGCTGGTGGTGTGCGGGACACTGCTGGGCGTGCCGGGGCGCGGCTGGGGGCCGACCGGCGCGGCAGCGCCCTCGTACGCCCGTAATCCGTCCTCCGAACGGGCCCTGGACCCTGCGCGGTTGACGCGGGCCGCGCCCGACGCCTGGCGCACCGCGTCCCGCGCCGGCTTCTCCTCCTGGCCCGCGCGCGGCGGCCGCGTCCGGGACACCGCGCTGCTGCGCCGCGCGCTGGCCGTCTGGGCGCGGCCGGGTCGCTCCGTGCGGGTGTCGGCCACCATGGGCACACAGTCCGGGCCGCCCTCGGGGCCGCCGCAGCTGCTGTTCGCGGGCGAGGTGGACCAGGCCACGGTGGTGCTGCTGTACGACGGACTGCGGGTGGCGCGGTACGCGGAGGCGGGCGAGGGCGGAGCGGCCGCGCTGGACTTCGCCCGGCTGGACGCGGCCGACGCGGCCACCTCGACCGCGCTGGTCCTCAGCCGCACGGACGGCAACGTCCGCTATCTGACCGCTCCTTGGGTGCGCCATGCCTGGGTGCGGGATCTGCTCCACCCGGACGGGGCGCCGCGTCCGCTGCACCGCACCGGGCACGGGGTGACCGATCCGGTGCGCACCATTCCGCAGCTCCGGCCCTGCCGTGGCTGGCCCGCGCTGCAGTTCGGCTCCCGGCTCGTGGCCGACCTGGGCGAACTGGCCCCGGCCCGGCTCACCTACGGCACCCCCGGCGCCGGTGTGCGCGATGTGGCGGGGCGGGCGGCCCGTGCGAGCTGGGCCAGGACCGGGTGCCGGCTGGCGATGATGCGCGGGCGGGGGGTGCGCTCGGTCAACTCCTGGCGGTTCGCCGCCCAGGCCCTGCCGGAGGCGGGCGGCCACGCGGCCTGGCTGTGCACCCGCGCCGACACCTGGCGGGACACGGGCAGCAAGGTCCTGGCGCAGTTCCAGCCGTGGGACACCCGCCGGGGCGCGGCGGGTGCGGTCGTCTCCAGCGCCGACAACTCCCCCGCCTGCGGCCCGCGCGAGCCGCGGGTGCTGGCGGGGGTGTTGTGGAAGGCGCGGTCCGGCCGGTGGTATCTGCTGGCCGCCGGGAGCCGTCAGGTCACCGGGATCGTCGCCACCGGTGGCGTCCGGGGCCGCTCTTACGGCCGCGGCCTGACCCTCCCCGCCAAGGCGGGTGCCCGCGCCGACCTCAGGGCCCGGCTGACGGACGGTGGCCGGCTGAGCCCGTTGCGCTAGGGGGGTGCGGCGGGTCTTGACGCCTGCGGCGGGCTACTCCCCTCCCCACCCCTTCCCGCAGCGTCTATATGCGGCTCCGCCGCGTGGTGGGGCTCCGCCCCAGACCCCGGGATCCAGGGGCGGAGCCCCTGCCAATCCAGCCCCTCCGGCATCTGAGGAGCGGGGTCCGGCGCGGAACTCCTGCCAATCCAGCCCCTCCGGCGATTGAGGAGCGGGGTCCGGGGCGGAGCCCCGGCGGGGGTCCAGGGGCGGAGCCCCTGCCACGCGGCGGAGCCGCATATCGATACCGCGACCGCGGGAAGGGGCGGGGAAGGGAAGGCATCGATACGCGGCTCCGCCGCGTGGTCCGCCAGCCCCCCGCCTAGCCCCCGGCCGCGTAGACGGCCACCGTACGGCCGGGCACCGTGAAGGTGCCGGTCGCGCGCTCGTACCGGGACGTCCTCACCGTCGCGTCGGCGCCGTGCGCCTGGATCGGGTGGAGGGCGTACGGGCTCCCGGCCAGGGCGGGGACGGTCTGCGACTGCGGGGACGGGGTGGCGTTGAAGACCACGACCAACCCGCCGAGCCGCATGGTGATGACGCCCGGCGTCTCCCCCGTCCCGGACAGCGGGAAGGTCAGGGCCTTCTGCACCCCCTCCGCCGTGGACTGGCTGAACGCCTTCTCAGTGGTGCGGATCCGCAGCAGATCCCGGTAGGCCGCCGAGGCGCCCGTGATCTCGGGGCAGCCGGGGCGCGCCGCCGGGTTGGTCAACAGGGGCTTGGCGTAAAGCCACTTGGGCTCGTTGTCCGCCGCCGGGGGCAGTCCCCGGCCGAAGCCGTTGCCGGACGCGCAATCCCAATGGATGGCGTTGAACCAGTCGCCGCTGTCGAAGGAGTTGCGGTCCAGGGACTTCGAGCGCAGCAGGTCGGTGCCGGCCTGGCTGAGCGCCGGGCCCTGGGAGAGGGTGGCGGTGGCCAGGGCCAGCACCTGCGCCCGGGCCCGGTCGGCGGGCGAGGTGGCGGCGGGCAGCTTGTAGGCGAGCGCGTCGTAGAGGGTTTCGTTGTCATGGGCGTCGGCGTAGGCGAGAGCGTCGCCGGGGGCGGCGGCGTAACCGGCCGGGGAGCCGTTGTAGTCGACCTCGGAGCCCTTGACCCGGCGTCCGCCGGTGTCGGTGAAGGCGTAGTCGGCGAGGTTGCCGGAGAGCCCGACCTTGATCAGGTCCTGGGCGTGCAGCAGCCGGGCCCGCTGCTCGTCCGGACTCCCGTTCGCGGGCGACCCGTTGGGGTCGGTGAAGAGCCCGGAGGCGAAGCCCTGGACGCGGGGGTCCTCGTCGAACGGCCCGCCGCCGCGCACCGCGTCCCGCGCCCGGTCGCTGAAGGTGGCGATGCCGGTGCCGGCCATATTGCGCTGGGTGGCCTGGACGAAGCGGGCGTCGTCGGCCACCTCGCCGAAGTTCCAGCCCTCGCCGTAGAGGATGATCGACTTGCCGTCCACGCCGTCCTTCGCGGGGGTGAGGGCGTCGAG
The DNA here is from genome assembly GCF_017592595.1 of Streptomyces sp. NEAU-YJ-81. Taxonomy (NCBI): domain Bacteria; kingdom Bacillati; phylum Actinomycetota; class Actinomycetes; order Kitasatosporales; family Streptomycetaceae; genus Streptomyces; species Streptomyces sp. NEAU-YJ-81. The sequence continues at coordinate 79,859 of NZ_JAGFNO010000026.1, read as the reverse complement.
GGCCTTGCGTACGGCCAGGATGTTGGCCTTGGGGTGGTGGCCCATGAGGTCGAAGCGGAAGCCGTCGACCTTGTACTGCCTGGCCCAGGTGACGATCGAGTCCACCACCAGCTTGCCCATCATCGCGTGCTCGGGCGCGGTACCGGGGCAGCAGGTGGAGGTGGCCACGCCGCCGTCGTCCAACAGCCGCTGGTAGTAGCCGGGCACGATCCGGTCGAGAACCGACTTCTCGTCCTGCCCGGCGGCCACGGTGTGGTTGTAGACCACGTCCATGACGGTGCGCAGCCCCGCGTGGGCCAGGCCCTGCACCATCTGCCGGAACTCGCGGATGCGGGCCGGGCCGTCCGGGTCGCTCGCGTAGGACCCCTCCGGCACGGTGTAGTGCAGCGGGTCGTAGCCCCAGTTGAAGCCGTCCTTCGCGGCCGTCTCGGCCACGCACTTCTGCTGCTGGTCGGAGTCCCCCGGCAGGGCGGCCAGCTCGCAGCCGGGCCGGGCCTGGTCGGACCGCCGCTCCGGGACGGTGCCGAAGTCGAAGGCGGGCAGCAGGTGGACGTACGAGGTGCCGGACCGGGCCAGCCGCCCGAGGTGCCGCATCCCGTCCGAGTCGCGGTCGGTGAAGGCGAGGTACTGGCCGGGGTGGGCGCTGGTGCGGTCCGCGCTGGAGAAGTCGCGGATCTGCAGCTCCTGGATACGGGCGTCGCGCAGCGGGACGGCCGCGGGCTTCTTCAGCGACGCCCAGCCGGCGGGGGCGAGCCGGGGATCGGCCAGGTCGGTGACCAGGCTGCGGGCGGAGTCGGCGGTCAGGGCGGTCGAATAGGGGTCGGTGACCTCGTTGGTGACGGTCTTCCCGACGCTCGGCGCCCAGACCTTGACCCGGTAGCGGTAGGGCTTGTCCCGCCACTCGGGGCCGCCGGTCACGCTCCACACCCCGCTGCCGGGGTCCCGCCGCATGGCGACGGTGCGCCCGTCGAGGTCGAGCGACACGCTCCGGGCGGTCGGCGCCCACACCGAGAGGGTGGGGCGGGCCCCGTGGAAGACCGGGCCGAGGCGGGCCGAGCGCGCCCGGTCCGCGTAGAGGTCGTCCAGGACGCCGGGGATCTGCACCCCGGTGCGGTGCAGTATGTGGTCGTGGTCGTCGGCCGCGCGCTGGACGGCGGCGAGCGAGCCACGCAGCGCGGTGGCGGCCTTGCCGCGGTCGCGCGGGTCGAGGCGATAGGCGGGGCGGCCGGCCAGATGGGGGTAGGCGGCCTTCTGGGCATCGGTCAGGGAGGCCGGGGTCAGCCGCAGGGTGCCGCCGTCGGCGTAGCTCAGCTCTTCGACGGTCTCGGCGGTGTGCTCGGCTTTCCACACGACGGTGGTGCGGTCGATCCACTGCGCCTCGGCGGGCGTCGCCTCCGCGGTGGCGGGCGTCGCGGCCCGGGCGGTCTGCGCTACGGCGGGCACGGCCGCCGCGCCCAGGGCCAGGGTGGCGAACGCGGCGGCGGTGCGAAAGAGGGTGGCTCTCGGGGGTTTCACGGGGCTGGTGGCTCCTTGAGGTGTGGTGTGGGTGCGGGCTCCGCGCCCCCGCTCCCCGGGCGGGGCCGGAGGCGGCCTCCGGCCCCGCCCGGGGAGCGGGGAGGACGTCGGGGGCGATTCGATGCCCGGGGCAGGGGCGGAGCCCGGGGCCTGGTGCGGAGCCCGGGACCTGGTGCCCGGGGCGACGGCCGGGCAGGCGGAACCCGGAGCCCGGGGCCGTGCCCGGGGTCCGGGGCACGGGCCGAGCCCAGGCCAGGGGCGGAACCCCGGACCCAGCCGGGCCCCCGGGCCCAAGCCGGGCCCCCGGGCCCAAGCCGGACCCCCGGGCCCAAGCCGGACCCCCGGGCCCAAGCCGGACCCCCGGGCCCAAGCCGGACCCCCGGGCCCAAGCCGGACCCCCGGGGCAGGGGCGGAGCCCCTTGCCTCCGGGCCCGCCGGTGAAGGCCGCGGCCTACCCGCAGCTACGGGCCCCGGTGTGCAAGGCCACCGCCGTATTCGCGCCCAGCGTGGCGGTGAACTTCCCCGAGGAGTCGACCGTCACGGCCTTGCCGCTCTGCACATCGCAGTAGCCGCCGGCCGGGAGCGAGGTCTGGAAGGTCTGGGTGAGGGAGCCGCTTTCGTGGTTGATGGCCACGTACGCCTTGTCGCCGCGTCCGAAGGCGATGGCGTTGCTGCCGTTGTCCCACCAGTTGGTCACCGATGCGCCCCGGGCCGTGTTGCGGAGGGCGACCATGCTCATGATCTCGGGCCACTTGTGCTGGCACTTCCAGCCGTCCTGGTAACAGGCGCCGACCGTGCCGCCGTTCGGCGGGCCCGCGTCGTTGTCGCTGAACTCGTAGCCGGAGTGGACGTCCGGGGAGCCGTAGGGCCAGGCCAGCATGAAGACGTTGGCGAGGGTGTAGTCGGCGCCGTTCTTGTAGGTGAGGGTGGAGCCGTTCCGCTCGGTGTCCCAGTTGTCGACGAAGACACCGGACTGGCCGCTCGCCATATAGCCCCAGCCCTCGCCGAAGTTCTTCAGAGACGCCAGCTTCTCGCCCTGGAACACCCGCTTGAGGTCCCGGCCGTAGCGGAACTCCTGCACATCGCCGTTGCGCAGATACTCCGTCGGGGAGACCGCCTCGCCCTCGCCGTAGATGACCTCCTGCTTCCAGTAGACGCCGGGGTCGCTCAACTGGCTTTTGATGGCGGCCAGGTCCTCGGTCGGGATGTGCTTGGCGCCGTCGACGCGGAAGCCGTCCACGCCGAGCGAGAGCAGGTCGTTCAGGTACTGCGCTATCCGGGTGCGGACGTAACTCTCACCGGTGTCCAGGTCGGCGAGGCCCACCAGCTCGCAGTGCTGCACATTCCAGCGGTCCTGGTAGTTGCTGATCTGCGAGGTGCAGTCGTCCATGTCCTGGGCCTGGTAGATCCCGGGATAGGTGTACTTGGTGTACGAGGAGCCGCCGGTGCCGGTGCCGGATCCGGCGGACATGTGGTTGATGACCGCGTCGGCGACCACCTTGACGCCCGCCGAGTGACAGGTGTCGATCATGTTCTTGAAGGCGGTGCGGTCGCCGAGCCGCCCGGCGATCTTGTAGCTGACGGGCTGGTAGGAGGTCCACCACTGGCCGCCCTGGATGTGCTCGGTGGCCGGGGACACCTCGACATAGCCGTATCCGGCGGGGCCGAGGGTGCTGGTGCACTCCTTGGCGACGGAGTCGTACTTCCACTCGAAGAGTTCGGCGGTGACGTCCTTGGTACCGGGCGGTGTCGCCCGCGCGGTCTGGGGCAGGGCGACGAGCGCCGCCGCGCTCGCCGCGAGGGCGATTGCGGTGGCAAGGGGGATGCGGCTGCTGGCCATCGTTCCTCCGTGGGGGGAGTTCGGGGGTGCCGATTGAGCCTCGTACGGCAACGCGCCATGCCCGTAAGGCCAGTTGAAGGTTCTTGCTGCAAGACGTCAGTGGGGGGTGGTGACGGGAACGTACTCGCGAGTTTTTGTAGTTGCAAGACCTTTCGCAAGCAATTGCGGCGGTGTTACGTTCAACCACGTTCTCCGGTCCGGCCGGCCGGGGGTCCAGTCAACGGGCCTCACGCGCCCGGCCGGTCGGACCGGTTCGACGGCCGTGGATCAGTCGCGGTCCTCGACGGCCATCTCCCCGAGGAGGGACCAGTCCTCCTGCGGGACGTTCATGTTGACGATCCGCGGGGTCGCGGCGAGATGCGGCGGCAGGGTCCGCTGCGCGGCCTTGAAGTGCGGCGAGTTGACGTGGGCCGCACCGGCCTCCTCGTCGCGGAACGCCTCGACCAGGATGTACTCGTCCGGGTCCTCGACACTGCGGGACCAGTCGAACCAAAGACAGCCCGGCTCGGCGCGGGTGTCCCGGGTGAAATCGCCGGCGATCTCGGGCCACCGGTCCGCATGCTCGGGCAGAACACGGAACTTCGCGGTGATGAAGATCATTGGGGGTTCCTCACGTTGTTGCGGATCGGCCGGCCCCTTGGCGTGGACCGGCGGTGTTCCAGGGCCGGCGGTCAGGGGACGAGAATGGCGCGCCCGCGAATCCGTCCGGCGTCGAGGTCGTCCAGGGCGTCCAGGGCGTCCAGGGCGTCCTGGAACCGGTCCAAAGGGTACGTGGTGATGTGCAGGCGCACGGATGTGATCGACACCCGGCATCTCCCGGCCGAGGTGTTCACCCGGTCGGGCGGCCGGCTGACCCGTATGCAGCTTCTCGAACGGGACGAGATCGTGCGCTGCCCGACCGAGCCGGGCACGACGGTGGCACGGGCCGCGGCCAAGCTGGGCACGGGCCGCGGCCAAGCTGGCCATGGGCCGCGCCACCAGCTACCGCAAGATGGCCCGCTACGGCGTCCAGGTGCCCGGCGGGCGGAGAGGTACCGGTTCCTAAACGGTAGGCGGCGCCTGGGCCGTCGAGCCGCGGACGACCAGGTCCGGCTGGAAGACGAACTCCGTGTGCTGCACCGGGTTTCCGGCCATCTCCTCCAGCAGCGCCCCCACCGCCGCCGTCGCCATCGACTGCACCGGCTGCCGGACGGTGGTCAGCGGCGGATCGGTGAAGGCGATCAGCGGGGAGTCGTCGAAGCCGACCACCGACACCTCGTGCGGCACCCGCAGCCCCCGCCGGGCCGCCTCCCGGATCACCCCGAGCGCCATCAGATCGCTGCCGCACACGATGCCCGTACAGCCCTGGTCCAGCAGGGTGGCCGCCGCCACCTGCCCGCCCTCGACGCTGAAGAGCGTATGCCGCACCAACTCCCCCGCCTCGCCGGGCGATCGGCCGAGCAGCTCGGTGCTCGCCGCGAGGAACCCCTCGACCTTGCGCTGCGCCGGGACGTAACGGGCGGGCCCCACCGCGAGGCCGATCCGGTGGTGGCCGAGCGCGGACAGATGGCGGACGGCCATCCGCGCCGCCGCCCGGTCATCGGGTGAGACGAAGGTGGCCTGGATGTGCTCGTTGTACCCGTTGATCAGTACGAACGGCACCTTGCGGCCGGCCAGCCGGGCATAGCGGGCGGGGTCGGCCGTGGTGTCGGCGTGCAGTCCGGACATGAAGACGATGCCCGCCACATCGCGCTCCTCCAACTGCTCCACCAGTTCGTCCTCGGTGGCGCCGCCGGGCATCTGGGTGCACAGGATCGGGGTGTAGCCATGCCCGGCCAGCACCTGCTCGATGATCTGCGCGAAGGCGGGGAAGACCGGGTTGGTCAGCTCCGGGATCACCAGGCCGACCAGCCCGGCGCTGCGCCGCCGCAGCCGCACCGGCCGCTCGTAGCCGAGGACGTCGAGGGCGGCGAGCACCCGCTGCCGGGTGGTGTCCGCCACCCCCGCCTTGCCGTTGAGCACCCGGCTGACGGTGGCCTCGCTGACCTTGGCCTGTGCGGCGATATCGGCGAGCCGCGGCCCCGCCGCGGGTGGGCTCGTCACGACTTGGTCGCTCCGGCCGTGAGCCCCGCGACGAGATGGCGCTGGGCCCAGGAGAACACCAGCGCCGCCGGGATGGCGATCATGACGGCCGCGGCCGTCATGGAGCCCCAGTCGGAGGTGTACTGGTTGACGAAGGTCTGCAGCCCGGCGGCGAGCGTGAGGTTGTCCTCGCCCGTCATGAAGGCGGAGGCGTAGGCGACCTCGGCCCAGGCGGTGATGAAGGTGTAGAACGCGGTCACCGCGAGCCCCGGCTTGGCCAGCGGGACGACGAGGCGCCAGAAGGTCCCGAACGGGTTGAGTCCGTCGACCCGGCCCGATTCGTCGATCTCCACCGGGATGGTGTCGAAGAAGCCCTTCATCATCCAGGCGCAGAACGGCACGGCGACGGTGAGGTAGGTGACGATGAGCGAGATCGGCTGGTTGAGCCAGCCCAGCGTCGACATGATGTTGTAGAGCGGCACGATGAGGATGGCCACCGGGAACATCTGGGTGATCAGCAGCAGCCACATCAGCGGGCGCATCCCGGGGAAGCGGAAGCGGCTGACGGCGTAGCCGGTGGTGGCCGCGATGAAGACGCCCAGGATCGTGGTGATGACCACGATGAACAGCGAGTTGCCGAACCAGGTCAGGAACTCGGTGTCGCCCAGGACGTGTTGATAGTTCCGCAGTGTCGGGTTCTTCACCACATCGGTGCTGAACGCCTCGCTCTTGGGCTTGAACGAGGTCACCACCAGCCACAGCGGCGGGAAGACCGCGACGGCGGAGGCGATGACGAGCGTCGTGTGCAGCCCGACGGAGGCGAGCGGGCCGCGTCGTTGGTCGCGCATGGCTACCACACCTCTCCCTGCTTGCGGAGCGAACGGCGGTAGACCACCGCGAAGAGCATGAGGATGAGCAGGATCAGCACACCCCAGGCCGAGGCACCGGCGAAGTCGCGCGGGCTGTTGACGAAGGAGAGCCGGTAGGCGTACGTCACCAGGATCTCGGTGGCGTCGCCGGGTCCGCCGCGGGTCAGCAGGAAGATCACCGGGAACATGTTGAACGTCCAGATGGTGGACAGCAGGATCACGGTGGAGCTGACCGAGCGCAGCCCGGGCAGGGTGATGTGGCGGAACCGCTGCCAGGGGCTCGCCCCGTCCATCTCGGCGGCCTCGTAGAGCTCACCGGGGATGGACTGCAGCCCGCCGAGCAGCGCGACCAGCATGAACGGCACCCCGAGCCAGATGTTCACGGCGATCACCGACGCCTTGGCCATGGTGGGGTCGTTGAGCCAGGGCACCGCGTCGATCCCGCCGCCGTCGAGCACCTTGTTGAGGATGCCGTTCTTCTCGTTGTAGAGCAGCCGCCAGGCGAAGACGGAGACGAAGGCGGGGACGGCCCAGGGCAGGATCAGCAGCGACCGGTAGAGGGTGCGCCCGGCGAACCGCCGGTTGAGCAGTACGGCCAGGCCCAGGCCGATCGAGAAGGTGAGCGCCACACAGCAGACGGTCCAGGTGACGGTCCAGCCGAGCCGGTCCCAGAAGACCTGGTCCTCCAGGATGGCCTTGAAGTTGTCGAGGCCGACCGTCTTGTAGGTGGCGGGGATGTGGTTGATCCCGATGGTGCGCTCGACATTGGCCTCGTTGGCGTCGGTCAGCGACAGATAGAGGCCGCGGACCAGCGGATAGCCGATGATCAGCCCGATGACGACCACGACGGGCGCGACCATGGCCCAGGCGTACCAATGGCGGGCCAGTGCGTTGCGGATTCCGCGCGACGGCGGAGTTCCGGCCTTACGGACCCGGCCGGGGGCGCCCTTCGCGCCCGCGGCCGGGTCCAGCGGCCGGCTGGTGTCGACAGCCATCGTCGCCGGCCCTACTTCCAGTCGCCCTTGAGGAGCTTGCGGTACGCGTCACCGGCCGACTTCGCGGCCTTCTCGGGTGAGGTCTTGCCGGTGAGGACGTTCGGGAACTGCACCAGGATCGCCTGGAAGAGGCTGTTGCCCTCGGGGATCCAGGGGCGCTCGACGGCCTTGTCGACGGCGGCCTTGAAGAACTTCACATTGGGGTTCGCGGCGACCGACTTGTTGGCGTAGACGGAAGTGCGGGTGGGCAGCAGCGACAGCTTCTCGGTGGTCTTGGCCTGGACCTCGGCCGAGCTCATGTACTGGGCGAAGGCGTAGGAGGCGTCCAGGTTCTTCGATCCGGCGTAGACGGTGAGGTTCTGGCCGCCCTGCGGCGCGCCCTGGCCCTTGCTGCCGGCCGGGACGGGGACCACACCGAGGTTGGACTTGTCCTTGAACGCCTTGCCCGCCAGGGTGTCCTCGATCGCCCACGGCCCGTTGATCGTCATCGCGACGTCGCCGTTCTTGATGGCGTTCTGCATGTTGTCCCAGCCATCGGTGGCATCGGTCTCCGCCGCCTTGGCGGTGACCAGGTCTCGGGCGGCCGCGAACGCCTTGATGCCGGGCTCGTCGTCGATGGTGACCTGCTTGGCGCCGGTGTCGAGGAGGTCGCCGCCCTCGCCGTAGATGAAGGGCAGGTACCAGTAGGCGTCGTCGCCGCGCAGATACAGACCGGTCTTGCCGGTCTTCTCCTTGATCTTCTTGGCGGCGGCCTTGAGCTCGGTCCAGTCCTTGGGCGGCTGGACCCCGGCCTCCTTGAGTATCTTCTTGTTGTAGAAGAGGCCGAGGGTGTCGATGACCTGCGGTACGGCGTAGGTCTTGCCCTTGAACTTGGCGCCCGCCAGGGCCTTGGGCAGATAGTCGGACTGGTCCGCGAGGGCGGGGGTGCCGTCCAGCGGGGCGAGATAGCCGATGTTGGCGAGGTCCTGGGTCCAGGCGACCTCGGTACGCAGCACATCGGGCGCGCCGGAGCCGCCGGAGCCCGCGGCGTTCTTGAACTTGGCCAGCGCCTCGCCGAAGGGCACGTTGACGTAGTTGACCTTGACGTCGGGGTGCTTCTTCGCGAAGCCGAGGGCGAGCTCCTTGTAGGTGCCCTTCTCCGCCTCGTTCGACGTATCCCAGTAGGTCACGGTGCCGGAGAGCTTGCCGCCGGACTTCTTGTCGCCGCCGCTGCCGCCGTCGTCACCGCCGCATGCCGTCGCCGCGAGCGCCATGGCCGCGACGAGTGCGGTGGCCGCTATGCCACGTCGCATCTGAACTCCTCCAAAGCCGGCCGCTCCGTCGCGGCCCCGGGTTGCGGAGGAACGTAACAGGGCCGCAAGCCCGCCGAAAGAGCTTGCGGCAAATTTCTGCAAGGCACCCGGCATCGTTACGTCCGCGTGTCCCCGCGGTAGCCGCTCCGCTCCCCTTCAGGCGCTTGACATGCGCCCACAGCACGACCGGAGCCCCCGCCAAGGGCATCAGCGCGCCCTGCAAGCTCTTCCGCAAGGCATTGCAGAGCTGTTACGTTCGCGCCATGACCCAGGAGCTCACGACCTCCCTTCCCACCGAGCCGGTGCGACCGTCCGAGAGCCCCGGATGGTGGCGCGACGCCGTCATCTACCAGGTGTACGTACGGTCCTTCGCCGACAGCGACGGCGACGGGATCGGCGATCTGCGCGGGGTGCGGGAGCGGCTGCCGCACCTCGCCGGGCTGGGTATGGACGCCGTCTGGCTGACCCCCTTCTACGCCTCCCCGCAGGCCGACGGCGGCTACGACGTGGCCGACTACCGCACCGTGGACCCGCTCTTCGGCACCCTCGGCGACGCCGACGACCTGGTGCGCACCGCCCATGAGCTGGGGCTGAGGGTGATCGTGGACGTCGTCCCGAACCACAGCTCGGACCAGCACCCATGGTTCCGCGAGGCGCTCGCCGAGCCCGGCGGCGCGGCCCGCACCCGGTACCACTTCCGCCGCGGCCGCGGCGCGCACGGCGAACTGCCGCCCAACGACTGGGAGTCGGTCTTCGGCGGCCCCGCCTGGACCCGTACCACCGATCCGGACGGCACCCTGGGCGAGTGGTATCTGCACCTCTTCGCCCCCGAGCAGCCCGACCTCAACTGGGACTCCCCCGAGGTCCGCGCCGAGTTCGACTCGGTGCTGCGCTTCTGGCTGGACCTGGGCGTGGACGGCTTCCGGATCGATGTCGCGCACGGCATGGTCAAGGCCGCCGGGCTGCCCGACATCGGCCGCACCGAACAGGCCAAGCTGATCGGCTCCCAGGTGCTGCCGTTCTTCGACCAGGACGGGGTGCACGAGATCCACCGCTCCTGGCGCCGGCTGCTGGACTCCTACCCCGGTGACCGGATCGGCGTCGCCGAGGCATGGGCGCCCACCGCCGAGCGGCTGGCCCTCTACGTACGCCCCGACGAGCTGCACCAGGCGTTCAACTTCCAGTTCCTCAAGTGCCCGTGGGACGCGGCCGCGATGCGCGAGGTGATCGACGAGTCGCTGGCCGCGACCCGCTCCGTCGGCGCCCCCACCACCTGGGTGCTCTCCAACCACGACGTGGTCCGGCACACCACCCGTTACGCCGACGGAGCCGACGGCGGCCCGGGGCAGGGGCTCGCCCGCGCCCGTGCCGCGGCCCTGCTCACCCTCGCCCTGCCCGGCTCGTCCTACCTCTACCAGGGCGAGGAGCTGGGCCTTCCCGAGGTGACCGACCTGCCGGACGAGGCGCGCCAGGACCCGGCCTTCTTCCGCACCTCCCCCGACGGGGAGGACGGCCAGAACGGGCAGGACGGCTTCCGCGACGGCTGCCGGGTGCCCCTGCCCTGGACCCGCTCCGGCGAGAGTTACGGCTTCGGCCCCGGCGGAAGCTGGTTGCCCCAGCCGGACGCCTGGTCCGGGCTGTCCGTGGAGGCGCAGACCGGCGACCCCGGCTCCACGCTGGAGCTGTACCGCGGCGCGCTCGCGCTGCGCCGTGAGCTGCCGGGCCTGGGGGACGGGCCGATGAGCTGGCTGGAGGCCCCGGCGGGGGTGCTCGCGCTCTCCCGGCCGGGCCTGGTGTGCACGCTCAACACGCTCGGGGAAGAGGTCGAACTGCCGGTCCCGGGGCGCGCCCTGCTGTCGTCGGCGCCGCTTTCGTACGGGGCCGGAACCGTACGCATTCCGCCTGATTCGTGCGCGTGGTGGGCAATCTGACACGCGACCGGTACAGTCCCACTCCATGACCGCACGGCTTGCTGACATCGCAGCCCAGGCGGGGGTCAGCGAAGCCACCGTCAGCCGCGTCCTCAACGGCAGGCCGGGGGTGGCCACGGCCACCCGCGAGTCCGTCCTCGCCGCCCTGGACGTCCTCGGCTATGAACGGCCCGTGCGGTTGCGGCAGCGCAGCGCCGGGCTGGTGGGACTGATCACCCCCGAGCTGGAGAATCCGATCTTCCCCGCGCTCGCCCAGGTCATCGGGCAGGCGCTCACCCGGCAGGGCTACACCCCGGTGCTGGCCACCCAGACTCCCGGCGGCTCGACGGAGGACGAGCTGACCGAGATGCTGGTGGACCGGGGCGTGGCCGGGATCATCTTCGTCTCGGGGCTGCACGCGGACACCTCGGCCGATATGCAGCGCTATGACCAGCTACGCGGCCAGGGTGTTCCGTTCGTGCTGGTGGACGGCTTCTCGCCGAAGGTGCGGGCGCCGTTCATCTCCCCCGACGACCGGGCGGCGATGGGGCTGGCGGTCACCCATCTGGTCTCGCTCGGGCACACCCGGATCGGTCTCGCGCTCGGGCCGAAGCGGTTCGTTCCCGTACTGCGCAAGATCGAAGGCTTCCAGCAGGCGATGCGGGACCGGCTGGGGCTCTCCCCGGAGGAGTCCGAGGAGCTGATCCAGCATTCGCTGTACACCCTGGAGGGCGGCCAGGCGGCGGCGACCGCGCTGATCGACCGGGGCTGTACGGCAGTGGTGTGCGCGAGCGACATGATGGCGCTGGGCGCCATCCGGGCGGCCCGGCAGCGAGGTCTGGGGGTCCCTCAGAACGTCTCGGTGGTCGGCTTCGACGACTCCCCGCTGATCGCCTTCACCGATCCGCCGCTGACCACGATCCGTAAGCCGGTGCAGTCGATGGGGCAGGCGGCGGTGCGGGCGCTGCTGGAGGAGATCGGCGGCACTCCGGCCCCGCCCAGCGAGTTCGTCTTCCTCCCCGAACTGGTGGTGCGCGGCTCGACGGCGTCGGCCTACGGTGTGGAGGCGCGGGGCCGGGCGGCCGGGGGCACGGCCTAGACCCTGACCGGGGGACATAGGTGCACATACGCCCTATAGAGGGCCCCCGGACCAGGACATAAGCAATCAAGACCCGATGCCGCGGATGATCTCCGGGTGGACGTCGTCTGGCAGACTGTTGCCCTATGGGTGGAGCGACTATCAGGACGACGGCGGGCCGAATGGCCACCCCGGCACCTCTCGCGGACACCGATGCGGCACGGGCGCCGCACCACACCCTGATGGACCGGTTGCGTACGCCCAGAAGGCCCCGGCTCTGGTTCGAGATCGTCCTCATCGCCGTCAGTTACTGGACCTATTCGCTGATTCGCAACGCCGTCCCGGAGCAGCGGCCGGAGGCGCTGCGCAACGCGGGCTGGATCTGGGAGTGGGAGCACCGGCTCGGCATGGCCTTCGAACGGGGCGTCAACCATGCGATCGACTCGGTCAGCTGGCTGATCGTGGGCATGAACTACTACTACGCGACGCTCCACTTCATCGTGACGCTCAGCGTGCTGGTGTGGCTCTACCACTGGCATCCGGGCCGCTACGCCGCCACCCGGCTGGCACTCTTCGCGACCACGGGCGTGGCCCTGCTCGGCTACTACTTCTTTCCGCTGGCCCCGCCCCGGCTGATGAGCGGCGGCCATTTCATCGACACCGTGGTGGCGCACAACACCTGGGGCTCGATGGCCTCGGGAAACCTCGCCGATATGTCGAACCAGTACGCGGCGATGCCCTCGATGCACATCGGCTGGTCGCTGTGGTGCGGTCTGACCATCGCCACGCTGGCCCGTCCGGTGTGGGTGAAGATGCTGGGGCTGCTCTACCCCTCGGCCACGCTGCTGGTGATCGTCGCCACCGCCAACCACTTCTGGATGGACGCGGTCGGCGGGGTCGTCTGTCTCTCCTTCGGTTTCGTGCTGTCATGCGCGTGGTACGGCTCGCTGCCGTACCGGCTGCCGAGGCAGGTGGCCGTGATCTGCACGGCTTGATCGCCCCCGGCGGACCCGCCATTCTCTGTTCCGCAAGGTCGACATGAGGTCAAAGGTCGACATGAGTTCAGGGGCTCCATGTGTCGCGCTGATCGACGCGGAATGAGCACGATGAGCGTGACGAAAGGGACCACCGGCCACCGTGCACACCGCCGACACCGCTGACGCGTCTGTATCCACGTCCGTATCCGCCTCATCCGTAACCGCAACCGGCGCCGTCGCCGCTCCGGGCGTGCTGCTCCCCCGGCCCCGTACCGCCGGACGGCCCCGCTTCCCGCTGGTGGCCACCGACCTCGACGGCACGCTGCTGCGCAAGGATCTGACGGTCTCGCCCCGCACCCGTGAGGCGCTCGCCCTCGTCCGGGCCGCCGGGGCGCGGCATCTGGTGGCCACCGGGCGCCCGGCCGCGTCCTGCCGGGAGTTCCTGGTCGCGATCGGCTACCGGGGGCTCGCCGTGTGCGGACAGGGCGCGCAGTTGTACGACGCCTCCGCGGACCGGCTGCTGGTCTCGGCGTCGCTGGACCGGGAGCTGGCCCGGTCGGTGGTGGAGCGCACGGAGGAGGCGCTGGGCGCGGGGCCGCTGGAGCTCGCCGTGGTGACGGCGGCGCCCGAGAACCGCTTCGTCGTCACCGCCCGCTTCACCGACCGGATGCGCCCGGAGTGGGGGCTGGCCGAGCGGGAGAAGCTGTGGGCGGCGCCGATCGAGAAGGTGCTGATGCGCCATCGGACGGTGGCGGACGGGCTGGTCGCCGAGACCGCGGAGCGGGTGGGCGCGGGCGAGGTGGCGGTGACCCACTCCGAGAAGGGCATGATCGAGGTGCTCCCCGCCGGGACGGACAAAGCGATGGGGCTGCAACTGGCCGCCGACCGCATGGGGTTCACCCCCGCGGAGACGATCGCGTTCGGCGACATGCCCAATGACATCCCGCTGCTGGGCTGGTCCGGATACGGGGTCGCGATGGGCAACGCACATCCGGATCTGATGGCGATAGCCGATGAGGTGGCACCGTCCCATGAAGAGGACGGGGTCGCGGTGGTGCTTGAACGGCTGTTCGCCCACGCTTGAGCGGCTCTCGCAACGCACTCGCGACCCGCTGGAGCCGCCCGTCCCGCCCTTGACTGGGCATATAGAACTAAACAAAATATCTAAGGTGCGAGCTGAACCACGAGCCGAACCACGAGCCGAAGCCCACTACGTCGACGAGCGCTCCGGAGCCACGTACTCCATCGACGACCCCCGCTGGTGCGGTGACGACGGGGCTCCCCTCACCGTCTCCGCGCTGCCCGGCATCACCCGCGAGCAGGTGGACACCGGGGCCCGGTCACTCTGGCGCTACCGAGCGGCCCTCCCGGTGCGCATCGACGCCCCGGTGTCACTGGGTGAAGGGTGCACCCCGCTGGTCGAGAAGGACTGGGGGGAGGATCGGATTCTCTTCAAGCTGGAGTGGTTCAGCCCCACCGGCAGCTTCAAGGACCGCGGCACCAGCGTGATGATCTCGCTCCTCGCCCAGCGAGGCGTACGGGAGGTCATCGAGGACAGCTCCGGCAACGGCGGGGCCTCCGTCTCGGCCTACTGCGCCGCGGCCGGCATCCGGGCCAGGATCCTCGCCCCCGCCGCCACCTCCCCCGCGAAGATCCTCCAGAGCCGGGCGTACGGTGCCGAGGTCGAGCTGGTCCCCGGCGACCGGGACGCCACCGCGGCGGAGGCGCTGCGCCAGTCGGCCCATACGTACTACGCCAGCCACAACTGGCACCCCTTCTTCCTCCAGGGCACCAAGACCTTGGCATACGAGCTGTGGGAGGACCTGGGCTTCACGGCGCCGGACGCCGTGGTGACCGTGGCGGGCGCGGGCAGCACCGTGCTCGGCTGCGACCTCGGCTTCTCCGAGCTGCTCGCCGCGGGCCAGATCGCCCGCCGCCCCCGGCTGCTCGTGGCCCAGCCCGCCCACTGCGCACCGCTCCACGCCGCGTTCCGCGCGGGCACCGAAGCCCCGGTGCCGTTCGACCACGCCCCGACCATCGCCGAGGGCACGGCGATCCGGGAGCCCGTCCGCTTCCCCGAGGTGCTGCGCGCCATCCGCCGCTCGGACGGCGACATGGCGGCCATCCCGGAGGACGCGATCGCCGCGGCGGTCCGCCGGCTGGCCGCGATGGGGCTGTACGCGGAGCCGACCAGCGCGACGGCCGCCGCGGCGATCGAGGTCTTCCGGGCCCGGGGCGCGATCCGCCCCGGGGAGACCACGGTGGTGCTGCTGACCGGGTCGGGCCTGAAGGCGGCACCGACGATGACGGAGCTCTTCGGTTGACCGAGGAGAAGCGTCAGGAGACGACGGGAACACCCGAGGACGAGCTGCTGCTGCGCGAGGCCGAGAAGATCGTGGTCGCCATCGGCCGGATGTTCCCGGGGCTGTGCGAGGTGGTCCTCCACGATCTGCGCAACCCCGACCAGTCCATCCGCGCCATCGAGAGCAATCTCTCCGGCCGCGAGGTGGGCCAGCCCACCACCGAGCTGGGCCTGGCCCGGATCCAGGACCCCGGCTTCCCCGACATCGTCCAGAACTACGCCAACCGCTTCCCGGACGGCCGCCCGGCGAAGAGCACCTCGATCGGCATCAAGAACGGCGCGGGCCAGTACGTCGCCGCCATCTGCCTCAACTTGGACGTCTCCCTCTTCGCAAGCGTCGCCCGCAGCCTCAACAACCTCGTCCGGACCGATGAGCAGCAACAGCCGCTCACCGAAACCCTCCGCGCCCGTACCGCCGCGGAGCTGCGCACCGTCATCGAGGAATTCGCCGCCGCCCGCGGCCAGACCCCACGCAGCCTCGGCACCCCCGCCAAGAAGGAACTCGTCCGCACCCTCAAGACCAGCGGCTTCCTCCAGGTGAAGCACTCCGTCCAGGTGGTCACCGAACTGCTGGGCGTCTCACGGGCCACGGTCTACAACTACCTGCGCTCACCCTGACGCCGGGAGCCCCGTCCGGTGCGTCCGTGCTTCAACGCGTGCCAGGTAATCCCGGATCAATCCGACGTAGGCACGGCGCAGGGGTGGTTCCTCCAGGTATCCCATATGAGCCGCCCCGGGCTGTGTCACGTGTTCGGCGTCCGGTATGCGGTCGGCGATATCGGCGAGGTGTGCGGGAACGCATTCGTCGAATTCCCCGCCGAGCACGAGGGTAGGGACGCGAATCCGCTCGAGTTCGCCGAATATGTCCCAGCCCTTGAGCGTGCCGGTGATGTGATAGTCCGCGTGCCCGATCATTGTCCGGAAGGTCGCCATGCTCATGAGTTCCGGATCGAGCCGCATCGTGGAGGTGCGCAGCACGCAGGCGCGGACATATTCCCCCTGGGCGGCCCAGTAGTCGGGGTCGTTCGTCTCGCCCCTCAGTTCACGGCCGTAGGTGCGGTCCAGTACGTCGCCCGGGAGCGCCCTCATGAGATCCCGGACCTCCGCCTCGAAGCGGTTCACACTGGCCAGTCCGTTTGCGCAGATCAGACTGGTCCAGTCCGGATTCCGTTCCGCGGCATACTGAAGGCCGAGCATGGCTCCCCAGGAATGTCCGTAGACATGAGGCCTTTCCAGGCCAAGACCTTCGCTGACCGCGCCGAGTTCATCGAGAAATCGGTCCACGGTAAGCAGCGAGACGTCGTCGATCGGATCCGAACGCCCGACGCCGAGCTGGTCGTACCAAATCACCTCGCGTTCGTCCGCGAGCGGCTCGAATGCCTCGAACAGCGGGTCGCTCGGGTAGCCGGGCCCTCCGTGCACAAGAAGCAGAGGCACGCCCCCGCCCCCTGTCCTGCGGTACCAGACCTCGCCTCCGGGTACGGGGACCTTCCCTTCCCTCATGCCCGTCCCGCCTCGTACGCGTATTCCTCGATGCGGTCAATGAGGTTCCCGCGAAAACGGAAATACATCGCCGCGTGAATCTCACTGCGGCTCCCATCGGTGGTGAGTAGGTGGAGTACCTGCTGCTGGAGAACCTCATCGGCGTTCCAGAACTGGCGGGTGATGTCATAGCGCATTGAACTGACCTTGGGCACCATGCTTTCGAGCTGCTTGAGCTTCTCGTCCAGTGTCTGCTCTCCCGTGCCGTCGTTATGCCATACGGTGGCGGTCTGCGTGCACATCGTCCGTACAGCGCTGAAGTCGAAGCTTTCCAGGAGGTGCAGACATTGGATCGCCTTCTTGTTGATTTCTCGACTCATGTCGAGCGCTCCCCAGTTGATCTCGTCGAGCGAATACATGAACAGGGCTGTGTAAGCAGGAGTGCAACCCTGCTTGAACGCGCCAGATTTGGAACGCGCCGATCTCCAATATAGGGATGCGGAACCGCAAAAGTAAGGCTTGACTTACTCCACTGCCTCAGGCAGAGGGGTTCCCGAAAAAAATAGCCGCTGCGAATCTGGTGAAATGGCCCAGCCGCTCTGCCCTCGGCAGAGCGCCGAGCGAGCACGCCGCGCATCACCCGACCATGGCGGGATGGCCAACGACATCTCCGTGCGCCGCCTCGACCTCGGCTACTTCGTCCGACCCGCCTCAGAAACGGGCGGGCCGGAGCCACGGGTCGAACCGGTGCTCGCCTATCTGGTGCGGCACGAGGTCGTCCGCCGGGCCGACGGCACGGTGATTCTCGCCGGCCAGGCCCACGACTTCGCCTCCGGGTTCACCTCGGACCACCTGGCCCGCAGGGCCGCCCTCGATGGCATGGCGCATCCCCTTCCCCCGTACCGCCCCTGGCTCGACCGCCTCACCGAGTTCGACCCCCGCCGTGTGCTCTTCGCCCACGACTGTGCGGTCTGGGAGCCGTCGAGCGACTGACGGTCTCGTCTCGCGCCTTCGGCGCCTTTGAGCATGGGGCCGGGGAGTGGGGGGCGCCCTCCGTCGCCTGGCGGCGAGCCGTGGGTGGCGGGGCCGGTGGCGGCTCCCGTGCTCAGGGGCTTGCGCCGATGCCGGACCGCCGGGGGGGGTGGGGTACCCCCCTGGAAAACGTTTGACAAATTAGTTGCTTCAGATCAAGCACTTTCGGAAGGGGTACCCGGAGGGGCCGTCGGTCCGGTCGGGTCCTAGCCCAGGGCCACAGGAGCCGCCACCGGGCCCACCACCACCGACCCGTCGGCCGGCGGCGAGGCCCTCGCCCCCCATCCCCGTGCCCATGCTCAATGGCGCCGAAGGCGCGAGACGAGACCCGCACCGCGCCACCGGCCCCCGCACCGGACCGAACTGGCGCCCCGGCGGTCAGATGCTTTCCGGAAGCTGGTCGAAGTCGCCCCGCTTTATCCCCCGCACGAACGCGTCCCACCGGGTCGGGTCGGTGGCGATGACGGCCGCCGGGTCGTCGCTCTCGCGCAGGTGTATGAGGCCGTTCAGTGTCATGGCGACTTCGACGCAGTCTTGGCCTCCGACTCCGCTGCTGAAACTCGACTTTCGCCATTCGAGTCCGGACATGAGGATCTCCTCAGAGCGTGTACAGCAGATGCTGCACGAGCCTAAGTGAGTCACCACGCATATAGGACTCGCGTTCGGGAGCCGGGTCAACCGGTGGCAGTGCCGCCGTCGTGAGGCGTTCGAAAGCAGTGCCGTACTGAGCGAGATGCGTCTGGTCTCCGAGGAACGCCGAGGACACGGGGTGCTCCACGTAGACCGTGTCCAGCTCGGGCACCTCGGCCCCGAAGAGGACGAACGCCGCCGCCGGCGTCGCCGGGGAGAGGGCCGCCTTGAACGGCAGGAGCTGGATGTGGACATGCGGCAGCCGAGCCATCTCCACAAGGTGCTCGATCTGGCGGCGCATAACGCCGTTCTCCACGAACTGCATATGGAACGCCGCCTCGTGGATGACCGCGTGAAAGGTGGGCGGGGACTCCCTGGCCAAGACCTGCTGACGCTTCAGCCGGAACTCGACGTACGTGTCCAGCAAGCCGCGACCCGCCTCCGGCTCACCTCCGGTCGTGAGGGCTCGCGCGTACTCAGGAGTCTGGAGCAACCCAGGCACGTACATCCACTGGAACGAGCGGTGTGCCACCGAAGTCGCTTCAAGCTCCGCGAGATCATGAGCGCTCTGAGCGAGCGGGGATTTGCGGTAGTCCGACCACCAGCCCTTCCCCTTGGACTCGCTCATGGCGACGAGCACGTTGGCAAATGGTTCACCTTGGCAACCGAATCCGGCGAGCAGCGCGCGGAGCTTCGCCTCGGGAATGGCCGTTCGACCCGCCTCAATGTGCCCGAGGTGCGGCGAGCCGAGACCGGCGAAGGCCCCCGCCTCCGCTGCGGACAAGCCTCGCTCATTGCGGAGCCTTCGCAGTTCCGACCCCAGACGCCGTTGCCGCTGCGTCGGGTTGGCCCGTAGCCCCATGACGACCTCCTCGTGATCGTGAGCAGTCTGCCCGCTTGGCGGAGGCAAGGCCACTCGTTGGAGGGAATCCAGCCACATGGGTTGCAGTATGGAAACCTAAATCTCTACCGTCGAAGACGAATCGCCCAACCGGCGTCCGCCCAACGGCCGTTGGCCGAAGGAGGCAACATCACCATGAGCGCCCAGTTCCCCCGCGCCGACTTCTCCCTCGTCTTCCCGCCCGACCCCGGCTGGGTCCGTACCGCCCGAGAAGCCGTCCGCACCGCCCTGCGCAGCGCGAACCGCACCGATTTAACGGATACGGCTCTGCTCCTGACCTCCGAAGCCGTCACCAACGCCGTCAACGCCTGCCGGACCAGCGGCTGCTCGGCACCCGTCACCCTCTACGCCGAGTGGGGACCGTACGGCACCCTGCGCGTTCTCGTGAGCGACGATGCCCCCGGCTTCCCCGCCCAGCGCAGCCTTGCCCGGGACACCGCCGACGCCGAGAACGGCCGAGGGCTGCTCATCATCGGCAGCTCCGCCACCGACTGGGGCGTCTGCCACCACGGACCGGGGCCCGGGAAGGCGGTGTGGTTCCAGGTCAACGGGGTCAGTTCATAAGCAGTCCAGTTGCCCTGGCGCGGGTGCCATACGAGAGGGTTCGGCGCTCGTCTGTCTCACTTCGGGGGTGTGCGCCATCCGCGGGGCTACGGTGACGCCACGTTCCCCCGTCCCTCGGCACCTGGAGGTTTGTGTGCGGTACAAAGGGCCGCTTCCGAAGCGAGTCACCGACCGGTTCAATGCCTGGATGGTCGGGCTGCGGTCCTCTCCGCGGTGGGGGCGGAGGGTGCGTGGGCGGCTCACGGTCGTCACGTATACGGGGCGGCGGTCGGGGCGCAGCTTCAGTACGCCGGTCGCCTATCAGCGCGCCACCGATGTCGTCACGATCGCCGTGGCGATGCCCGAACGCAAGCTGTGGTGGCGCAACTTCACCGGTGAAGGCTGGCCGATAGTGCTGGATCTGGACGGGAGCGAGCGGGCCGGGCACGGGGTCGCCCGGGTCGAGGGGAAGGGGCGCGTCACCATCACGGTGCGGCTCGACGAGCCGCCCGCGTCGAACAGCCGCTGACGCCTACGGAATTGCCATGGCCCCTTCACGCCGTATGCGGAGCCGCTGAGTAGGATCGGCGGCCACACGGGGGAAGGGCATAAATGAAACAGCTGATGGGCGGCGCGCGCCGCCGGGTGGCTCTGGTCGGCGGCGCCGTGGTGGTGCTGGTGGCGGCAGGGGTCGGGACCTGGGCCACGGACACTTGGCCGTTCGATGGGAAAGACAGCTACTGCTGGGGTGCCTGGAAAGAGGACAGCGGGCCGGGCTTCCTGAGCGGCGAGGCGCTCGACGAGGACAACGCGAGCCGTACGTCCAAGGAGACCGCGCCGACACCGCGGCAGCCGCGCGGGCGGTGCACCGTGGCGCTCCACTCCGAGCGCTACAGCAGCGATGGCGACAAGGTCACGGAGGAGACCGAGGTCACGGTCACCTACGGCCCCGCGCCCGAGGACGCCGGGCGGCGCATGGAGTGGATCGGCGGATACCTCGGCGACCGGGCGATGCCGCTGCCCGACTGGCTGCCGGGCGCCACCGACGGCACGCATGCGCTGCTGGTGCTGCCCAAGGGATGCGACACCCACGACGGGCGGCCGACCGCGGTGACGCTCGACTCGACGGCACAGTCGGTCTATCCCGACTCCACCATGTCGGGCGACGCGGGGCTCGGCGGCTCCCAGTCCGTGGCCGAGTTGCTCGTCGCGGTCGCCAACCGCGCGATGGGGAAGGCGGGTTGCGCCCCGGCGAAGCCGCTCGAAGCCGCCTCACCGATGACCACACTGCCCGAGGAGGAGGAGTCCTTCTTCACCCGCGCCTGCCGGATCAGGGGCCTGGAGTTCGGCGAGGAGGGCCGCGACCTGGAGTACCAGGTCGGCGCGGTCACCCGGGATCTCCAGTCCTGTTCGGTACGGACGCAGCGCGGTGAGGGCCGGTACTTCGACGCACTGATGGTCGCCGAGCCGCGGCTCTCCGCGCTGTTCGACGGGGCCACGGGCAGCAAGGCACCGGGGCGCGGCTGGCGCGGTACGGGGGTCTTCGCCGACGACTACAAGGTCGTACGGGCCGACTGCGCGGGGCGCCCGCTCACCGTGCTGATGCTCGCCCCGTCCCTGCACGAGACGACACCGTACTTCGCCACCTTCGCCAACGCCGTTGCGCGACGCGTCGGTTGCGCGCCCGTCGCGCCTGGGGGATCGAGCCGATGACCGACTCCGAGAACAACGAGAACAACGAGAACAGCACCCGCGTGCCGCTGCACGAGCGGCGGCGCCCCGTGTGGCACTGGCAGCGCCTGGCCCGCAGCCGCCCCCGGCTGGCCGTGATCATGGCCGTGACCGGGGCCGTCGTGGGAGCGCTGCTCGGTGGCGCGGGCGTGGCCTGGCAGGCCGAGGCGGGTCCGTTCGCGGAGGACCGGGCCTGCTGGGGGGCCTTCAGCCGGGACGATGCGGCGGCGCTGTTCGAGGGCAGAAGCGGCGGCACAGCGGACGTCAAGAGCTCCGAGGTGCCCATCACCAGCGATCGCACCGGCGCCGAGGGCTCGTCCGGCCAATGCCTGCTGACCTCGGACGGCTCGCGGATCACCGTCCAGGCACATCAGCTGGACACCCGGTTCGGCGGCGCGGGCGACCAGTGGGCCGATGAGTTCCTGTCCGCGCGGCTCACCCCGCTGGGCGGCGGCCTGCTGGGCATGGCCTCGGACACCCGGGCCTGGCTCGCGGTGCCCGACGGCTGCATCGGCCGGCCGCGTGATGCGGATATCACCGGCGGTCCGACCGTGATCGACCTGGCGACCGGCTGGACGCTCTACGACGACGAGGTCGGCGCGGCGGCCCGCGACCGACTCGCGCGTGCCGTGGTCGGGTTGGTCAACCACTACATGGCCGAGAAGGGGTGCACGGGCACCATCGCCGATCCGACCGGCCGGATGCCGGAGCCGCCGCGGTTCCTGGACGAGAAGAAGGACGCCATGTGCGGCGTCAAGGGGCTGCCCCTCCCCCGCGGGTACGGGCGCGACTCGCTGGGCCGCACCCTGGTGACCCGGGGCACGGGGCCGGTGCGCACCTGCGACCGCCGGGTGCTCTTCCACCATCCCGAACTGCGGCTGATGACGGTGGAGGACCCCCGGCTGGCCATGCTCTACGCGCGGCTGTCCCAGGACGGCGCCAAGAAGCGGATCAAGGCCGGTGAGCACGACGGGTACGGCTTCGTCCGCGACGACATGGGGATGTTCCAGGCCGAGTGCCAGACCGGCCCGGTCACCTTCCTGATCCGGGCGGACAGCGGCCGACGCCCCGTCGACATCCGTACGCTCCTCCCCCGCTATGTGGCCGCGGAGGCGGATCGCATCGGCTGCGGCCCGCTGCGCATCACCCTGCCCGCGGACGGCTGACCCGGCGACGAACCGCGGGTGTTCAGCTCTCGTAGTCGTAGAAGAGCCGCTCCACCACCGCCCGCGCCCGGCGGGTGGTGCGGCGGTAGTCGTCCAGCATCTCGCCGACGTGGCCGGGGCCGTAGCCCAAGTAGCGGCCCACGGCGGCCAGTTCGCGGACGTCCGTGGGGAAGGTGTCGCCTGCGCGGCCGCGGACCAGCATGACGGCGTTGCGGACGCGGCTGGCGAGGACCCATGCCTCATCCAGGGTCTGGGCGTCCTCGGTGGAGATCAGCTCGGCGGCGTGGGCGGCGGCCAGGGCCTCGCGGGTGCGGGTGGTGCGCAGTCCGGGCTCGGCCCAGCCCTGCCGCATCTGGAGCAGTTGGACGGTCCACTCGACATCGCTGAGACCGCCCCGGCCCAGCTTGGCGTGGGTGGTGGGGTCGGCCCCGCGCGGCAGCCGCTCGGACTCCATCCGGGCCTTGAGCCGCCGGATCTCGCGGATCGCGTCCTCGCCCAGCCCCTCGGCCGGATACCGCAGCGGATCGATCAGCTCGATGAACCGCCGGCCGAGCCCGGGGTCGCCCGCCACCGGTTCGGCGCGCAGCAGCGCCTGGCTCTCCCACACCAGCGCCCAGCGGCGGTAGTAGGCGGCGTACGAGCCGAGGGTGCGCACCAGTGGCCCGGACTTGCCCTCGGGGCGCAGATCGGCGTCGATGAGCAGGGGCGGGTCGGCGGTGGGGAGCTGGAGCAGCCGTCGCATCTCGTTGGCCACGGCGAAGGCGGCGCGGGCGGCCTCCTGTTCCTCGGCCCCCTCGCGTGGCTCATGGACGAAGAGCACATCCGCGTCGGAGCCGTAGCTGAGCTCATGGCCGCCGAAGCGGCCGAGGCCGATGACGGCGAAGCGGGTGGGGAGCTCATCGCCCCAGGTGTCGCGGACGGCGGCGCGCAGGGCGCCGGCGAGGGTCGCGGCGTTCAGATCGGAGAGGGCGTCGCCGACCATGTCGATCAGCGCCGCGCCGTCCACGGGCGGTTCGGCGGCGGGGACGGCGGGCCGGGCCGGCATATGGGGCTCGGATTCCCGCAGGGCGCTGGGGACCTCGGGGGTCTTGCCCGGCGAGGGGACGGGCGCCGTCACCGCCGCTCCGGTGGCCCGGCCCGGCGTCCGGTCCTCCGACAGCGGCCAGCTCACGGTCGGGCGCACCTCGCCGTTGGCCAGCCGGGCGCTTTCGATGACGTCCGCGGCCGCCGTACGGAACATCTCGCGCCGCCGCACCCCGCGCGCCACCGCGACCGCCTGTTCGGCGCCGTCGGCGCGGCCGACGGCGGCCAGCACCTCCTGTTCCAGATGGGCCCGGCCGCGCGGGCGCAGCCCCTCCGGGTCGCCGAGCAGGGCGACCGCCTCGGGGGCGCGCAGCAGCAGATCGGGGGCGAGCCGCCCGGCGGAGAGCACCCGGGCCAGGTTCTCGGCGGCGGCGCCCTCGTCGCGCAGCAGCCGCAGATACCAAGGGGTCTTGCCGAGCGCGTCCGAGACCTTGCGGAAGCCCAGCAGCCCGGCGTCCGGGTCGGCGGAATCGGCGAACCAGCCCAGCAGCACAGGCAGCAACGTACGCTGAATCGCCGCTTTTCGGGTCACACCGGACGCCAGGGCCTCCAGATGGCGTAGCGCACCGGCCGGGTCCGCGTACCCCAGGGCCGTGAGGCGCTGACCGGCCGCCTTGGGGCTGAGCCGGATCTCGCCGGGCTGGAGCTGGGCGACGGCGTCCAGCAGCGGCCGGTAGAAGAGCTTCTCGTGCAGCCGCCGCACTTCGCGGGCGTGCCGCCGCCAGGCGGTGCCCAGTTCGGTCACCGGCTCGGTGCGGAACCCCAGCGACCGGCCGAGGCGGCGCTGATCGGCCTCGCCCTCGGGCATCAGATGGGTGCGGCGCAGCCGGTAGAGCTGGAGGCGGTGCTCCATGGTGCGCAGAAAGCGGTACGCGGCGTCCAGCGCGGCGGCGTCGGTGCGCCCCACGTAGCCGCCCGCGGCCAGGGCCGCGAGCGCGTCCAGCGTCGTACCGCTGCGCAGCGACTCATCGGACCGCCCGTGCACCAACTGCAGCAGCTGGACGGCGAACTCGACGTCGCGCAGCCCCCCGGGGCCCAGCTTGAGCTCGCGGTCGACCTCGGCGGCGGGGATGTTCTCGACCACCCGGCGGCGCATCTGCTGCACATCGGGGATGAAGTTCTCGCGCTCGACGGCCTGCCAGACCATCGGCGCGAGGGCGTCCACATACGCCTGGCCGAGCGCGGCGTCGCCCGCCATCGGACGAGCCTTCAGCAGCGCCTGGAACTCCCAGGTCTTGGCCCAGCGCTGGTAGTACGCCAGATGGCTGGAGAGGGTCCGCACCAGCGGGCCGTTGCGCCCCTCGGGGCGGAGGTTGGCGTCCACAGGCCAGATGGTGCCCTCGACGGTGACATCGGAGCAGACGCGCATCAGCCGGGAGGCGAGCCGGGAGGCGGCCCGCACCGCCTCGTCCTCCTGGACCCCCTCGACCGCCTCCGCCACGAAGATCACGTCCACATCGGAGACGTAATTGAGCTCGCGGCCGCCGCATTTGCCCATACCGATCACGGCCAGCTTGCAGGCGGCGGCGTCCTGCGGCTGCTCCTCGGCCGCGATCTCCAGCGCGGCCCGCAGCGTCGCGGTCGCCAGGTCGGCCAGCTCCGCGGCCGTCTGGGTGATGTCGATGGTGCCGCACACATCGCGGGCCGCGATGGCCAGCAGCGCCCGGCGGTAGGCGACGCGCAGCGCGTCGGCCCGGGGCAGCCCCGCCCCGGGCGCGCCCCAGACCCCCTCGGCCAGGGCCCGCTCGAACTCGGGGGTGGCCGGATGCAGATCGGCCGACTCATACGTCACCAGGGCGTGCCAGTCCCCCGGATGGCGGGCGAGGTGGTCGCCCAGCGCCTCGGAGGCCCCGAGCACCCCGAGCAGCCGGTCGCGCAGCGGTTTGGCGGTGACGAGGGTGTCCAGCAGCGCCTGCCGCGAACCGGCCCGCTGCCCGCCGTTCTCCCCCGCGCCGCCCTTCCCCTTCGCCGCCTCCTCCTCGGGCAGCGCCTCGACGAGCCGTACGAGCCCGAGCAGCGCCAGATCCGGGTCGGCGGTCGCGCCGAGCGCCTCCAACAGCACCGAATCGCTGCGCACCGCGGCCAGCTCGGGCGCGTCCAGCAGCCGCTGGGCGGCCGAGGCGTCGGTGAAACCGTGCCGCAGCAGCCGGGTGAAATTGCTGCTCCTGCGTCCCTGCGGTACGGACATCCCGCCGCCTCCCGTCCCTGGTCGACTCCGCGCCGTTCGACCACGCGCACACCGGTGATCAAAGGCGCCGCTGACGAGCCTAAGCGACCCCAAGGGCGAAGCGGCAGGTCCGAGCGGGGTCAGGCGGCGACGAAACGGGCCCGCGGCTCACCGTGGAGACGGCCCGTCGGGAGCCTGCGGCCGTAGGCGACCAGGAGAAGGTCCTGGGCGGCGCCGGTCAGCTCGGCGCCGGTGCCGTAGGACCAGTCGAGGTCGTCGGCGCGGAGCCGGACCCCGTCGAGGTCGGCCCCGAAGAACTTCAGGCTCTTGGGGTTGACCGTCCCCAGCAGGACACGAAGGCGCTCCTCGGGGACCCGGCGGTCGATCCCGAGCGCGACGGTGATGTCCAGGCCGTGGATCACATCGTGACCCAGCGCCGTCTCGATCCCGCCGACCGGCGGCTTCCAAGGGTGGTCGGCGTGGTCCCTGAGGAACGCGGCCAGTTCGCTGGTCGAGGCGGTGGCCGCGTCCTTACGGGCGAGCCGGTCGGTCATCCGGTGAAGGCCGCCGCGCGCCTTGGTCAGCTCCCACAGCACCGCGGGGAGCGGATACCGGAACCCCATGGACATATGCGCCGCGACCTCCCGCACCCGCCACCCCGCACACAGGCTGGGCGCGTCCCACTGCTCGGCCGTCAGAGTGTCCAACAGGTCCGCCAGCTCCCGGCGTTCGGCCGCGATCGCTCTTCTGATGTCCACGAGATCCATGAGCTCAAGGGTTTCGGCAGTGCTGCCATAAGTCCAAGAGCTCATGGTTCTCGCAACCAGAAGCGACAGTTATCGGACGTGGGGAGGTCAGAGAACGGGCAGCATCTTCCGCAGCTCGAAGGGGGTCACCTCGGAGCGGTACTCCTCCCACTCCTGCTTCTTGTTGCGCAGGAAGAAGTCGAAGACATGCTCCCCGAGCGTCTCCGCGACCAGTTCGCTGCGCTCCATCAGGTCGATCGCCTCGCCCAGGTTCTGCGGCAGGGGCTCGATGCCGAGGGAGCGGCGCTCGGCGTCGGAGAGGGCCCAGACGTCGTCATCGGCGCCGGCCGGGAGTTCGTAGCCGCCCTCGATGCCCTTGAGCCCGGCCGCGAGCAGCACCGCGTAGGCCAGGTAGGGGTTGGCGCCGGCGTCCAGGGAGCGGACCTCGATGCGGGTGGAGCCGGTCTTGCCGGGCTTGTAGAGGGGGACGCGGACGAGGGCGGAGCGGTTGTTGTGGCCCCAGCAGATGTAGGAGGGGGCCTCGCCGCCCGCGCCGGCGGTGCGCTTGGAGCCGCCCCAGATGCGCTTGTAGGAGTTGACCCACTGGTTGGTCACGGCGGAGATCTCCCCGGCGTGGCGGAGCAGCCCCGCGATGAAGGAGCGGCCCACCTTGGAGAGCTGGAACTCGGAGCCGGACTCGTAGAAGGCGTTGCGGTCGCCCTCGAAGAGGGAGAGGTGGGTGTGCATGCCCGAGCCGGGGAATTCGGAGAACGGCTTGGGCATGAACGTGGCCTGTACGCCCTGCTCCAGCGCGACCTGCTTCATGACCAGGCGGAAGGTCATGATGTTGTCGGCGGTGGAGAGCGCGTCGGCGTAGCGCAGATCGATCTCCTGCTGGCCGGGGGCGCCCTCGTGGTGGGAGAACTCGACCGAGATGCCCATCGATTCGAGCATGGTGATCGCCTGGCGGCGGAAGTCCATGCCGATGTTCTGCGGGGTGTGGTCGAAGTAGCCGGAGGAGTCGGCGGGCACCGGGCGGCTGCCGTCCACCGGCTTCTGGTTGAGCAGGAAGAACTCGATCTCGGGGTGGGTGTAGAAGGTGAAGCCGAGGTCGGAGGTCTTGGCGAGGATGCGCTTGAGGACGAAGCGGGGGTCCGCGAAGGACGGTGAGCCGTCCGGCATCAGGATGTCGCAGAACATCCGGGCGGTCCCGGGGGCCTCGGCGCGCCAGGGCAGGATCTGGAACGTCCCGGGGTCCGGCTTGGCGATCATGTCGGATTCGTAGACACGGGCGAAGCCCTCGATCGCGGAGCCGTCGAAGCCAATGCCTTCGTCGAAGGCGCCCTCGAGTTCGGCCGGCGCGACGGCCACGGACTTCAGGAAGCCGAGCACGTCGGTGAACCAGAGCCGCACGAACCGGATGTCGCGCTCTTCGAGCGTACGGAGCACGAACTCCTGCTGCTTATCCATGGTCCCCTATCCTTGCAGGTCAAACGGCTCTTTTCGCGGGCGCGGGGCACCTTCCGCAGCCCAGTATCACGCGGTGGGATTACACGGAGGTTTCGTCCGGGCTCTCCGGTCTCCCCTCAGCTCACCACGATGTGTGCATCGTACTTTCACCCGGCCCGTCCCCGCCCCGGGCGTTCCGCGCCCATCGTGGCGCCTGCGGGAGCTCCATACCCCTTGGGGGTAGGGTGCCGATTATCACGATGATCAAACGGTCAGATGATCTGAACGGTCAGATGGAGGCGGCGGTGTACCAGAGCCCCTCACCCCACAGCCGACCGCTGATGCGTCGCATAGAGCGGCGCGTCGGCCGCCCGCCCTTCCGGCGGGGCGGCGGACGCGCCGACCCTCACGCATCCGGCACACATCAGCATTGGGGTACCGACTCATGCACGAAAAGACTCGCCGTGCCGTGCTCGGCACGGGCATCGCCGCCGCGGGCAGCGGTCTGCTCGCGGCCTGCGGCTCCCACCCCCGGGCCGCGGGCCACGACGGTATGGACAGCAACGCGATGGGCGCCCCCGCCCGGGCCGGCGCGCCCGCGGAGGACGCCCCGCCGGGGTATGTCTCCCCCCACGGCCCGGAGGTCGCCGCGACCGAGCAGCGGCGGGGCCCCGGCCCGGTGCGGACGTTCCGGCTCACCGCCACCGCGACCACCCTGGACATCGGCGCCCGCAAGGTGGCGTCCTGGGCGTACGAGGACCAGGTGCCGGGCCAGGAGATCCGGGTGACCGCGGGCGACACGATCGCCCTCACCCTCGCCAACAACCTGCCGCAGCCCACCACGCTGCACTGGCACGGCATCCGGCTGCGCAACGACATGGACGGCGTCCCGGGGGTGACCCAGCGGCCGGTCAAGACCGGCGCCGCCTTCGACTACCGCTTCACCGCGTACTACCCGGGCACCTACTGGGTCCATCCGCACTCGGGCGTCCAGCTCGACCGGGGGCTGTACGCACCGCTGATCGTGGAGGACCCGAAGGAGCCGCTGAAGTACGACAAGGAGTGGGTCGTCGTTCTCGACGACTGGCTCGACGGGGTGGGCGGCCGCACCCCGGACACGGAGCTCGAACGGCTGGGCGGCGGCAAGGGCGGCCACTCCATGGGGGACGGCGGCAAACGAGCCGCCAAGGGCGCGGCCAAGGGCACGGCCGCGGGCGCCGCGAAGCGCGGCGCGGCCCGCCCCGCGGCGCCGAAGAAGGCCGCGCCCGCCGCGCCCATGGAGAGCGAGCTGCTGGGCGGCCACGCGGGCGATGTCACCTACCCCTACTACCTGGTCAACGGGCGCAGCCCGGAGTCCCCGCAGGTCTTCCGCGCCAAGCGCGGCGACCGGATCCGCATCCGCCTCATCAACGCGGGCGGCGACACCGCCTTCCGCGTCGCCCTCGGCGGCCACCGGATGACCGTCACCCATACCGACGGCTACCCCGTCGTACCGGCCAAGACGGACGCGCTGCTGCTGGGCATGGGCGAGCGCTACGACGTGCTGGTCACCGTCAAGGACGGGGTCTTCCCGCTCGCCGTCCTGGCCGAGGGCAAGGGGCGCTCCGCGATGGCGGTGCTGCGCACCCGCGGCAAGAGCCCCGTGAAGTTCCCGCGCCCCAAGGAGCTGGACGGCGAGCTGCTCACCGCGGACCGGCTGAAGGCGGCGGAGGACGTACGCCTGGCGCCCAAGGAGCCCGACCGGATCATCCGGATGCGGCTCACCGGCTCGATGCGGCGCTACGACTGGGCGATCAACGGCCGGCCGTACGACCCCGCGCAGCGCTATCCGGTGCGGGCCGGTGAGCGGGTGCGGATCTCCTTCATCAACGGCACCGACATGTGGCATCCGATGCATCTGCACGGCCACACCTTCGGGCTGCCGGACGGCGGCCCCCGTAAGGACACCACGATCCTGCGGCCGCACCACAAGGTGAACGTGGACCTCGACGCCGACAACCCGGGGCTGTGGATGGTCCACTGCCACAACGTCTACCACTCGGAGTCCGGGATGATGACCATCCTCGGTTACCAGAAGTAGCCGCGGCGTCCGGGACGGCCCGGCCCCGGAGGCGAAGGGGCCGGGCGGGGTCCGCCCCGGCGCCGCCGTCCGGCGTCCGGCGTGAGAAGGGAGACACCCCCGGCTATCGCGTCAGACAGACGATTACACTGGGCGCGTGCCTCAACTTCGCCTCGCTCTGAACCAGATCGACTCGACCGTCGGAGACCTCGACGGCAACACCGAGTCGATACTCCACTGGACCCGGCACTCCGCCGAGCAGGGCGCCCATCTGGTGGCGTTCCCCGAGATGGTGCTGACCGGCTACCCCGTCGAGGACCTGGCGCTGCGCTCGTCCTTCGTCGAGGCGTCGCGCGCGGCCCTGCACTCACTCGCCGAGCGGCTGAACGCCGAGGGGCTGGGCGAGCTGCCGGTGGTCGTCGGCTATCTCGACCGCAGCGAGCGCGCCCGGCGCTACGGCCAGCCGGCCGGCTCACCGCAGAACGCGGGCGCCGTGCTGCACCGCGGCACGGTCGCGCTGACCTTCGCCAAGCACCATCTGCCGAACTACGGCGTCTTCGACGAGTTCCGCTACTTCGTGCCCGGCGACACCCTGCCCATGGTGCGCGTCCACGGCATCGACGTCGCGCTCGCCATCTGCGAGGACCTGTGGCAGGACGGCGGCCGGGTGCCGGCGAGCTGCTCGGCGGGGGCCGGGCTGCTGCTGTCGATCAACGCCTCGCCGTACGAGCGGGAGAAGGACGACACCCGGCTGGACCTGGTGCGCAAGCGGGCCCAGGAGGCGGGCTGCACCACCGCGTATCTGGCGATGATCGGCGGCCAGGACGAGCTGGTCTTCGACGGCGACTCGATCGTCGTGGACCGGGATGGCGAAGTCATCGCGCGCGCCCCCCAGTTCGCGGAAGGCTGTGTGCTGCTCGACCTCGAGCTGCCAGCCGCCGACCCGGACTCCGTCCCCGAGGGGGTCGTGGACGACGGGCTGCGCATCGACCATGTCACCCTCTCCCCCGACCCGCTGCCTGGTTACCAGCCGGAGCTCGCGGGCGGCGAGGCCGAGCGGCTCGGCGACGACGAGGAGGTCTACACGGCGCTGGTCGTGGGGCTGCGGGCCTACGCGGCGAAGAACGGCTTCCGCAGTGTGCTGATCGGGCTCTCCGGCGGGATCGACTCCGCGCTGGTGGCCGCCCTCGCCTGTGACGCGGTCGGCGCGCAGAACGTGTACGGCGTCGCGATGCCCTCGCGCTACTCCTCCGAGCACTCCGTCGCCGACGCCACCGAGCTGGCGCGGCGCACCGGGCTCAACTTCCGCACGGTCTCGATCGCCCCGATGTTCGACGCCTATATGGACTCCCTGCAGCTCACCGGGCTGGCCGAGGAGAACCTGCAGTCGCGGCTGCGCGGCACGATGCTGATGGCGATCTCCAACCAGGAGGGCCATATCGTCCTCGCGCCGGGCAACAAGTCCGAGCTGGCCTGCGGCTACTCCACGCTCTACGGGGACTCGGTCGGCGCGTACGGCCCGATCAAGGACGTCTACAAGACCTCCGTCTTCCGCCTGGCGAAGTGGCGCAACCGCGCGGCGGAAGAGC
This sequence comes from Streptomyces sp. NEAU-YJ-81, assembly GCF_017592595.1. NCBI lineage: Bacteria > Bacillati > Actinomycetota > Actinomycetes > Kitasatosporales > Streptomycetaceae > Streptomyces > Streptomyces sp. NEAU-YJ-81. Next base: position 48,382 of record NZ_JAGFNO010000026.1, on the reverse strand, counting down.
GGGGCCAGACCCCGCCCATCCCCGAGAACTCGATCACCAAGCCGCCGAGCGCCGAGCTGCGTCCCGGCCAGGTCGACACCGACTCGCTCCCCGACTACGAGGTCCTCGACCGGATCCTGGAGCTGTACGTCGACCGTGACCAGGGACGTAAGGACATCGTGACGGCGGGATACGACGATCCGCTGGTGACCCGGATCCTGCGGCTCGTGGACACCGCCGAGTACAAGCGCCGGCAGTACCCGCCGGGCACCAAGATCTCCGCGAAGGGCTTCGGCAAGGACCGCCGGCTGCCCATCACCAACCGCTGGCGCGAGCGCACCTGAGTTCGTGGGCGGGGCCCTGTGGGCTACGCCTGGTTTTACTGGGCGTACTGGGCGTACTTACTGGGCGTCCAGGAACGTCCTGATCAGGCCCAGCCACTCAGCGGGCGCCTCCACGAACGGCAGGTGGCCTGACTCCAGCTCGACGAAGCGGGCGCCGGGGATCGCGTCCGCGACCTGGCGGTGGTGGTACGGCGTCGCCATCGTGTCCAGCGTCGTCGAGATCACCAGGGTGGGCACCCGGATCCGGCCCAGGTCCCCGCGGACGTCGACCCGGCCGACCAGTTCGACCTGGTCGATCGCGCCGGGCGGTACGGAGGCGCGGGCACCCTTGATCACCATGTCGAGCTGCTCGGGGGTCATCCGGTCCAGATAAGGCGCGCCCGCGCCGATGAGCGCCGCCCAGCGGGCCGCCGCCTCCTGGTCGTCCGAGCGCAGATGGCGCAGCCATTCCTCGACCAGGAGTCGCATCCGGGCGCTGGGATGGGCGAAGGTCGCGGTCAGGACCAGGGCGGTGACCCGCTCCGGATGGCGGGTGGCGGCGCGCAGGGCGACCGGGCCACCGAGGGAGTATCCGGCGATGGCGAAGGTGTCCAGGCCCTGCTCGACGGCGGCGGCCACCAGCTGGTCGGCGAGGGTGTCCAGGTCCAGCGGCCCGCTCGCGCGCGGGGTGCGGCCGGAGCCGGGGTAGTCGGGGCCGACCACGCGGTGGCGCTCGGCGAGGGCGTCCAGGATCGGGCCGTAGTTTCCGTCGATGGAGCCGGTCCCGCCATGGGCGAGCAACAGCCCGGGGCCGGTGCCCCGGACGATGCGGGCCAGGGGTGAGGTGCTGGTCATCAGGTGTGTCCTTACGTCTCACGAACGTCTCACGGCTGATGACGGGGACGCTAAAGCCTCACATCGGTGTCAAAGTCAAGCGAGACGGGGTCCGGGAGCGCCCGCCCCGGCAACGTATCCAGCGGAGCGCTTAGGGGTGTGCGACGGGGCGTGACGCCTGCGGCGGGCTGTTCCCCTCCCCGCCCCTTCCCGAAACTGGGGCTCCGCCCCAGACCCCGACCGGGGCTCCGCCCCTGGGCCCCGCTCCTCAAGCGCCGGAGGGGCTGGATTGGCTCCGCCACGTGGCAGGGACTCCCCCCGGGGCCCCGGGGTCCGGGGCGGAGCCCCTGGTAACGGGGTCTGGGGCGGAGCCCCGGTTCCGGGGTCTGGGGCGGAGCCCCGGTTCCGGGGTCTGGGGCGGAGCCCCGGTTCCGGGGTCTGGGGCGGAGCCCCAGTTTCGGGAAGGGGCGGGGAGGGGAACAGCCCGCCGCAGGCGTCACGCTCCAGCGGAGCGCTCGGCTCAGCTCACATCGGACAGGTGCGGCATCGACTCGCTGCTCGCGACGACCCGCGAGCCGCTCGCCGGGGCCCGGTCGGTCCGCCCCGCGATCAGCGCGATCGCCAGACCGATCACCGCGAGCACCGCGCCGACCAGCGTCGGGGAGGTCCAGCCCCAGCCCGCCGCGATGGCGACACCGCCCAGCCACGCGCCACCGGCGTTGGCCAGGTTGAACGCGGAGTGGTTGGAGGCGGAGGCCAGCGTCGGGGCGTGCTGGGCCTTGTTCATCACCAGCATCTGCAGCGGGGTGGTGGTCATGAAGCCGACCGCGCCCAGCACCACGACCGACAGCAGCGCCGCCCACTTCACATGCACCGTGAAGTCGAAGGCCACGAGCGTGACCGCGAGCGCCGCCAGCGAGCCGTAGAGCGTCGGCCGCAGCGCCCGGTCGGTCAGCGGACCGGCGATCAGGGCGCCCAGCGTCATGCCGATGCCGAACAGCGCCAGCACCAGGGTGACCGTCGACTCACCGAACCCGGTGACCTCGGTCATCATCGAGGCGAGGTAGCTGTAGACGGCGAAGACGCCGGCGAAGCCGAAGACGGCGGTGAGCAGTCCCAGGATGACCTGCCGGTCGCGCAGCGCGCCGAGCTCCTGGCGCAGGCCGCCGTGCTCCTCATGGGAGACCTGCGGGACGAGCCGGGCGAGCGCGCCCATGGCGACCACGCCGATCGCGGAGACGACCAGGAAGGTCGCGCGCCAGCCGAGGTTCTGGCCGAGCAGGGTGGCCACGGGGACGCCGACGATATTGGCGATGGTCAGCCCGAGGAACATGGTGGCGACCGCGCGGGCCCGCCGGTCCTCGGACACCAGCCGCGAGGCGACCACCGCGCCGACGCCGAAGAACGCGCCGTGGGGCAGCCCGGCGAGCACCCGGCCCGCGATCAGCAGCCCGAAGTTGGGGGCGAGGGCGGAGGCGAGGTTGCCCACCGTGAAAAGCGCCATGAGCAACACGAGCATCCGCTTGCGCGGGATCCGGGAACCGAGGGCGGTCAGCAGCGGAGCGCCCACCACGACCCCGATGGCATAGGCGGAGACGAGGTATCCGGCCGTGGGCACCGAGGTGCCCAGATCGCCGGCGACATTGGGCAACAAGCCCATCATCACGAACTCGGTAGTACCAATGCCGAAGGCGCTCACAGCAAGGGCGAGCAGGGCCAGGGGCATGAGAGACCTTTCAAACGAAGGAGAAACGTGCACAGGATGCGTATGTTCTCTAGCTGAACAAAGTCTCTCACGCCGGATGTTCCCGAGGAGATCCCCAAGATGAACAGGACGTAAGATCTCGCCGGATGGACCGTGAGCTGGGTCACCCGCCAGGGTTGATCCGCCAGGGTTCACCCGCCGGGGTTCACCCGCCGGGGTTCATCCGCGGGCTCAGTAGTCGACCGACGCCGCCAGCGGAAGGTGATCGCTGCCGGTCTTGGGCAGCGCCCACGCCGCGACCGGATCCATGCCCCGCACCATGATCTGGTCGATCCGCGCCATCGGGAACGAGGCGGGCCAGCTGAAGCCGAAGCCGTCGCCCGCCGCGCCCTGGGCGGACCGCATCTGCGCGGTGACGGGGGCCAGCGCCCGGTCGTTCATGGTGCCGTTCAGATCGCCGAGCAGGATCACCTTGGGGAGCCGCTCCCGGGAGATGGCCTGGCCCAGCGCCTCGGCGCTGGCGTCGCGCTGCCCGGCGGTGAAGCCCGCGTTGAACTTCACCCGCACCGAGGGCAGATGGGCCACATAGACACCGACCTCACCGCGCGGTGTGGCGACGGTGGTGCGCAGCGCCCGCGTCCAGCCCAGCTTGATGTCCACCGGCTTGGTGCCGGACAGCGGGTACTTGCTCCACAGCCCCACCGTCCCCTGCACGGTGTGGTAGCGGTAAGTGCCCGCCAGGGCCCGCTCGTACGTGGGCACGGCCGCGCCCGTCAGCTCCTCCAGCGCCACCACATCGGCGCTCGATCCGGCCACGTCCTCGGCGGTGCCCGTCGGGTCGGCGTTCTCCGCGTTGACGTTGTGGGTGACGACGGTCAGCTCGCCGCCGCTGCCGGACTTGTCGGAGAACATCAGCCCGCCGAAGAGGTTCAGCCAGACGGCGACGGGCAGCACCAGCGCGAGCACGGCGCTCGCCGACCGCCGCACCAGGCCGAGCACCAGCAGCACCGGCAGGGCCAGGCCCAGCCACGGCAGGAAGGTCTCCAGCAGGGAGCCGAGGTTGCCCACCCGGTTGGGGATCTCGGCGTGGAAGATCATGACCAGCGCGAGCAGGATCGCGATCGCCGCCAGCACCAGTCCGCGCCGCCAGATGCCGCGATCGTCCCGGAGCCGGTGGAGCAGGCGGCCGATCCGGGAGCCCGATCGCCCGGGCGCGTCCCCGAGCTGTCGTGTCTCCTGTGTGTACGCCTGCGTCATTCGTCGTCCCTCACTGCCTCAACTGCCGCGCCTTGGCTACGACCCTAGGTGATGACCAGGGCTTTTCCGGACGCCCCCGGGGCGTCTCCCGTCCGAGGACGTCGGGTCGGCGGCCGGGAGTTCCACCTCCCGGCCCGGGAGGGGGTGTTGTGACACAACAGGCACAAACCGCTCAGCGGCGTGGGGAAACCCCGTCCAGGACCGTGTCGACGATCCGCTCGGCCAGCCCGTCGGGGAGTTCCTTCCACTCGTGGAGCATGGCGCGGGCGAGCATCGGGCCGGTGAAGAGGTCGGCGAGCAGCTCCAGGTCCACATCGGCGCGGATCTCACCGCTCTCCCGCCCCCGCCGCAGCACGGCGCGCAGGGTCGCGCGGCGGGCCGCTATGACGTTCTCGTCGTAGGCCCGCCACAGCTCCTTGTGCGCGTGCATCTGCGTGACGACGCTGCGCAGCAGGGCGGAGTTGCGCTTGGCGAGCCCGCGGCGGCGCATGAACTCCAGGACGGTGACGAGGTCGTCGCGCACCGAGACCCCGGCCGGCTCGGGGCTGGGCTCCTCCAGGGAGCGCAGCACATCGAGCATCAGCGCGTCCTTACCGGGCCAGCGGCGGTACACGGTGGCCTTACCGACGCCCGCCTCGCGGGCGATCCCCTCGATCGACAGCCCGCCGACCGAGGCGCCCTCCTCCAGCAGCCGCAGCGCGGCCTCGATGATCGCGGCGTCGGTGGCGGGGCTGCGGGGGCGGCCGCGGAGTTTGGGCGCGGAGCTCTCCGGTGCGGTCATCGGTCGGCCGACGCCTCCTTCCGCGGGTGCGGCCGCCCGCCGTCGGGGGCCTCGCCGGAGGCGCCCTTGCCGGGCAGGAAGGCCAGCACGACCAGCGCCCCGACGAGGGCGACGCCCGCCGAGCCGAGGGCGGTGACATGCATGGCGTGGACGAAGGCGTCCTGCGCGGGACCCACCAGCTCCTGGCCCCTGGGCCCCAGCTTCTCGGCGACCCCCAGGGTGGCCTCGACGGACTCGCCCGCCGAGTGCCGTACGGAGTCGGGAAGTCCGGGCACGGCGGCCAGGGTGCCCCGGATGCCCTCGCGGTAGGTGGAGGAGAGCACCGAGCCGAGTACGGCGACCCCGAGCGCGCCGCCGACCTGCCGGAAGGTGTTGTTGAGCGCAGAGCCGGAGCCGGCCTTCTGGCGCGGCAGCGCCTGCATGATCGCGGTGGTCACCGGCGGCATGATATGCGCCATTCCGGCGCCCTGGGCGAAGAACAGCACCTCCAGCACGACGATCGGGGTGTCCACGCCCAGCAGCAGGAACCCCGACATGGTGGCGGCCACCAGCAGCATGCCGCAGGTGCACACCGCGCGGGCGCCGAACCGCTCGACGACCAGCCGGGCACGCGGGGCGAAGATCAACTGCGCCACGGCCAGCGGCAGGATCAGCAGCCCGGATTCGAGCGCGCTGTAGCCGCGCACGCTCTGGGTGTAGAAGACCATGAAGAAGGTCACGCCCATGAGGGCGAAGAAGACCAGGGCGACGGCGGCGATGGCGGCGGAGAAGGCCGGGTTGCGGAAGTAGCCGATATCGATGGCCGGGTGGCGGCTGCGCTTCTCGTGCAGCACGAACAGGATCAGGACGGCGAGCCCGGCGCCGATGGAGCCCAGCACCTGGGCGTCGGTGAAGTCGGCGAGCTGGCCGCCCTTGATGATGCCGTAGACCAGCAGCACGAGCCCGACGACGGACAGCAGCACGCCCGGCGGGTCGACCCGGCCGGGCGCCGGGTCCCTGGAGTCGGGGACGAGCAGCACCATCGCGATCAGTCCGACGATCACGATCGGCACATTGACGAAGAAGACCGAACCCCACCAGAAGTGCTCCAGCAGCAGTCCGCCGGTGATCGGCCCGATGGCGATGGCCAGCCCCACCGCGGCGACCCAGATGCCGATCGCCTTGGCCTGCTCCTCGCGTTCGAAGACATTGACCAGGATGGCGAGGGTCGCGGGCATCACGAAGGCGGCACCCAGCCCCATGAGCGCCCGGAAGCCGATGAGTTCACCGGGCGAACCGGAGAAGGCGGCGAGCACCGAGCCCGCGCCGAACACCACCATCCCGCCGAGCAGGACCTTCTTACGGCCGATCCGGTCGCCGAGGATCCCCGCGGTGAACAGCAGCCCGGCGAAGACCAGCGTGTAGGAGTTGATCGCCCACTCGAGCTGACTCTGGGTGGCCCCGAGCCCGGTGGGCTTGGGCGAGGCGATCGTCTTCATCGCCACGTTGAGTATCGAGTTGTCGAGGACGACGACCAGGACGCTGAACATCAGGACCACGAGGATCGCCCAGCGTCTGCGGTAGATCGCCTCGGGGACGCCGGACCCGTCCGGGGCGCCCTGAGTGCTGGATGGGGAGGCCATGCCGCCCAGGCTAGGCGACTTACGATACGAGACCGTATCGTATTGGAAGATCTTTGCGAGGCTTTTGGCCAACGGGCCGGAGAAGGGCCCGCGAAAAGGTGGTCAAGGCCGCCGCCCGGGGGATCCGGGCCCACTTTCGCCCCGGCAGGAGCCGTGCCAGCATGGGGTTGGTCCGGGGACGCCGTCAGGGCGCCTCGAGATGATGAACAGGAGCCGTAGCGATGACGCACGTCAGTCCTGCGCAGAAGCAGTCCGAGAAGGCCCTCTACGGGGGCACGAGCTCCCGCCGCATCACCGTCCGTGACATCGCGGCCGCCAAGGAGCGCGCCGAGAAGTGGCCGATGCTCACCGCCTACGACGCGATGACCGCGTCCGTTTTCGACCAGGCGGGCATCCCGGTGCTGCTGGTCGGCGACTCGATGGGCAACTGCCACCTGGGCTATGAGTCCACCGTCCCCGTCACCATGGACGAGATCGCGCTGCTCTCCGCCGCCGTGGTGCGCGGCACCCGGCGCGCCCTCGTCGTCGGCGATCTGCCCTTCGGCTCGTACCAGGAGGGCCCGGTGCAGGCGCTGCGCAACGCCACCCGCCTGGTCAAGGAGGCGGGCGTGGGAGCCGTGAAGCTGGAGGGCGGGGAGCGCTCCGCCCAGCAGATCGAGCTGCTGGTCCAGTCCGGCATCCCGGTCATGGCGCATGTGGGCCTGACCCCGCAGTCCGTCAACGCCTACGGCGGCTATCCGGTCCAGGGGCGCGGCGAGGAGGCGGCCCAGCAGTTGCTGCGGGACGCCAAGGCGGTCCAGGACGCGGGCGCCTTCGCGGTCGTCCTGGAGCTGGTCCCGGCCGAGCTGGCCGCCGAGGTGACCCGCTCGCTGCACATCCCCACCATCGGCATCGGCGCCGGATCCGAGTGCGACGCCCAGGTCCTGGTGTGGACGGACATGGCGGGCATGACCGACGGCCGGGTGCCGCGCTTCGTCAAGCAGTACGCACAGTTGCGCCAGGGCCTGGGCGACGCGGCGCGGGCCTTCGCGGAGGACGTCGTCGGCGGGGCCTACCCGGCCGAGGAGCACTCCTTCCACTAGGAGGTGTCCGACCACTAGGAGGTGTCCGACGGATCTTGACGCCTGCGGCGGGCTACTTCCCTCCCCGCCGGACACCCCGTAGGCACCCCGGGTCCCACTGGGCACCACGAGCCACTGCGGTACAACGACAGCCCGCCGATCTTCCCCCGTCGGCGGGCTGTCTGCCGCCTGTCGGCGGTCTGTCGGTGACGGCTGTCATCCTGGGCGCATGACGCGGGAACAGAGGATCAGGGACGGCAATGCCGTCGAAGTTCGGGGGCTGGTCAAGCACTTCGGTGACACCAAGGCCGTCGACGGAGTGGATCTGGACGTGCCGGAGGGCACCGTCCTGGGTGTGCTGGGCCCCAATGGCGCCGGTAAGACGACACTTGTCCGCTGTCTGTCCACTCTGCTGGTGCCGGACGCCGGCACCGCGGTGGTGGCCGGATACGACGTGGTGCGCCAGCCCCGGCAGTTGCGCCGCACCATCGGGCTGACCGGGCAGTACGCCTCGGTCGACGAGAAGCTCCCCGGCTGGGAGAACCTCTACATGATCGGGCGGCTGCTCGATCTCTCCCGCAAGGAGGCCCGTGCGCGGGCGGACGCCCTGCTCGAGCGGTTCTCGCTCACCGAGGCCGGCAAGCGGCGCGTGCGCACCTACTCCGGCGGTATGCGCCGCCGGCTCGACCTGGCCGCGTCCATGATCGGCCGGCCCTCGGTGCTCTATCTGGACGAGCCGACGACCGGTCTGGACCCGCACTCCCGTAACGAGGTGTGGGACGAGGTCAGGCGGATGGTCACCGAGGGGGCCACCGTGCTGCTGACCACCCAGTACATGGAGGAGGCCGAGCAGCTCGCCGACAACCTGACGGTGATCGACCGGGGCAGGGTCATCGCCGAGGGCCGGGTGCACGAGCTCAAGGCCAAGGTCGGCGGCCGCACCCTGAAGATCCGCCCGTCCGACCCCGGCGAGGTGCACCGCATGGTCGGCGCCATCACCCAGGCGGGTCTCGACGGCATCGGCGGCGCGACCGCCGACGTGGAGGAGGGCCAGGTCAGTGTGCCCATCGCCAGCGACGAGCAGCTCACCGCCCTGATCGGTCTGCTCAGTGAGCGCGGTTTCGCGATCGCCGGGATCGACACCCATATGCCCAGCCTGGACGAGGTCTTCCTGGCCATCACCGGCCGGAAGGCGTCCGCACCGCAGGACAACAAGACGCTGGAAGAGGTCGCCGCGTGAGTACGGCCACGATGACCGCGCCCGTGCGGGGAAAGAGCGACGGCCGGATCGGCCCCCGCGCCAATCTGCGCCACATCGGCGCGCTGGTGCGGCGCAACGCCATGCAGATCAGGTACGAACCGTTCGCGATGTTCGACGCCCTGGCGATGCCGATCGTCTTCGCGCTGCTGTTCACCTATGTCTTCGGCGGCGCGATGACGGGCGGCAACCGCTCCGAGTACGTCAACTACTTCATCCCCGGCCTCATGGCGATGGGCGGGCTCAACATCGCGATGTCGATCGGCAGCGGCGTCAATGACGACTTCAACAAGGGCGTCATGGACCGCTTCCGCACGCTGCCGATCGCCCGCTCCTCGGTGCTGATCGCCAAGCTGGTCGTGGAGTGCGGCCGGATGCTGCTGTCCACCATCATCCTGCTGATCATGGGCTTCATCATGGGCTTCGAGCTCAAGACCGGGCCGCTGGAGCTGTTGGCCGCGGTGGCGCTGGCCGTGCTCTTCGGATCCTCGCTGACCTGGATCTTCATGCTGCTGGGCATGTCGCTGCCCACTCCGCAGGCGGTCAGCGGCATGGGCTTCCTGGTGATGATGCCCCTGCAGTTCGGCTCGTCCATCTTCGCCCCGACCGCCACCATGCCGGACTGGCTGCGGTCCTTCACCGAGTACAACCCGCTGTCCCGGCTCGCGGACGCCGCACGGGCGCTCACCAGCGGCCATGGCGCGATAGCCGAACCGGTGACGGTGACCCTGATCTGGACGGTGGCCATCACGGTGTTCATGGCACCGCTCGCGGTGCGCAAGTTCCGCAACAAGACGACCTGACGGTCCACGGTCTCGAGCCACCGGCCGGGCGCGCCCTACGGGGGGGGGCGCCCGGCCGGTCGTCGTCTCGCCCCTCCCGCTGCTTCCCCGACCTGCTCACCGGCCCGCTCAGACCAGTGCGATGGCCTCGTCCAGGGTGAGGTCGCCGCCCTCGGCGTGGGTCCGCTCGTACGCGGCGTCCCCGAGCTCGGCCCGCGCCGCGGCCTCGGTCCACTCCCGGCGCGTCCGCTCGCCGGCGGAGATCCGGTACTGCTGGGGCTTGCGCAGCGTGTCGAACGCCCCCAGCAGCCGCGCCGCGGCTGCGGCCCGCTCCGGGCCGCCGAGGCCGCTCAGCGCCTCGGCGGCGGTCAGCAGATGGGTCACCGGGATGAACGGCGCGACCATCTCCGTCATCCGGCCGGTGGTCTTCGCCAGCGCGCCGCGCACGGTCGCCAGGGCGTCGCCCGGCCGTCCCTCCAGCAGGTCCAGCCAGGCCAGCAGCCCCTCCACCATGCCCTCGAACATCCGCAGCGCCCGATGCTCGAACTCCCCGTGCATGGTGACCAGAAGGGTCCGCGCCTCCGCGAGGCGGCCCGTGGTGCCGTAGCGCTGCGCCAGATGGATCCGGGCGTGGGACAGCGCATCGGCGGCCGCATGCTGCCCCTGCTCGACCACCTCGCGCAGCATCCGCTCACCCTCGGCGGCCTTCTCCTCGTCCCCGAACTCCACGAACAGCCCGGCCAGCCGGGACCGGAGGAGCAGCACCTGATCATGGGCCCCGAGCTCCTGGGCGCAGCGGATCGCCGCGCGGTAGTCCGCGGCCGCGGCCGCGCCCTCGCCACGCTTCTCCCAGGTCTCGCCGCGGCCGGCCAGCGCCTCCGCCTCGCCCCATACGTCACCGAGCCTGCGGAAGATCTCCAGGCTTTCGTCGGAATCGCGGGTCGCGCCCTGGTGCTCGCCGCTCGGCTCCCGGTAGAACTTGGCCCGTAGCTGGAGGGTGAACGCCAGCTCCCATGCGTAGCCCAGCTCCCGGCAGGTGCGCACCGCCTCGTCGGCCATCTCCCGCAGCAGGACGAAATCCCCCCTGAGGAACACCGCGAAGAACCACAGGATGCCCGGGAGACGGCAGGTCTGGGGCAGCCCCGGCCGGTAGGCGGCGACGATGCCCTCCAACTCGCGCTGGGTGTCGTCGCCCACCATGGCCTGGAGGTCGCCGTCGATGTTGGCCAGCGCGTACAGCCGCACTCCCCGCCGCGCCTCCGCCAGCAGCTCGGGCTCCATCGGCGGCGAGGCGGCCGTGGAGCTGACGTACAGCGGCGGCGCGGGGACCACGGGCGGCGCGAAGGGGCTCGGCCCGAGGCCGGCCGCGGCGTTCGCCCACTGGCGTGCCTCGCCGCGGTGGCCGCGCAGATGCCAGAACCAGCCGACCGAGAGCACCAGGCACAACGCCTCCTGCTCGTCGCGGGCGGCCACGGCCCGGCGCAGCGCGGTGCGCAGATTCTCGTGCTCCGTCTCCAGCCGGACCAGCCAGTGGCGCTGGGCGGGGCCGCGCAGCAGCGGATCGGCGGCACGGGCCAGCTCCCGGTAGGCCACCAGATGGCGCTGTTCGACCGCGGCCCGCTCGCCGGACTCGTCCAGCCGCTCCGCCGCGTACTCGGCGACGGTCTCCAGCAGCCGGTACCGCATCTCCCCGTCCGCCCCGGGTTCCGGTCCGGGCGCGGTGACGACCAGCGATTTATCGACGAGGGAGCCGAGCAGCGCGGCCACGTCCCGGGGCTCCACGGCCCCGGTGTGCCCGGCGCGCTGTTCGTGTTCCGCGCGCTCTGTGGCTTCTCCGTCTTCTTCGGGGTATCCGCGCACCGCCTCGGCCGCGTCCGCGCACACCGCCTCCGCCTCGGTCAGACCGCAGCCTCCCGCGAAAACGGACAGCCGGGCGAGCACGGTGCGTTCGGGGGCGTCGAGCAGGTCCCAGGACCAGTCGACGACGGCTCGCAGGGTCTGCTGGCGGGGCAGCGCCGTACGGCTGCCGCTGGTCAGGAGGCGGAAGCGGTCGTCGAGGCGGTCGGCGAGCTGCCGTGGGGTGAGCAGCCGCAGCCGCGCGGCGGCCAGTTCGATCGCCAGGGGCAGTCCGTCGAGGCGCCGGCAGATCTCGGCGCACGCCGCCGGATCGTCCTCCGTACGGAAACCGGGCCGGGCCGCCGCGCCCCGGTCCTGGAGCAGCCGCAGCGCGACGGGGTCGGGCAGCGGCTCCACGGGACGCACCAACTCGCCCGGGACGGCGAGGGGTTCACGGCTGGTGGCCAGGATGGTGACCCCGGGGCACTGGGCGAGCAGGGACTCGGCAAGGTGGGCCGCGGCCGCGACGAGATGTTCGCAGTTGTCGAGCACGATCAGCATCCGGCGCGGGGCGCAGTGCTCGATGAGCCGGGCGCGCGGATCGCGCACGGCCGGGTCGGTCGCGGCGCGCAGCCCTTCGGGCGACGTGCCGAGGAGGACCGTCTCGCGCCCCCCGACCGCGCTGAGCACCGTCTCCGGAACGGTCTCGGGGTCGTCGACGGGCGCCAGCTCGGCCAGCCACACCCCGTCCGGCCAGTCGGGCGCGAACGATTCGGCGGCCTCCTGCGACAGCCGCGTCTTCCCGGCGCCGCCGGGCCCGAGGAGGGTGATCAGCCGGTGGCCGGACAGATCGCCGCGCAGGGTCGCCAGATCGGCCTCGCGGCCGACGAAGCTGGTCAGTCTGGCCCGCAGATTGCCACCGCCGGTACGGGCGGGGGCGGGGCGCGGCGGAACGGGGCCGGGCGGTACGGGAGAGCCCTCATCGGCCGCCGCCAGCAGCTCGGCGTACAGCCCCCGCAGCTCCGGCCCCGGATCGGCGCCCAGCCGCTCGGCGATCTCCGTACGGATCACCTCGTACGCGGCCAGCGCCTCCGCCACCCGGCCCACGTCCCGCAGGGCCCGGATGCGCAGCGCGTGCAGCGGCTCGTCCAGGGGGTGGCCGTCGCAGAGCCCGGTGAGCGCGGGGAGGGCCTGGGCGGGGCGGCCGAGGGCGAGGTCGGCGGCGAGCCGGGCGCGCCGCGCGTCCAGCCGTCGCGCCTCGGCGCGGGCGGCGGGCGCGGTGGCGTCGGGCAGATCGCTGAGCGCGGGCCCGCGCCACAGCGCGAGGGCGGCGTCGAGCAGATCGACCGCCTTGGCCGGATCGCCGTCGGCGAGGGCGTGGGCGCCTTCCTCCGCGAGCCGCTCGAAGCGGTGCAGATCGACGTCGTCGGGGTCGGCGGTCAGCCGGTACCCGCCTGGCACGGACTCCACGGCGTCCTTGCCGAGCGCCCGCCGCAGCCGCCCGACCAGCGCCTGCAGCGCGCCGTGCCCGTCGGCGGGCGGATCAGTGACCCAGATCTCCCCGATGAGCGCCCCGGTGGTCCGCGCCTGCCCGGGCGCCAGCGCGAGCGCCGCCAGCAGCGCACGCAGCCGCGCCCCGCCGACGTCCACGGGGGTTCCGTCGTCGTGGCGGGCCTGGGTGGTGCCGAGGATGCCGTAGCGCACGGCCCCATTCTGATGGATGCCCGTCACCCGGCCGACCGCGCCTGCCCCGGCCGTTCTCCCGTTGACCCCGGCCCGGCCATTCTCCCGTTTCCCGTGGACCGGCCGTTCCCCCCGTTTTCCCTGGCCCGGCGGTTCTCCCGTTTACCCTGGCCCGGAACTCCGCGCCCCCCGTTCGACGTTTCCCCCTCAGCGCTCACCAGCCCGTATGGAGACCCCACTCGATGACCACCGCCATCAGCCGCCGCGAGCGGCGCATCAGCCCCGTCTTCCTCGGACTGTTCGCGATCATGGTCGTGTCCGCGTGGGCGGTGTGGACGGAGTACTCCGCGAGCCCCGGCTTCGCCGTCTTCCTGTTCGTCGTCTCCGGCTGGGTCGTCTCTCTGTGCCTGCACGAGTACGCCCATGCGCGCACCGCGCTGCACGGCGGGGATCTGTCGATCGGCGCGAAGGGCTATCTGACCCTGAACCCGCTGAAGTACACACATGTGGCGCTGAGCATCGTGCTGCCCGTGGTCTTCGTGATCATGGGCGGGATCGGGCTGCCGGGCGGGGCGGTGTTCATCGAGCGGCACCGGATCCAGGGCCGCTGGAAGCACAGCCTGATCTCGGCCGCGGGCCCGCTGACGAACGTGCTGTTCGCGGCCGCGCTGACCGCCCCGTTCTGGCTCGATGCCACGGACCAGGTGCCGGAGCTCTTCCGCTTCGCACTCGCCTTCCTGGCGTTGCTGCAGGTCACGGCGGCGATCCTGAACTTCCTGCCGGTCCCGGGCCTGGACGGCTACGGGGTGATCGAGCCCTGGCTGTCGCACCGCATCCGGCGCCAGGTCGAGCCGTACGCGCCGTTCGGGCTGCTCGCGGTCTTCGGAATCCTGTGGATACCCGAGGTCAACGAGGCGTTCTTCGGCGCGATCGACGCGGTGATGCGGGCCCTGGGCGTATCGGAGTGGGACACCTACTGGGGGCAGGAGTTCTTCCGCTTCTGGCAGGGCGAGCCCGATATCGCCGGATTCCGCTCCTAGGGGTGCCTGCGGCGGGCTGTTCCCCTCCCCGCCCCTTCCCCTAACCAGGGCTTCGCCCCTGGACCCCCCGGGGGCTGGGGCGGAGCCCCAGTTTCGGGAAGGGGCGGGCAGGGGAAAGCATCGACATGCGGCTCCGCCGCGTGGTCCGCCGGGCACCCGTAGCAGCTCCCCCGTGAGCTCGGCCCGCGGCGGTGGCCTCAGCTCGTGGCGCCCGTGCTCTCCCGGTCGGCCGCGCGGTCGGCCCGGGCCTTGCGGACGTAGTACCAGGCCATATTGGACGAGATACCGGCGATCATGATCCAGATGATCCCGAGCCAGCTCCCCCGCGCGAAGGACACGACGGCCGCGGCGATCGCGAGGACGCAGACGGCCAGGGTGCAAAGGGCGAGGCGGGGCATGGGATCGGCTCCTGTCGGGGGATGTGGCACTCCCCCACATTGTCCCCCATGCACCGCCGCGGGGGCGGGGCGCCCCGGATGCGCCGGTCGGGCGGCAGCGCCCTCAGACGTCGGTGACGCGCAGGCCCGCATGGGCCTTGTAGCGGCGGTTGACCGAGATCAGATTGGCCACCAGCGACTCCACCTGGTGGGCGTTGCGCAGCCGGCCCGCGAAGACGCCGCGCATGCCGGGGATGCGGGCCGCGAGCGCTTGGACCAGGTCGGTGTCGGCACGCGACTCGCCCAGCACCATCACATCGGTGTCGATCTGCTCGACCTCGGGGTCCTGCAGCAGTACGGCCGAGAGGTGGTGGAAGGCCGCGGTGACCCGGGAGTCCGGCAGCAGGGCGGCGGCCTGCTCGGCGGCGCTGCCCTCCTCCGGCGTCAGGGCGTACGCGCCCTTCTTGTCGAAGCCCAGCGGGTTGACGCAGTCGATGACCAGCTTGCCGCTGAGCTCCTCGCGCAGCGAGTCCAGCGTCTTGGCGTGGCCGTCCCACGGGACCGCGACGATGACGATGTCGCTGCGGCGCGAGCACTCGGCGTTGTCCGCGCCCTCGATGCCGAGCTCCGCGCCGCCCAGCTCCCGCGCCGCGGTCTGCGCGCGCTCGGCGGCGCGCGAGCCGATGATCACCTTCTGACCGGCCCTGGCCAGCCGGTAGGCGAGGCCGCGGCCCTGGTCGCCGGTGCCGCCCAGCACGCCGACGGTCAGGCCGGACACATCGGGAAGGTCCCAGGGGTCCTTGGCGGGGGCCTTCTTCGCGGGGGCGTCGGACGCGGAGTTCGGGGCATCAGGAGTAGTCATGACAGTGATCCTGTCACGCACCGCGGCCACCTTCACGGTGACGTCTCTTACGCTTTGACACTCCCCTCCGTCAGCCCTGTGCGCCAGTACCGCTGGAGTACGCCCATCAGCACCATCAGCGGCAGGACGGACAGGAACGCCCCGCCGACCGTGTACTGGTACAGCTCCGGCTGCCGGTCCGCGTACCCCTGCCAGGACGTCAGGCCGAGCTGGATCGGGTAGAGATCGGAGTCGGAGAGCATGACCAGTGGCAGAAAGAAGTTGTTCCAGATGTGCACGAACTGGAACAGGAAGACGGTGACCAGCGCCGGGGTCATCAGCCGCAGCCCCAGCGTGGAGAAGATCCGGGCCTCCCCCGCGCCGTCGATCCGCGCCGCCTCCAGGAGGGAGTCCGGGACGGCGGCGGCCGCGTAGATCCGGCACAGATAGACCCCGAAGGGGCTGACGATGCTGGGGATCAGCACGGCCCAGTAGGTGTTGGCCAGACCGATCTCGCTGAAGAGGAGATAGAGCGGGAGGGCGAGCGCCGTGCCCGGGATCAGCACTCCGGCCAGGATGACGTTGAAGATGCCCTCCCGGCCGGGGAAGCGGAACTTGGCCAGGGCGTAGCCGGCGGCGGCCGACAGCAGGGTGGCGGCGAGCGCGCCGACGCCCGCGTACATCAGGCTGTTGGCGAACCACCGGACGTAGATGCCGTCGTCGTAGGTGAGCACCCGCTGCAGATAGTCGAGCGGGTGCGGGTCGTGGAACCAGAAGCCGAAGGTGCCGAAGAGATCGCTGCTGGACTTGGTGGAGGAGACGACGAGCCAGTAGACGGGGGTCAGGAAGTAGATGGCGGCGACGGTGAGCAGCGAGACGGTGATGATCCGGTGCCGCAAGGGGGGTTCCGTCCCCTCCCGGCCCTTCGCCGCGCGGCGGCCCGCACCGGGCCGGTCATCGGGCGGGACCGTCTCGGGCCGCCCCTGACCGGGTGCGGCCTCGTCCGCGGGCTCGCTCGCGACCGCGCCCGCCAGGTCGTTCGCCTCGTTCATCCGTTGTCGCCGTCCTTCCCCCGCCGGCCCACGAGTCTCAGGAATCCGAAGGACAGCACGCAGGCGACGAGGGCGAGCAGGACCGCCTCGGCCGCCGCGATGTGCTGGTTGTTGCTGGTGAACGCCTCGTTGTAGGCGGCCAGGTTGGGGGTGTAGCCAGAGTCGATGGAGTTGCTCAGCGGTTTGAGCACCTTCGGCTCGGCGAAGAGCTGCAGGGTGCCGATGAGGCTGAAGACGGTGGTGAGCACGAGCGCGGGCCGGATCAGGGGGAGTTTGATGTGCCGGGCGACCTGCCAGGCATTGGCCCCGTCGATCCGCGCCGCCTCGTAGAGCTCTCCGGGTACGGCCTTGAGCTGGGCGATCAGCACCAGCATGTTGTAGCCGGTGAACTGCCAGGTGACGATGTTGGCGATGGACCACAGGACCGCCCCGCGGCCCAGGAAGTCCACGTCCCAGCCCATCGAATCGGCCATCTCCACCAGTGGGCTGATCCCGGGGACGTAGAGAAAGCCCCACAGGATCGACGCGATCACACCGGGCACGCCGTACGGCAGGAAGAAGGCGGTCCGGAAGAAGCCGACCCAGCGCGCGGAGGCCGCGTCCAGCAGCAGCGCGAGCGCGGTGGCGAAGGCGATCATCAACGGGATCTGGACGGCGCCGAAGAGCAGCACCCGGCCGAAGCCCGCCGTGAACCGGTCGTCCTCCAGGGCGTGGGCGTAGTTGGACAGGCCCGCCCACACCTGCTTGGTCTCCCCGCCGAGGCCGAGCGGCCCGGTGCGCTCGACCTTCAGCAGGCTCTCGTAGAGGGCGTAGGCGATGGGGGCGATGAAGCACAGCAGGAAGAGCGCGAGGAAGGGCAGCAGAAACCCGGACGCCGCCCGGGCGCTGCGTGCCTCGGTCCGGGTGAAGCGGCGGGGGGCTTTGCTCACCCGCCTCACCCGGCCTTCACCTTGAGGCCCTTTTCCTTGAGGTCGGCGATCGTCTCGCCCTGCACCTTCTTCAGTACGGAACGGAAGTCGGACCCGTCCCCGATGGCGGCGGTGAAGGCGTCGCCGAGCCGCTGGTAGAGGGTGTCTGTGGCGGGGCCCCACTTCCAGCTCGTGTCCACGCCCTTGCTCGCCTCGTCGAAGACCTTGCTGTATGCCTGGCCGCCGAAGAAGTCCTTGTGCACATCGAGCTGGGAGGTGGTGTACCCCTGCTTGGCGCCCGGGGTGCCATAGCCGTTCTCGATCAGGAGCTTGATCGACTCGGGGTCGGTGTTGAGCCAGATCGCGAAGGCCAGCGCGTCCTTGGGGTACTTGGTCTTGGCGAAGACCGCGGTGGTGGAGCCGCCCCAGTTGGCGTAGGAGGCGTCGCCCTTCTTCCACTGCGGCATGGGCACCACGCGCCACTTGCCCGCGGTCTTGGGCGCGTTGCCGACCAGCAGGGCGTCGCCCCAGCTCGCGCCGAGCCAGGAGGCGATGGAGCCGGTCTGGACGTCCTTGTACCAGGCGTTCTGCCGGTCCGGAATGGTCTTGATGAGCTTCCGCCGGGCCAGGTCGTACCAGTAGTCGGCGACCTTACGGGTGGGCTCGTCGTCGATGGAGACGGTCCAGGTGTCGCCCTCGGTGCCGAACCAGCGCGCCCCGGCCTGCCAGGCCAGCCCCGCGAAACGGTTGCCGTTGGTGGCCGAGAAGGTCTCGATCCAGGCGCCCTTCTTACGGATCGCCGTGGCCGCCGCCTCGTACTCGTCCCAGGTGGTGGGCGGCTCTATGCCCCACTTGTCGAACAGGTCCTGACGGATGAACAGGCCCATCGGACCGGACGCCTGCGGTACGGCGTAGACGGCCTTGCCGAAGACGGACTGCTGCCACTGCCAGCCGATGAACATGTCCTTGTGCTCGGCGACCCCGTACTTGGTCAGATCCAGCAGCCCGTTGTCGACGAGGAAGCTGGGCACGACCGGGTATTCGATCTGGCCGAGGTCCGGCGGATTGCCCGCCTTGATGGCGGCGTGCATCTTGGCGTACTGGGCGCCGTCGACGGCCGAGACCTTCTCGACCTTGACCCGCACCTCGGGGTTCTTGCTGTTCCACAGGTCGACGGGCTTGTCGATGCCCGGCACCCAGGACCAGAAGGTCAGGGTGATCTTCTCGCCCTTCTTGCGGCCCTTGGGTTCCCCGCCCCCGTCGTCGTCCGAGCCGCAGCCCGCGAGGGCGAACCCGGCCGCCGCGGCGGCCGCACCGCCGAGGACGGCGCGGCGCGGCGCGCCGGACAGCCAGGTGTTCCGGTTTCTTTGGGTATCGCTCATACCAGCTCCTCCATCGGAATGCGCCGGAATGTGATGGTCGAGTAGGCGCTGAAGTCGCCGGTCTCGTAGAGCAGTCCGACCGTGGCGTCGTCGAGTCGGACCAGATCGGAGTAGGCGGCGGGCAGGCCGTTCACGGTGTGCGTGGGCCGCCAGGTGACACCGCCGTCATGGCTGGTGCGGACGGTCATCAGCGCCCGGTACGCGGGGTCGGCGGGGCCGGAGAAGAGCAGCGCGTCCGGCTCGCCGAGGTGCAGCACACTGCCCTCGACCACGGGGGCCACCAGACCGGCCTGCGGCCGGAAGGCGAGGTCCAGGGTGGCGCCGCCGTCGCCGGAGTGGGCGTCGGCGCGGGTGCCGGGCGCGGTCGCGTCGGTGCGGGTGTTGAAGTAGACGCGGCCGTCGGGGAGTTGGGCGGCGGTGGTCTCGTTGACGTTGACGTAGCCGTCGGGGTTGTCGTCCACGTACCCGATCCGCCAGGTCGCGCCGTCGTCGTCGCTGAGCAGATCGTGCCCGCCGTTGTACCGCCCCTCGGTGCCGTCGTCGCCGGGGACGGTCGGGGGCAGGGAGTGGTTGGCCGCGACGACGATCCGGCCCGCGTGGGCGCCGTACCGCAGTTGGAGGGCGTGGCCGGGGGTGGTGGCGTACCACCGCCATTCGGGCCGCTTGGTGCTCGCGGTGATCTCGCGGGCCTCGCTCCAGCTCGCACCGTCGTCATCGCTGTACGTCAGCCACACCCGCCGCCCGTCGGCCGCGCTCACCTCACCGCGCCGGATCCGGTCCTCGGTGGCGGAGGCGGCGCTGCGGATATGCGCCAGCAGGACGCGGCCGTCGTGGGGACCGCCGTCGAGGACGACGGGGGCCGGATTGCCCGCCGTGCCATCGCCGTTGCGGGCGACGAGCTGTAAGGCGCCCCAGGTCCGTCCGCCGTCGGCCGACCGCTTGAGCACGAGATCGATGCGGCCGTAGTCGGCGGAGGAGTCCGCCCGGCCCTCGGCGAAGGCGAGGAGTGTTCCGGCGTGGGTCAGCACCACTGCCGGGATCCGGTAGCTCGCATAGCCCTCGGTCGCCGCCCGGAACGGAACGGACACCTCGTACGAGCGTGCCGCCCCCGTGCCGACTGTCATCAGACCTCCCGATGCCCCGTCGCAATCGAGTGCCGAGTCAGAAAAATGGGACGTAGGACGTCCCTTGTGTGCCGCGACCTTAGGGTTTGCCTTACAGAGCGTCAAGAGACGGCGCATGAACAGTTGGAGACGCAGCAGGAGCACACGCGACCGACGGACACGGACCCGGTCGGCGGCATGCCCCCCGCATATGTCCCGAACGAGTGAGCCGGGCCCGAATCGCGCCCACGGGGCCGCGGGCCGCGGCAGGATGCGGATGCCATGGACGCCGTAAGGGTTGCACTGCTGCGCGAGGTCCTCGCCGGAACCGAATGGCTCCAGGCCACCCGCCGCTTCGCGGGCTCGCTACGGGCCTCGGTCGGACCGCGCGAGGGCGGACTGCTGCTGGTCGGCAGCGAGAGATACGAACCGTGGCATCTGGCCGCACATCTCGACGACGAGGCGGCCTGGTCCGGACTGCCCGAGCTGTCCCCCACGCTCGTCCGCCACCGGGTACCGGAGGGCGCCGCCGTGCCCGCGCATCTGGCGGTCGGTCTTGGACGGCTGGAGCGGGCGGGCCGCGGTGAGACCCTGCTGGTGGTCGCGCCGGGCGACCCCGGGGCCGGGCTGCTGGAGCGGGTGAACGACGCCCGCCGGGGCGGGGCGACCGTGCTCGCCCTCGACGGCGGCGACACCGGGCTGCACGCCCTGGCCCATGACGCGCTGTCCGCCCCCGAGGGCGGGGAGCTCGACCTGGACACCCTCCAGCACCTGGTCAGCGCGGCCGCCGGAGAGAACAGCCTGCCACGCCCCGGCCGCCGCCGACGCTTCCAGGACCGGCTGGCCCGACTGGCCGAGCACCTGGCGGCGCCCCCGCCGACCCACTGGTGACGACGGCCCGAGGAGCCGTACTGATGACGCCGCTCCACGGGGCGTATCGGTAACCGCGCCGCACCGGGCCGTACCGGTGACGGCACCCCACGGGACGTAACGGTGACCGCGCCGCACGGGACCTACCGGTCACGGCGCCCCACCGGGCCGTACCGATGACGGCACCCCACGGGCCCTACCGGTGACCGCACCCTACGGGCCCGACCGGTCACCGCGCCCCACCGGGCCGTACCGGAGACGCGCCCCACGGGACGTAACGGTGACCACACCCCACCGGTCATACCGGTGACCGCACCCCCCGAGCCGCACCGGTCACCGCGCCCCACCGGCCCCGCCGGTCACCGCCCCACCGGCCGTAATTCGGTTGCCCGGGGCCGGGGCCCGGCCGGACGATGTGACCTCGTGACCATGACCGACCAGGACGACCCCCCGGCGCGCCGCGCGCCGCGTTTCCGCGCGCTGCTGCCCGATCTCGGGCCCTGGCACTCCTCCCGCGACTTCCGGCTGCTGTGGACCGCGGGGCTGGTGACCGCCTTCGGCAGCTTCCTGACGATGGTGGCGCTGCCGCTGCAGATCAAGGAGTTGACGGGCTCCGCCGCCGCGGTCGGCGCGATCGGGGCGGTCGAGCTGGTGCCCCTGATCGTCTTCGGACTGTACGGCGGTGCGCTGGCCGACGCGGTCGACCGGCGGCGGCTGATCCTGCTCACCGAGGCCGGGCTCGGGCTGCTCGCCGCGCTACTGCTGGTCAACAGCCTGCTGCCGGATCCCATGCTGTGGCCGCTGTACGTCGTGGCCGCGCTGGCCAGCGCGCTGACCGGGCTGCAGCGCCCCGCCATCGACGCCGTGGTGGCCCGTATCGTCCCGCATGACCAGCTCACCGCGGCCGCCGCGCTCAACGCGCTGCGCTGGCAACTGTCCGCCATCGTGGGGCCCTCGCTGGCCGGGGTCGTCGTGGCGTACGCCGGGCTGCCGCTCGCCTACGGCCTCGATCTGCTGACCTTCCTGGTCTCCGGGCTCCTGGCCCTCCGGCTGGCCTCCGCACCGCCCGCACACGACGCCGAACCGCCGTCGCTGCGCGCGATCGGCGAGGGCGCGCGCTACGCATGGCGGCGCAAGGAGCTGCTGGGCACGTACGCGGTGGACATGGCCGCCATGTTCTTCGCCTTCCCGAACGCCATCTTCCCCTTCCTCGCCGACGATCTGGACGCGCCCTGGGCGCTCGGCCTGATGTACGCGGCGGGGTCGGCCGGTTCGGTGGCGGTGAGCCTGACCAGCGGCTGGACCGCCCGGATCCACCGCCATGGCCGAATGGTGGTCGCGGGCGCGGCGGTCTGGGGGCTGGCGATGGCCGCCGCGGGGTGGCTGTCCAACGTCTGGCTGGTGCTGCTGTGCCTGGCGGTGGCGGGCGGCGGGGACATGGTCAGCGGACTGTTCCGCTCGACGCTGTGGAACCAGACGATCCCGGAGAAGCTGCGCGGCCGGCTGGCCGGTATCGAGCTGCTCTCCTACGCGACCGGCCCCCAACTGGGCCAGGTCCGGGCCGGAACCATGGCCGGGCTCACCGGCGTACGGGCCTCGGTGTGGTCCGGCGGGCTGGCCTGCGTGGCCTCGGTCGGCCTCCTGGCACTGGCGCTGCCCCGGCTGATGAGCTACGACGCCCGGACGGACGAACACGCCCGCCGGGCGCGCGAATCCCGTGAGTTCCGCACCACGCCCGGCTGATCCCCCGGCGCCCCGGGCCGGGGCTTCGGAGCAGGGGCCTCAGCGCGTCGCCGGGGGCTCGTCGTCCCGCCAGCGGGGGTCGTTCTGCCACTCCTCGTTGCGCTCGCGCGCGGTCTCCATGGCGTGGGCGGCCTCCTCCGGGGAGGCGTACGGCCCGAGGCGGTCGGCGGCGCGGCATTCCGGGCCCTCTTCGACCTTCTGGTGCCGGATGCAGTAGTACCA
Source organism: Streptomyces sp. NEAU-YJ-81 (assembly GCF_017592595.1). NCBI lineage: Bacteria > Bacillati > Actinomycetota > Actinomycetes > Kitasatosporales > Streptomycetaceae > Streptomyces > Streptomyces sp. NEAU-YJ-81. The sequence continues at coordinate 25,723 of NZ_JAGFNO010000026.1, read as the reverse complement.
CTCACCGGGCTTGCCGGCGGTCCCCCTCTTGAACAGCGCCATCCCGGCCTCCGGCCTCCGCTCGTTCCCCAGTGGCCCTAAGGGCCCTTGCGGCCATGCTGCCCCATGCGCCGCCGATACACTCGCTGATATGTCTGGCCAGTCGCTTCTAGTCCCGGGGACGCTCTCCCCCACCCGCCCCGTCCCCGCCTCGATCCCGCGTCCGGAGTACGTCGGCAAGGCGGGCCCGACGCCTTATGACGGGCCCGAGGTCCAGGACGCCGAGACGATCGAGCGCATGCGGATCGCGGGGCGTATCGCCGCACGGGCGATGGAGGAAGCCGCCAAGCTGATCGCGCCGGGGGTCACCACGGACGAGCTGGACCGGGTGGCCCATGAGTACATGTGCGACCACGGCGCGTACCCCTCGACGCTGGGCTACCGCGGGTTCCCCAAGTCGCTGTGCAGCTCGGTCAACGAGGTCATCTGCCACGGCATCCCGGACACCACCGTCCTCCAGGACGGCGACATCGTGAACCTCGACGTGACCGCCTTCATCGGCGGGGTGCACGGGGACAACAACGCCACGTATCTGTGCGGTGAGGTGGACGAGGAGTCGCGGCTGCTCGTCGAGCGCACCCGGGAGTCCCTCAACCGCGCGATCAAGGCCGTCAAGCCGGGCCGCCGGATCAACATCATCGGCCGGGTCATCGAGTCGTACGCCAAGCGCTTCGACTACGGCGTGGTCCGCGACTTCACGGGCCACGGGATCAACTCCTCGTTCCACTCCGGCCTGATCGTGCCGCACTACGACAGCCCGCACCACACCACCGAGATCAAGCCGGGGATGACCTTCACCATCGAGCCGATGCTGACGCTCGGCACCTATGAGTACGACATGTGGGAGGACGGCTGGACCGTGGTCACCAAGGACCGCAAGCGGACGGCGCAGTTCGAGCACACACTGGTGGTGACGGAGACCGGGGCGGAGATCCTCACCCTGCCGTAGCGGCCGGGCCGGTTCACCGAATGTCTTGTGCCGGGGGCCGATTCTTCGCCGGCCGTTTTACCGACAGCTTGTCGGGAAAGCTATTGACGTAGCCAGTGGCCTCTACTTAGGTAAGGCTAACCTATACACCTCGGCCCCCGGAGGTCCACCGTGGAGTTCTCCGCCCTGATCCGCACCGCCTCACGGGAAGCACACACGGACGTCGGGAGCTCGTCGTTCATGACCGATCTGCTCGGCGGGCGCCTGGGCGTGGCGGCCTACCGCCGCTACTCCGAGCAGCTGTGGTTCGTCTACCGCGCCCTGGAGACCCCGGCCGACGCGCTCGCGACAGACCCCGTGGCGGGCCCGTTCCTCCGGCCGGAGCTGGCCCGTATAGCCGAGCTGGAGCGCGATCTGGCCCACCTCGGCGGCCCGGACTGGCGCACCGGCCTCACCGCGCTGCCCGCCACGACGGCGTACGCGGCGCGGGTGGCCGAGTGCGCCCGCGACTGGCCGGCGGGCTATGTCGCCCACCACTACACCCGCTATATGGGCGATCTCTCCGGCGGCCAGTACGTCCGGGACACCGCGGAGAAGACCTGGGGCTTCGCCCGCAAGGGCGACGGCGTGCGGTTCTACGTCTTCGAGTCGATCGGCAACCCCGCCGCCTTCAAGCGGGAGTACCGCGCGCTGCTGGACGCGCTGCCGGTGGACGATCTGGAGAAGCAGCGCGTCGTGGAGGAGTGCAAGCGCGCGTACGCGCTGAACGCGGGGATCTTCCAGGAGCTGGCCGAGGAGTTCCGGCTCAGCGCCTGAGGCACCGTATGCGCGGCGCCCGAGGCACTGTATGCGCGAAGCCCGCGTCGCGCTCGCCCGCGTCCTCGCCCGGCGCACCGCGCTGCTGCTGCTCGACGAGCCGACCGCCGCCCTCGATCTGCGCCGCCAGGAGCTGGTCCTGAGGGTGTGCCGGGAGCGGGCCGCCGCGGGGGACGCGGTGGTGGTGGTCCTGCACGACCTGTCGCCGGCCGCCGCGTACGCGGACCGGGCCGCCGTCCTGCACGACGGCCGGATCGCGGCGACCGGGGGGAGACATGCAACGAGCCGCGCCCGTGAGAGGCGTGCATCACTTTCCCTGACTCCGAACCGGATCAAATCAGCCACCTTGGCAAAAACTTTGCCATCCACAGGTCACTCCTTGACCTTGCACAGGATCCACACAGGCAAGGCTCAGTTAAGTTAGGCCAGCCTTATCCGGCCGTCCTCCGTCCGCCCTGTCCTGATTCCGTCTGGAGCCCGTATGCGAGCCGCTCGCACCTCCGTTGTCGCCGCGATATCGGCGCTGGCGACGATCAACGTCGCCGGCTGCGCCCAGAAGTCCGACGCCAAGGGCTCGGACGCCGTCCAGGTCACCGCCTCCGACGACGCGTGCGAGGTCTCCAAGACCTCCTTCCCCGCCGGGCATGTGAAGCTCGCGGTGGAGAACAAGGGCTCCAAGGTGACCGAGGTGTACGTCTACGCCCCGGGCGACCGGATCGTCACCGAGCGGGAGAACATCGGGCCCGGCACCTCCACCTCGATCAGCGCCGAGATCAAGACCGGTTCGTACGAGATCGCCTGCAAGCCCGGGATGAAGGGCCACGGCATCCGCCAGAAGGTGTCCGCCACCGGCAAGGGCGCGGTGGCCAAGCGCGATCCGAAGCTGGACAAGGCGGTGGCCGCGTACCGCGCCTACGCCCAGCAGCAGGCCGACGAGACCCTGCCCGCGGCCCAGAAGTTCGCCGACGCGGTCAAGAAGGACGACGTCGATGGCGCCAAGAAGCTCTACGCCCCCTCCCGCGTCGGCTGGGAGCGCACCGAGCCGGTCGCCGAGTCCTTCGGCGACATCGACCCCAAGGTCGATGTGCGCGAGGACGGTCTGGAGAAGGGCCAGAAGTGGACCGGCTGGCACCGGCTGGAGAAGTCGCTGTGGCAGACCAAGAAGATCACCGCGGCCGACCACACCCTCGCCGACCAGCTCATCAAGGACCTGAAGGACTGGCAGAAGCGCGTCGGCACCGCCGACATCACCCCCACCGGCATGGCCAACGGCGCCAAGGAGCTGCTGGACGAGGTGCAGACCGGCAAGGTCACCGGTGAGGAGGAGCGCTACAGCCACACCGACCTGGTGGACTTCGAGGCCAACGTCGAGGGCGCCGAGACCTCGTACAAGCTGCTCAAGCCGGTGGCGTCCAAGAACGACCCGGAGCTGGCCAAGGACCTCGACAAGCAGTTCGCGGCCGTCGGGAAGCTGCTGGACAAGTACCGCGAGGGCGAGGGCTTCGTGTCGTACGACACCATCACGGAGTCCAAGCGCAAGGAGCTGTCCGACGCGGTCAACGCGCTGGCCGAGCCGCTCTCCCGGCTCGCCGCCGCCGTCGTCACCAAGTGAGGGAGCCGGGCATGACCGACGAGACCGGCACCGCTCCCTCGCGCCGGGCGCTGATCGGCTGGGGAGGCGCCGGGCTCGCGCTCGGCGCCGCGGCAGCCGGCGGCGCTGCGGCCGCGCTGAGCGGCGGTGCGGACGACACCGAGGCGGTCGCCGACAGCGGCGCCGCGGTGCCCTTCTACGGGGCCCACCAGGCGGGGATCGCCACGGCGGTGCAGGACCGGCTGCACTTCGCGGCGTTCGACGTCACCACCGACGACCGCGCCGAGCTGATCGCGCTGCTGAAGGAGTGGACGAAGGCGGCGGCCCGGATGACCCAGGGGCACGCGGTCGGCGGCGGCGCGGTGAGCGATCTGGCGGAGGCCCCGCCGGACGACACCGGCGAGGCGCTCGGCCTCAAGGCGTCCCGGCTCACTCTCACCATCGGCTTCGGGCCCACGCTCTTCGAGGACAGGAAGGGCAAGGACCGCTTCGGCATCGCCGACCGCCGCCCCGAGGCGCTGATCGACCTGCCCGCCTTCCCCGGCGACAACCTCGACGCGGCGCGCAGCGACGGCGATCTGTGTGTGCAGGCGTGCGCGGACGACCCGCAGGTGGCCGTGCACGCCATCCGCAACCTGGCCCGGATCGGCATGGGCAAGGTGGCCATCCGCTGGTCGCAACTGGGCTTCGGCAAGACGTCCTCGACCACACCGGACGCCCAGACACCGCGCAACATGATGGGCTTCAAGGACGGCACCCGGAACATCGCGGGCACCGACACCGCCGCCCTGGACAAGCATGTGTGGGTGAGCGGGAAGGCGGGCCCGGCATGGCTGGCCGGCGGTTCGTATCTGGTGGCGCGCCGCATCCGGATGCACATCGAGACCTGGGACCGCACCTCCCTCAAGGAGCAGGAGGACGTCTTCGGCCGGGACAAGGGCGAGGGCGCGCCGCAGGGCAGGCAGCATGAGCGCGACGAGCCGAATCTGAAGGCGATGCTGCCCACCGCGCATGTCCGGCTGGCGCATCCGGACTCCAACGGCGGGGCGCGGATCCTGCGCCGCGGCTACTCCTTCACCGATGGCACGGACGGTCTGGGGCGGCTGGACGCGGGGCTGTTCTTCCTCGCCTACCAGCACGACGTACGGGACGGGTTCGTACCGGTGCAGCGGGGGCTGGCGCGCTCCGACGCGCTCAACGAGTACATCCAGCACGTGGGTTCGGCGCTCTTCGCGGTCCCGCCGGGCGTCCGGGACGCGGACGACTGGTGGGGCAGGGCGCTGTTCTCCTGACGGACTCCCCCCGGATCCCTCGACAAGGAAGGCGAACCCCGTGTTCGGCAATTACCTGATCGGTCTGCGCGAAGGGCTCGAAGCCAGCCTGGTGGTGTGCATCCTGGTCGCCTATCTGGTCAAGACCGAGCGCCGGGACGCGCTGCGCCCGGTGTGGCTCGGGATCGCCGTCGCGGTGCTGCTGAGCATGTCCTTCGGCGCGGCGCTGGAGTTCGGCTCGCAGGAGCTGACCTTCGAGGCGCAGGAGGCGCTGGGCGGCTCGCTGTCGATCCTGTCGGTGGGCCTGGTGACCTGGATGGTGTTCTGGATGCGGCGCACCGCCCGCCATCTGAAGTCCGAGCTGCACACCAGGCTGGACGCGGCGCTCGCGGTGGGCACCGGGGCGCTGGTGGCCACGGCCTTCCTGGCGGTGGGCCGGGAGGGCCTGGAGACCGCGCTGTTCGTGTGGACGGCGGTGCGGGCGAGCAACGACGGTACGGCGGATCCGCTGATCGGCGTGGTCCTGGGCCTGGTCACCGCGGTGGTGCTGGGCTGGCTGTTCTACCGGGGTGCGCTCAGGATCAACCTGGCGAAGTTCTTCACCTGGACGGGCGCGATGCTGGTCGTGGTGGCCGCGGGGGTGCTCGCGTACGGCTTCCACGATCTGCAGGAGGCCGACTGGCTGCCCGGGCTGCACTCACTGGCCTTCGACATCAGCTCCACCATCGCGCCGGACTCCTGGTACGGCACGGTGCTCAAGGGCGTCTTCAACTTCCAGCCGGACCCGACCTGGCTTCAGGTGTGGATGTGGGCGCTCTATCTGGTCCCCACGCTCGCGCTGTTCCTGCGTGCCGGTAGGGTGTCGCCGTCCACAGCAGCCCCCAGGAATCGGGAGCCGGAGCCCCATGACACGCAGGCCGCCCCGTCGGCAGTTGACAGTTCCGACCGCAGCGGCGGTACTGACGCTGGGGATGACGCTGACGGGGTGCATGACGGTCCACGGCGAGCGGGAGAACATTCCGTCGGTGGACAAGGCTGAGGCGCCCAAGGCGCTCGAGCAGTTCACCGACGCGTACAACAAGGCGTACCGGGAGCTGGATCCGGCGGTGGCGAGCCAGGTGGAGACGGGCCCGCTGAAGGCCATCACCACCGCCGACCTCAAGGCCCAGCACGCGAGCTCCCCGAACGGCAACCCCAAGTACCCGGCGCTGGAACTGTCCGACGTCACCTACCGCATCCCCAAGCAGGTGGGCTGGCCGAAGTTCTTCGTCGCGGACGCGGACAGCAACCGCGACGACAACCGCTGGCTGTTCGTCTTCACCCGTGGCGGTGCGGACGAGCCGTGGAAGGCCGCGTATCTGTCGATCCTCAGCCAGGACGAGGTGCCGGACTTCGCGACCGACAAGGACGGCTGGGCCAAGCCGGCCCCGACGGAGGGGCCGACCCCGAAGCTGGCGACCCGCCCGGACAAGCTGAGCGCGGAGTACACCGACTACCTGATGACGGGCGAGGGCTCGGTCTTCGCCGACGGCCAGTCGACCTCGGGGCTGCGGGACACCCGGAAGAAGTTCCTGCGCACCCCGAAGTTCTGGACGGAGTACATCGACACCCCGGCGCAGGGCGCGCAGGACGCCCCGGTGGGGCTGCGCACCTCGGACGGCGGGGCGATCGTGTTCTTCTCCTCGCACCACCGGCAGAAGCAGACGATGGCGAAGGGCTTCCGGCCCAACCCGGATCCGCAGATCAAGGCGCTGATGACGGGCGAGGCGAAGAAGGCGGTGACCCTGACGAGGGTCTCGGAGTCGGCGGTGCGGGTCCCCGCGAAGGATGCGGCGGACCCGAAGGTGGTCTTCCTCAACCGCCTGGAAGGCGTCACGGCAGCCAAGGGCGAGTAGTAGGCGAGGTTGTGGGCAATCGTTCCTCCCCCAGCTACCGCTGGGAGGTGCCCCCGGCGGAACGGGTGGGCACAACCCGGCCACCGGCCCGCACTCGACAACGAAACCGCAAGGGCTACCGCCCTATGGGCCAAGCGGCCGACTCCGCATCGTGGTCCTCGCCCACGAACTGGGCACACGCATCCGTAAGCGTCTCCAGCAACGTCAGCGGATCCGGCAGCGGCCGCTCCGGCCCGAGCAGCCACCCCACATGCCCGTCGCCCGGAAGCCGCGCGGGCGGCATCAGCACATAGCTGCCCCGGCAATGCCACCGCAGCCCCGGATGCTCGTCCATCGTCTCCGGGTGGCAGTCCAGCTCACAGGGCCACCACTCGTCCTCGTCATCCGGCGTGCCCCGGGTGGCGGTGAAGAACAGCATCCGCCCCTGCTGGAGATCGCCGCTGCTCGTGGCCACGGGCCCGACCTCGACCTCGGCCGCGCCCAGCCGCTCCAGGGCCAGCCGCCCGGCGTCCGCGGGCACGTCGAGCACGTCGTGGACGATGCCGGTGGCGGTGATGAAGTTGGCCTGCGGATCGGCGCGCAGCCACTGCGCGACCTTGTCCGGGTCGGTGGTCGCCTGGGTCTGCCAGGCGAACGAGACGGGGTGGCGGCCCGGGGTGGGACAGCCGATGCGGTCACAGGAACAGCCGTAGCCCGAGGGGTGGGCGGCCGGCGCGAGCGGGAATCCCGCCGCCGCGGCGGCCATGAGCAGGTCCTCGCGGACGCCGCCGGCGCCCGCTCCCGTGTCGTGGTCGCCGCCCGCTCCGCTCCTCGGCCGACGCAGCCACTGGGAGAACCTGCCCTTGCGTTCCATCTACCGCCTCGCTTCACCGCCGGTACCGGCGGTACGGCCGGTACCCGATCAATGCTGCCACCATCCTGCTCCTGAAGTGGCCGGTGTCCGCATCCGGGGTGGGTGAGACCACCTCGACCGGGTGTCGATATCAGGGCATACAAGACATCTCGCCCCTAGCGTTCCATCTATGATCAGCAGGCATTTTCTGACCGCCGTCGTGGTGCTCGGCCTCTCCATACCGGCGGCCGTCGCGGCCCACCCCACCGCTCGTCCGTCCGTACGACGCCTCATACCCCCGGCCGGCGAACCGGCGCGGCTCCAGCCCGCGCTCACGGCGCCGTCGGCCGGAAAGCCCGCCGTCGTCTACACCGCGCACCGCGGCGGCGCCCTGGAAGTGCCCGAGAACAGCATGTCCGGGCTGGCCAGTGCCCTCAGCCGGCATGACGTCCAGGTCCTCGACTTCGACACCCGCATGCTGCGGGACGGCACGCTCGTGGTGATGCACGACGCGACGCTGGACCGCACCACCGACCGGACCGGGCCCGTACGGGCTATGACCGCCGCCCAGTGGCGGGGCGTCCGGCTGCGCCCCGACCCCTCCCTGCGCGGCACCTGGCGGCCCGAGCGGCCGCCCACCGTCGCCGAGGCGCTGGACCGGTTCGGCGGCCGGATCACCTTGATGGTGGAGGCCAAGGACCCCGAAAGCCTGCCGCGGCTGGCGCGGATGATCCGCGACCGGGGTCTGATCCACTCCGTCTACGTCAACAGCAACCGCCCCGAGGTGGCCCGCGAGGCCCACCGTAAGGGGCTGATGACCCAGCTATGGCGGTCCGCCCGGCAGATGCGCACCGACACCCCGCGCGACTGGCGCGGGGTCGTCGATCTGCTGGACGTCGACTACCGGGCGCGCGAGAAGGATGTGCGGCGGGCCGTCGCCTCCGGGATACCGCGGGTGTGGGCGCACACCGTGGACACTCCGGCACAGCGGGACCGGATGCTGCGGCTGGGGTGCGACGGCATCATCACGGACGCACCGGCCCTGCTGGTCTCCACGCCCGTACGAATGCCGCGGGCGCTCAGCGGGGGGTGAGCGCCGGCCGGCGGTGGGCGTCGGCCATACCCAGACCGCCCGCCGGTGCCGCCCCGACCGACCAGCGACCCCGGGCCGGGCGGCAAGGACGACCTGCGCGACGCCGCCCCTGGGGCAGCGGGCCCCGCGAGGCGCCCGGCCCAGACGGCGAGGCCGACCCGGGTGAGACCGACCCTGAAGGCAACGGGGCTCCGCGAGGCGCTCCGGCCCGGGGCAGCGGCCCAGCCCCCGGTCCGCGCGGCGGAGGCGGTCCTGGGGGCAGCGGACCGCGCGGGAGGTTCCCGGCCCAGGCGGCGAGGGCGCCGCCCAGGGGCAGCGCGGCCCCCGCCCAGGCGCCGAAGGCGCCCCCTCCCGCCGGTAGAATCCGCCGAATGCACGCCCCCGACGCCGCCCTCACCGACGAGACGCCGCAGACCGCGCTCGCCGGCCTGCTCGACGGTCTGCCGCCTCGCCAGGCGGCCCAGGCGGTCGACCGGCTGATCGGCCACTACCGGGGGCGCACCCCGACCGACGCGCCCGTGCTGCGCGACCGCTCCGACGTCGCCGCCTACGCCGCGTACCGGATGCCCGCGACCTTCGAGGCCGTGCGCGCCGCCCTCGCCGCCTTCCGCGCCCGGACGCCCGCATGGGCCCCGGCCTCGCATATCGACATCGGCGGCGGTACGGGCGCGGCGAGCTGGGCGGTGGCCGCCACCTGGCCGCGCGACGGGCACACCACCACCGTCCTGGACTGGGCCGAGCCCGCGCTGGCCCTGGGCCGCGAGCTGGCCGGGCAGGCGCCCTCCGAAGCGCTGCGCACCGCCCGCTGGCAGCGCCGGGCCATCGGCGACGGGCTCGCGCTGCCGGACGGGACCGACCTGGTCACCGTCAGTTATGTGCTGGGCGAGCTGACCGAGGCCGACCGGAAGGCCGTGGTGGCCGAGGCGGCGCGCGCGGCCCAGGCCGTGGTGCTGATCGAACCGGGCACCCCGGACGGCTATCTGCGGATCCGCGAGGCGCGGGACCGGCTGCTGGCGGCCGGGCTGCGGATCGTCGCCCCCTGCCCGCACGGCGCGGCCTGCCCGATCGAGCCCGGCGCCGACTGGTGCCACTTCGCCGCCCGGGTCCGCCGCTCCTCCCTCCACCGGCAGGTCAAGGGCGGTTCGCTGCCGTACGAGGACGAGAAGTTCAGCTATGTCGCGGCCGTACGGTTCGACGCCGCGCCCGCCGGGGCGCGGGTGGTGCGCCGCCCGCAGATTCGCAAGGGCCAGGTGCTGCTGGACCTGTGCGCCCCGGAGGACGGGCTGGGCCGCACCACGGTGACCAAGCGTCAGGGGCCGCTGTACCGGGCCGCCCGCGATGTCTCCTGGGGCGATGTCTGGCCACCCGAGGAGGAGCCACCCCGCTAGGCGCTCCGCCGGGAGTGCCCGGATCTACCGTCGACCGTCCGCGGCGCCGTGGCCGCTCGCGCCCACGCGGCGGAGCCACACATCGACCCACCCCCGCGCCCCTTCAGGGCACGCTCCTACGGGGTGTCCGGGTGGTCTTTCCCCTCCCCGCCCCTTCCCGCTACCAAGGGCTTCGTCCCTGGACCCCGGGGCCTGCGGCGGAGCCGCAGTTGCGGAAGCCCGCCGCAGGCATCAAGAACCGTCGGACGCCGCCTTCCCGGCGGCCGGTGCGGCGGGCTGTTCCCCGCCCCGCCCCTTCCCGCAGCATCGATATGCGGCTCGGCCGCGTGGCTGGGGCTCCGCCCCAGACTCCGGGGTCTGGGGCGGAGCCCCAGTTGTGGGAAGAGGCGGGGAGGGGACAGCCCGCCGCAGGCGTCACCATCCGCCGGACACCAGTTAGCCCCCGGCCGGTGCGGGGGTGAAAGTGACCGGGAGGGAGACCAGGCAGCGGTACCAGAGGGAGTCCATCCACTGGAGCTCATCGGGCTCGACCGCCAGCTCCAGATCCGGGACCCGGTCGAGCAGCACCTCGATCGCCGTCTCCGAGATGACCTTGCCCAGGTCGGGCGCGCCCGCCGGGCATCCGTAGTCGCCGCCGGTGAAGGACACATAGGAGTTGTTCCCGGCGTAGCCCGCCTTGGTGTCGGGCCACAGCAGCGGGTCCGCGTTGGCGGCGGCGAGGCCGAGGACGAGGAGGTCACCGGCGCGGATGCGCTGGTCCCCGAGCATGGTGTCCCGGGTGGCGAAGCGCCCGATGACGTTCTGGAGGGGCGAGTCCGCCCACAGCACCTCGTTCATGGCCTCGCCGATGCTGCGGCGGTTGCCCGCGAGGGTCATGGTGAACTTGTGCTCGGTGAGCATCAGCCGGACGGTGTTGCCGATCCAGTAGGACGTGGCGGGCATGCCCGCGGCCATCATCACCATCAGGTCCCCGACCAGTTGCTCGTCGGTGAGGTCCGGGGAGTTCCGGATGAACCGGGAGGTGACGTCCGGGCCCGGCTCCTCGCGCTTGGCGGCCACCAGCCGCCGCACCACCTCGGCTGCCCGCTGCTGGGCCGCCATGGCCTCGTCGTTGGAGAGCAGCGAGACGGTCACCGCTTCCGCCATGTACTCCAGCTCGTCCTCGGGCAGGCCGAACATCTGGCCCATGGCGAGGGCGGGCACCGAGTAGACGTAGTCGAAGACCAGGTCCGCCTTGCCGCTGCCGACGAACTTGTCGATCAGCGAGTCGGCGAAGCGCTCGCAGTGCCGGCGCAGCTCGAAGGGGTCGACGGAGGCGAGGGCGTCGCTGACGGCCGCCGAGCGCCGCCGGTGCTCGTCCCCCTCCGTGAAGTGGATCATGGGGCTGTGGGCCACCCAGGGCATGAGGGGCCAGTCGGACGGCACCTCGTCCCAGCGGTTCCAGCGGCGCGAATCGCGGCCGTAGGTCTCGACGTCGGTGACGACCTGACGTATCTCGCGATAGCCGAGGACGAGCCAGGCGGGGACGTCGGACTCCAGCAGGACCGGGGCGACCTGCCCGTGGTCGCGCCGCATCCGCTCATAGCTCTCGGCCGGATTCCGCAGGTACCGCTCCCCGTACAGCAGTGCGGGGCCGTCATAGGAGGGGTCGGCGTGGGCGGGGCAGCCGGGGGGCGGCACCTCCGGGCCCGGGTCGCCGGACGCGTCCTCGGCGCCCGGTGGGGCCTGGGGGTCCGGAGAGTCCTGCGGGTCCTGGAGATTCGTCACAGAGGTCTTCCTCATGGCGGTGGAGCAGCGCGGCCGTCCGGGGGTACACGGCAGTGGCAAAGGTTAACCAAGCGAACGGATCAGGCCAACTGTCCTGACACCACCGGCTGGTGAGGCAGGTCAGCCCACCGCCCGCGCCAGCGCCGTCGCCGCCGCCGCGCGGGGCGCGCTGTCGCCGGGGCGGCGGCGCGGATGCACGGTGGTGGCGAGCAGCACCAGATAGACCCCGCGGGCCCGGTCCACGACCAGGCTCGTGCCGGTGAAGCCGGTGTGTCCCGCGGCGCCGCGCCCCGCCAACTCGCCCATGAACCACGGCTGGTCGACCTCGAAGCCCAGCCCCGGCGCGGTCAGCATCAGCTCGGTGGACTCCGGCGACAGTACGGGCCCGCCACCGGCCAGCAGCGCCCGGCACAGCACCGCCAGGTCCCCGGCGGTCGAGAAGAGCCCGGCATGGCCCGCGACCCCGCCCAGCGCCCATGCGTTCTCGTCGTGCACCACGCCCCGCAGCATCCCCCGGTCCACCTTGCCCCAGGGCCGCCGCTGGTCCTCGGTGGCCGCGATCCGGGGCAGCCAGGAGGAGGGCGGGCGGAAGCGGGTGTCGGCCATGCCCAGCGGGCCGGTGACCGTCTCCTGGACGAGCCGGTCCAGCCCACGCCCCGCGGTCCGCTCCAGCACCCGCTGCAGCAGCAGGAAGTTGAGGTCGGAGTAGCGGCGGGCGGTGCCGGGCGGGGTGACCGGCGGCTCGGCCGCGAGCCGGGCCAGCCGCCGTTCCACCCCGTCCTCCTCGTACAGCGGCAGTTCGGGAATCAGCCCCGAGGTGTGGGTGAGGAGCTGCCGCACGGTGATGCCGTGCTCGGCGGCGGCCGTGCACTCCGGGGCGTACGCGGCGACCCGCCCGTCCAGCGCGATCAGCCCGCGCTCGGCGGCCCGCAGCGCCACGATCGTGGTGCACAGCTTGGTGAGCGAGGCGAGGTCGAAGAGGGTGTCGCGGCGCACCGGCACCCACCGCTCGCGCGGCAGCTCCACGCCCCGGTCGGCCCGCTCGTCGTACGCCGCGTAGCGCACCGCCCAGCCGAAGGACTCCTCGGCCAGCGGGCCCGATGCGGTCCCGGCGGCCAGTGCCACCCCCGAACACCAAGGGCGCTCCCCCTCGGGAAGCGCCCTGACGATCTCCAGCAGCCGGGTCAGACCACGGTCACGCTCTGCTTTGTACGTCGCTGCCACGGACGGCAGAGTCCCATGAAGCAGGCGATGGCCGCGAGCGCGCAGACGAGCTGGACGACGGCCATCGGCACCGCCGTGGTCTCCCCCGCGATCCCCACCAGCGGGGAGGCGACGGCGCCCAGCAGGAAGGTGGAGGTGCCCAGCAGCGCGGAGGCGGAACCGGCGGCGTGCGGGGTGCGGTTCAGGGCCTGGGCGTTGGTGTTCGGCATGGCCAGGCCCATCGCGGACATCAGCACGAACAGGCTCCCCGCCACCGGCACGAGACCGGCCTTCCCGAAGACCCCGGAGGCCAGCACGAGCAGCGCGGCCGCCGCGACGGTGATCACGACCAGCCCGACCATCAGCACCTTGTCCATGCTGACCCGGCCGACCAGCACCCGGCCGTTGAGCTGACCGGTGGCGATCAGGCCGATCGAGTTCAGCCCGAAGAGCAGGCTGAAGGTCTGCGGTGAGGCGCCGTAGATCTCCTGGACGATGAAGGACGACCCGGCGACATAGGCGAAGAGCGCCGCGAAGGCGAAGCTGCCCGCGAGCATGTAGCCGGTGAAGACGCGGTCGGCGAGCAGCCCGCGCATGGTGCGCAGGGTCTGGCCGAGCCCTCCGTCCTGGCGCCGCTCGGGCGGCAGCGTCTCCCCCAGCCACCGCCAGACCACGAGGGTGAGCAGGGTGCCGATCACGGTGAGCACCGCGAAGACGCCGCGCCAGTCGGTGAAGCGGAGGATCTGGCCGCCGATGAGCGGGGCCACGATCGGCGCCACCCCCGAGATCAGCATCAGGGTGGAGAAGAAGCGGGCCATCGCGATGCCGTCGTAGAGGTCCCGGACGACGGCGCGGGCGATCACGATGCCGGCCGCGCCCGCGAGCCCCTGGAGCAGCCGGAAGCCGATGAGCAGCCCGGCGGTGGGGGCGAAGGCGCAGATGGCGGTGGCGATGACGTAGATCACCATGCCGATGAGCAGCGGACGGCGGCGCCCCCACCGGTCGCTCATCGGGCCGACGGCGAGCTGGCCGAGCGCCATGCCCATCAGGCAGGCGGTGAGGGTGAGCTGGGCGGTGGCGGCCGTGCTGTGGAACCCGTCGGTGACCGCCGGCAGGGCCGGCAGGTACATGTCCATGGACAGCGGCGGGAGTGCGGTGAGCCCGCCGAGGATCAGGGTGACGAGGAGGCTCGTACGGCGCTGCGCGGTGAGCCCGGGAGGGGCGGCAGCGGAGGTGCGGGAGGCGGCGGAGGTGTCGGGGATCAAGGTTCCGGGCCGGTCGGCCCGGGTGGGAGCGGCGGCCGGTTGGCCGGGCTGCTGCATGCGTACCTTCCATGAGTCGTTGATGCGTCTCTATGCTCTCAGCAATTCGAATGGGGTCGAACTCCTGTGGACAGGGGGGAACGGGGTCGGGATGGCCGGGACAAGCGGGTCAAGGGCCGTGCGGTGGGGGATTCTGGCGACCGGTGGGATCGCCGCCTCGTTCACCACGGATCTGTTGGAGATGGCGGACGCGCAGGTCATCGCGGTCGGCTCGCGCCGGCCGGAGTCGGCCAAGCGGTTCGCGGAGCGGTTCGGGATATCCCGCGCCTACGGCGGCTGGGCGGAGCTGGCCGCCGATGACGACATCGATGTGATCTATGTCGCCACTCCGCACTCGGCCCATCGGGAGGCGGCCGGACTGTGTCTGGAGGCGGGGCGGGCGGTGCTGTGCGAGAAGCCGTTCACGCTCAATGTCCGGCAGGCCGAGGAGCTGGTGGGCCTCGCCCGGGCCCGGGGCCGCTTCCTGATGGAGGCGATGTGGACGTACTGCGATCCGGTCGTCCGCCGGATGACCGAGCTGGTCCACGACGGCGCGATCGGCGAGGTCCGGGCGGTCCACGCGGACTTCGGGCTGCCCGGCCCGATCGACCCGGACCACCGGCTGCGCGATCCGGCGCTGGGCGGCGGCGCCCTGCTGGACCTCGGCGTCTATCCGGTGTCCTTCGCGCAGTTGCTGCTCGGCGAACCGGACGAGATACGGGCGGTGGGACAGCTCTCCCCCGAGGGCGTGGATGTGAACACGGGCCTGGCGCTGGGCTGGGACAGCGGGGCGGTGGCGCTGCTCTCCTGCTCGATCACCGCGGATACGCCGATGACGGCGGCGGTGACGGGCACGGCGGGCCGGATCGAGTTCCCGCGCGGCTTCTTCCACCCCGAGCGCTTCGTGCTGCACCGGCCCGGCCGGGATCCGGAGGAGATCATGGCCGTGGACGGGCTGCGCTCCTACCAGCGGGAGGCGGCGGAGGTGATGCGCTGCCTGCGCGCGGGCGAGACGGAGTCTCCGCTGGTGCCGCTGGACGGCACCCTGGCGGTGATGCGCACCCTGGACGCGGCGCGGGAGCGGCTCGGGGTGCGGTATCCGGGCGAGGACGAGGGCGTGGTGTGACGAGGTGTGAGGACGAGGTACGAGGGGTGACCCGGGCGGGCCCGGCGCTTGGGGTGCGCGCCGGGCCCCGCCCGTTCGTCAGACCTGCTTCAGGCCGGGGTTCCCGGCCTCGCTGACGAACGACGCCGCCGTGGTGAGCGGCGCGCCCGGGGTGGTGACCGCGGAGACGGTCTTGTAGTCGGCCTGTGCCCGCTCCTCGTCCAGCGAGACCGTCACATAGCCGCGCCGGCCGTTGTAGAACTTCATATGCGGGTTGGCGGCCATGTAGGTGGCCCAGTTGTCGGGCTTGTCGGCGCCGTCCTTGCCGCTGCTGACGGATGTGCCGACGAACTCCACGCCCAGGGTCCGGGAGCCCGGGTCGTCGAAGTCCTTCTTGATGTCGAAGGCGTAGTGCACATGCACATCGCCGGTGAGCACCACGAAGTTCTCCAGGCCCGCCTGCTCGACACCGGCCAGGATCCGCTCCCGGGAGGCGGGGTAGCCGTCCCAGGAGTCCATGGAGAGCTGGGAGCGCGCGGCCGTGGTGTTCTTCCGCTGGGAGAAGGTGACCTGCTGCGGCAGTACGTTCCAGGTGGCGGTGGAGCTCTGGAAGCCACTCAGCAGCCAGCGCTCCTGGGCGCTGCCGGTGAGGGTGCGCGCGGGGTCCTCGGACTCCGGGCCGGGGTACTGCCAGCCGTCGCCGTACGCCTGGTTGGAGCGGTACTGCCGGGTGTCGAGGATGTCGAACTGGGCCAGCTTGCCGTAGTGGAAGCGGCGGTAGAGCCGCATATCGGCGCCGTCCGGCTGCTGCGGCATCCGCAGCGGCATGTTCTCCCAGTACGCCCGGTAGGCGGCGGCGCGGCGGATCAGGAACTCGTCCGAGGGGCCGCCGTTCTCGTCGATGTCGTCGGCGTAGTTGTTCTCGGTCTCGTGGTCGTCCCATGTGACGAACCAGGGGAAGGCGGCGTGGGCGGCCTGGAGGTCCTCGTCGGACTTGTAGAGCGCGTAGCGCAGCCGGTAGTCCTCGAGGGTCATCGTCTCGGCGTTGAACACCGCGGGGAGGGTGCGGTCGGTGTACTTGCGGGCGCCGCCCACGGCGTTGACCGCGTACTCGTACTGGTAGTCGCCCACGTGGAAGACGGCGTCCAGGTCCTCGTCCGCCAGGTGGCGGTAGGCGGTGAAGTAGCCGTCGTGGTACGCCTGGCAGGACACCAGGCCGAAGCGCACGTCCCGGACCTTGGCGCCCAGGCCGGGGGTGGTGCGGGTGCGGCCCACCGGGCTGGTCCAGTTCCCGGCCCGGAAGCGGTACCAGTAGACGCGGTCCGGCTCGAGCCCGCCCGCGTCCACGTGCACCGTGTAGTTGAACTCGGCGTGCGCGGAGGTGGTCCCCCGGCGGGCGACGCGCTGGAACTTCTCGTCGCGGGCGATCTCCCAGTCGACCTTGACGGTGCCCTCTTCGGGCAGCCCGTTGCCGGGCTCGTACGGGCGGGGCGCCAGCCTGGTCCACAGCACGACCGCGCCGGGCAGCGGGTCGCCGGAGGCCACGCCGAGGGTGAAGGGGTTGTCGGCGAGCGCGCGCGGAGACACCTGCGCGGCGTGGGCGCTGGGCAGATTGGTGGTGAACGCGAGCGCGGCGGCGGCCCCGGTGACGGTGAGGAAGCGGCGGCGTCCCGGACGTGCGGCAGCGTCCCGTATGGCCTGCTGGTGCGAGTCGTGTGCCATGTGCTCTCCCCTGGCTCGTGGCGTCAGAGGAATTGCAGTGTCGGGGGACGGCCGGCCGCTTGCGTGCACCCGACATCGATATGACCGCTGGGTGAGGTCCGTTGCCGGAAGGGACCATTGCGGCGAATCGACTCCTCCACACGGCGAACTGACGTGGCGTACGCTGCGGCGCCATGAGCGACGGTCGTGTGTCGGTGGTGTCGAGAGTGGCGGTGGTGACGGGCGCGGGCTCCGGGGTCGGCCGGGCGGTGGCGCTCGAACTCCTGGAGGCGGGCTGGTCGGTGGTGCTGGCGGGGCGCCGCGAGGAGGCGCTGACCGAGACGGCGCGGCTGGCCGGTGGCGGTCCCCCGGCCCCCGTGGTGCCGACGGATGTGGCCAGGCCGGAGCGGGTGGAGGCGCTCTTCGCATCGGTGCGGGAGCGGTTCGGACGGCTCGATCTGCTGTTCAACAACGCGGGGAGCTTCGGCCCGCGCGGCGTGACCCTGGCGGACCTGGCCTACGAGGACTGGCGGTCGGTCGTGGACACCAACCTGACGGGCGCGTTCCTGTGCGCCCAGGCGGCGTTCCGGCTGATGCGGGATCAGGAGCCACAAGGCGGGCGGATCATCAACAACGGCTCCATCTCGGCGCACGCGCCCAGGCCGGACAGTGTGGCGTACACCGCCACCAAGCACGCCATCACGGGGCTCACCAAGTCGCTGTCGCTGGACGGGCGGCGGTACCGCATCGCCTGCGGGCAGATCGACATCGGCAACGCGGCGACCGAGATGACGGAGCGGATGTCCGCCGGTGTACCGCAGGCGAACGGGGAAGTGGCGGTCGAGCCCGTGATGGACGTCGCGGACGTGGCGCGCACGGTCCGGCATATGGCGTCGCTGCCGCTGGAGGCCAACGTGCAGTTCGCGACGGTCATGGCGACGGCGATGCCGTACATCGGCCGCGGCTGACGGATGAGGGTTCGTCACCCGTCCTAGATAACCCTCCAATTGTGGAGATAATGTGAGGATGCGGGCAATTCACTCCATCGGCACAGCGGCTCCGACGCCACGGCCGACACACCCGCTCACCCACCCCCGGACCGGCACCCTCTCCCGCCCCCGGGCTGTTCGACGCCCGCTCCATATGGCAGGGTCGATTCCCACCGCGCCACACCTTTCACCACCGCCCCACGACCGCCATCCGAACGAAGAGAGACCGCCGTGCGTTCTCTGCCGCTCACCTTGGTCGCCCGCCTGCTGCCCGTCGCCGTCCTCGCCGCCGCGGGGGTGGCCATGACGACGTCGGACGACTCGGACGCGGGCGCCACCCCGGCGGGCCCCTCCCCGCAGACCTCGGCCCCGGCCACCGGCGCCGCCGCGCCGCGCTACGCCAAGCCGCCCGCGGAGGCGTGCGCCACCCTCCCCGAGTCGATGATCAAGGACCTGGTGCCGGGCGCCAAAGCGGCCGGGAACGAGCTGAAGTCCAGCGACCTCAACCGCCGCACGGGCTGCTCCTGGCACGCCCTGGACGACTTCGAATACCGCTGGCTGGACATCGCCTACGACGTCAAGAGCACCGCGGGGAAGAAGAGCGGGAGCGAGGGCGGCAGCGCGGTGCCCGGCCTCGGCGACGACGCGTCGGTGACCGAGAAGACCACCGAGGACGACGACCAGGGCATACGCGAGGCCGTGGTGACGGTCCACCAGGACAACGCCACGGTCACCGTGACCTACAACGGCGGCGACTTCGAGAGCCACAAGGCCGCCGACGGCGATGCGATCCGTAAGGGCGCCATCAGCGCGGCCAAGAAGGCCCTCTCCGCGCTCGACGGCTGATCGTTCCGCTCAGTCTCGTTGTTCCGCTCGGTCTTTGTGTTCCGCTCGGTCTTTTTGTTCCGCTCACCCTTTGAGGTCGGCGGCTCAGTCCTTGATGAACATCAGCCGTACGGAAGTGCCCTTCCGGGTGAACGGATACGATCGCGGGCATCGCACCCGAGCTCTGGAGTCCCATCGTGTCCGCCGCCTCCGAACCACGCCTGGGTATCGCCGTCCTGACCATGGGCAACCGGCCCACAGAGGTGGCCGCCCTGCTGGAGTCGGTCGCGAAGCAGGACGTGCCCCCGGCCCGCATCGTGGTCGTCGGCAACGGCTCCCCGCTCCCGGAGTTCCCCGCCGAGGTGACCGCGGTCGAGCTGGCGGAGAACCTCGGCGTCTCGGGCGGCCGTAATGTCGCCTGGCGGCGGCTGCGCGACTTCGGCGACGTGGACGTCGTCATCGACCTCGACGACGACGGACTGCTGGTCGACGCCGACGTCTTCCGCAGGGTGCGCGATCTGTACGCCGAGGACCCGCGCCTGGGCATCGTGAGCTTCCGCATCGCCGACGAGACGGGCGAGACCCAGCGCCGCCACGTACCCCGGCTGCGCGCCTCCGATCCGATGCGCGGCGGCGAGGTGACCACCTTCCTCGGCGGCGGCCACGCCCTGTCGGTGGCGATGCTGGAGCAGATCGGCGGCTGGCCGGACGCGTTCTTCTTCACCCATGAGGAGACCGACCTCGCCTGGCGGGCGCTCGACGCGCGCTGGAAGGTCCTCTACGCCCCCGAGCTGCTGCTTCAGCACCCCAGGACCTCCCCCGCCCGGCACGCCGTCTACCACCGGATGACCGCCCGCAACCGGGTCTGGCTGGCCCGCCGCCATCTGCCGCTGCCGCTGGTCCCGCTCTATCTCGGCACCTGGACGCTGCTCACGCTCGCCCGCA
Source organism: Streptomyces sp. NEAU-YJ-81 (assembly GCF_017592595.1). Lineage (NCBI taxonomy): Bacteria > Bacillati > Actinomycetota > Actinomycetes > Kitasatosporales > Streptomycetaceae > Streptomyces > Streptomyces sp. NEAU-YJ-81. Next base: position 6,034 of record NZ_JAGFNO010000026.1, on the reverse strand, counting down.
CCCGCTCCCTGACGGGGCTGCGGGCCTGGGCGGGCGGCTTTCTGGAGGGGCTGCGCACCTCCTGCGGCAAGCGCCGCCCGATGCGCTGGCGCACGGTATGGCACATGACCAAACTCGGCCGCCCACCCGTGATCTGATGGGCTGACGGATCGATGGACCGAAGGCGCCCGGTGGCGTGACCGGCGGCCCTACGGGGCCAGCCCGAGGGCGGGGAAGACCGACGCTTCGAGGAAGCGCGTCAGATAGTCGCGGTCGGCGAAGCGGCCCTCCAGCAGATGGCGGACCCGCATCGCGCCGATGAGCTGGGTGGGGACGAACTCGACGGCGGGGTTGTCCGCGGCCACCTCGCCGCGCTCCACGCCCCGGCGAACCATCGCCTGGATCGTCTTCACCTCGTGCTCGATCAGCGCGGCGCGCAGCGCCTGCAGCAGATCGGGGTCCTGCAGCGCGGCGTGCCCAACGGCGTACACCAGCGCCGTGTCACCGCCGCACACCTCCCGCGCCTCCCCCACCGCCGCCGCGACGGCGCGCAGATCGCCCGCGAGGGAGCCGGTGTCGATGCCCTCCAGCGCGAAGGGGCGCTTGCACGAGCGCAGCGCGGCGACGACGAGCTGGGGCTTGCTGCACCACTGCCGGTAGAGGGTGGAGCGGCTGGCGCGGGTGCGGGCGGCGACCGCCTCGATGGTGAGGGCCTCGTAGCCGCCCTCCTGGAGCAGATCGAGGACTGCCTGGTAGAACTCCTGCTCCCGCTCGGGGCTGATCTTGGAACGGCGCTGCGGCGCGGCCGTCTCCGAGCCTTGCGTCGCCATGGCTCTCCTCCTCGGTCACCGGACTCCGGCCCCCCGACCACGCAGTGTACCGACACATCGGCGTACCGATACACCCATGTACCGATACAGCTCAGAACCGGTACACTCTCGTATCGATACGTTTGTGTGCCGATGGCGCCAGACAGAGAGGCGCCCAGAGAAAGGCACGGTGGATGAACCCGACCGTCATAGCCGTCGCGCTCGCGCTCGCCTCGGCCGTCGCCTACGCGACCGCCGCGGTGGCCCAGGAGCGGCTGGCCGCCGGCGGGCGGCCGGGCCGTATGCCGGGACTGCTGCTGCGCGGCGCCTGGTGGGGTGCCGTCGGACTCAACTCCACCGGTGCCCTGCTGCATGTGGCCGCGCTGCGGTACGGACCGCTCACCCTGGTCCAGCCGCTCGGCGCGCTGACCCTGGTCGCGGCCGTCCCGCTGGGCGCGCGGCTCGCGGGGCGGCGGGTGGCCCGGACCGAATGGCGGGGCGTGGCCCTCGCTCTGCTCGGCCTCGGCGCCCTGCTGCCGGTCACCGCCGGGGAGACCCCGCGCGACACGCTCAGCCTGCCGCAGGCGGTCGCGCTCGCGGGCGTCGTCCTGGTGTTCATCGCGCTGTGCGTCCGGCCGGGGCGCGGGGAGCGCGGGATGTCGGGCCGGGGTCTGCGGTACGCCACCGCGTCCGGGGTCGCCTCGGGCGTCGCCTCGGCGCTCACCCAGACCCTCACCGTCGCGCTCGCCGACTCCCACGCGCCCGGGGCGGCCCTGGTGTCCTGGCGGACCGTGATCGTGGCCGTCCTGGTCGCGGTCTTCGCCGTGAGTGGTCTGCTGCTGGCCCAGAGCGCCTACGGCAGCGGCCTCGGCGCACCGCTCGCCACCCTGACCCTCGCCAACCCGGTGGCGGCCGCCGCCATCGGGATCGTCCTGCTGGACGAGCGCTTCCGGGGCGGCCCGGCGGGCTGGGCCCTGGCCGCCGCCGGCGCGGCGGCGGCGGCCCGTGGCGTGGTCCTGCTCTCCCGGGCCCCCCAGGCGAGCACGGACGTGCGCGGGGACGCCGTGGCCGTACGGGAGGCCGCCGCGACCGTACGGCGGGCCACCGCACGCGAGGCAGCCGCCGTACCGGAGAGCCGCGCACCCGATGAGACCCTGCGCGAGCCCGCCGCCGTCCCCCGGGAACCCGTGCGGGAACCGGCGCGGGAAGCCGTGCGCGAGTCGGCGCGGGAGCCGGTGCCCACGCCCCCGTGATCGTCCGGGCGCCGGGCGGCCCGCCGCCGTAAGGTGGACCGCATGGTGGACGCGAGCGTGTCGACCTCGGCCGAGACCGCTGAGCAGTCGCTGGACGAGTTGCTCCGGGCGTCCCACGAGGCTTCACCCGCGGAGCTTCCGGGAGCCCTGGACCGCTACACCGCGGCCATGCACATGGGCCATGCGGTCGTCTACCTGATCGACCTCCAGCAGCGGCTGCTGATACCGCTCGACGAGGACGTATCGCGCCTGGACCTCGACGACTCCCTGGCCGGATTCGCCTACCGGACCAGCACCGTGCGGGTCAAGGAGGACAACGGGGGCGGGCTGGACGTCTGGCTGCCGCTGATGAACGGCGCGGAGCGGCTGGGGATGCTGAAGCTGCGGATGGACTCCCTGGACGGGCTCACGCTCTGGCGCTGCCGGACGCTGGCCTCCCTCCTCTCCCTGGTCATCACGTCCAAGCGCACGTCCATCGACACCTTCGCGCGGCGCACCCGGACCCGGACCATGGAGCTGCCCACGGAGATGGTGCGGGCCTTCCTCCCGCCGCGTTCGATCGGCACCGGCCGGGTGATCTCGACGGCCGTTCTGGAGCCCGCGTACGAGCTGGGCGGCGATGCCTTCGACCATTCGTTCACCGAGGACGTCCTGCACGCCACGATCCTCGACGCCATGGGCCACGATCTGGCGTCCGGGCTGACCACCTCCGTGGCGATGGCGGGCAGCCGCAACGCCCGGCGCACCGGCGCCGACCTGGCGGAGCTGGTCACCACCGTGGACGAGGCCCTGGCCAAATGGCTTCCGGACCAGTTCTGCACGGGCGTCTTCCTCCGGCTGCATATGCCGAGCGGGGCGCTGCGCTGGTCCAACTGCGGCCATCCCGCCCCACTGGTCATCCGCCGCCAACGGCTGCTGGACAAGGAGCTGGAGCGGTCCTCAGAACCGCCACTGGGGCTGCCCACGCGGCTGTCGGAGGCCCCCCGCCGGATCCATGAGACGGCCCTGGAGCCCGGCGACCGGATCCTGCTGTACACCGACGGGGTCGTGGAGTCGCGCGACGCGGGAGGCGAGCAGTTCGGCCTGGAGCGCTTCGCCGACCACATCATCCGCTCGACGGCCGCCGGGGAGAACGCCCCCGAGGTGCTCCGGCTGCTCATCCACGCCATCCTCGACCACGGGCACAGCCAACTCAGCGACGACGCCACGATTTTGATGATCGAGTGGCAGCCGCCGGATCCCTGAGCCGTCGAGGCGATATCCGATGACGCCCCCCGACCCCGCCACCCGCCGCGTCCGGCCGAACCCCCCGCCCGGCGCCCCCGACCTGGCCACGGCCACGGTCGACGACCACGGCGTGGTGACCGGGTGGAGCGAGGGCGCTTGGCGGCTGCTGGGCTATCGCGCCGAGGACGTCGTAGGGCGGTCGGCGGGCGAGCTGCGCGCGGAGAAGACCCTCGGGGACGCCGCGGGCGGCGCCGGGCCGTGCCTGGCGGACGAGCCCCGGTGGAGCGGACAGGTGGCGCTGTGCCACCGGGACGGCCATCGGGTGGAGGTCGAGCTGCTGGCCCAGCGCGGCCCGGTGGGCGATGGATCCGCGGGCTGGCTGCTGGTCTCCGCCGCGCCCCGGGAGCCGCTCCCCCGGGAGCCGCTCCCCCCGGAACCGCTCTCCCAGGAGCCTGGCGCACCGGTGGACCGCGCGTTCGCCCAGTGCCCGTGCGTCCTTGCGCTCTTCGACACCGAGCTGCGGCTGTCGCGGGCCAACGCCGATATGCAGGCCGCCACCGCCCGCGGCGAGGACCAGATGCGCGGGCTGCGGCTGACGGAGCTGGTGGGCCGCGGGGAGAGCGAGCGGGTCGAGCGGGCCATGCGGGAGGTGCTGGAGAGCGGCGAACGGCTCGAACTGGACACGCATCTGCGGGGGCCGGGCGAGAGCCATGAGCACGCCTGGTCGGTCTCCCTGGCCCCGCTGACGGACCGGTCCGGCGGGCTGTGCGGCGTGTGCTTCGCGGCCCGCGACACCACCGCCGAGCAGGAGGCCCGGCAGCGGCTGCTGCTGCTCAACGAGGCGGGGGAGCGGCTGGGCGACACCTTGGACATGGACCGGATCGCCCAGGATCTGGCCGAGGTGGCGGTCCCCCGGCTCGCCGACTTCACCAGCGTCGATCTGCTCACCTTCCTCCACCACGGCGACGAGCCCCCGGAGGGGCCGCTGCGCGGGCCCATCATCCTGCGCCGCGTGGCCCACCGGTCGGTCCTGGAGGGCGTCCCGGAGGCGGTGGTCGACATCGGGGGCGTGGCCACCCACCCCAAGTACTCCCCCACCGCGGAGTGTCTGATCGAGGGCCGGGCCGTGCGGTGCGAGGTGACGGAGCCCCTGCTGGCGCGGTGGGAGGCCAAGGATCCCAGCCGGGCCGCCCGGATCCGCGAGCACGGGATGCATTCGGTGATCGTGGCGCCGTTGCGCGCCCGCGGGGTCACCCTCGGTGCCGCCTTCTTCGCCCGCCACCGCACCCCGGTGCCCTTCTCCGAGGACGACGTCCTGCTGGCCGAGGCGCTCACCTCCCGGGCAGCCGTCTGTGTCGACAACGCCCGTCGCTATCTGCGGGAACGCGTGACGGCCGAGACCCTGCAGCGCAGCCTGCTGCCGCAGGGGATGCCCGACCTGACGGCGCTGGAGCTCGCCTCGCGCTATCTGCCCTCGGGCGCCGGGGCCGGGGTGGGCGGCGACTGGTTCGACGCGATTCCGCTGTCCGGCGCCCGCGCCGCCGTGGTGGTCGGCGATGTCGTGGGCCGTGGCGTCGAGGCGGCCGCCACCATGGGACGGCTGCGCACCGCCGTACGCACCCTGGCCGATATCGATCTGCCGCCCGGTGAGCTGCTGACCCACCTCGACGACCTGGTCACCCGGCTGTCTGCGGACGAGAAACCCGAGAGCTTCGGGCCGTTCGGCGCCACCTGTGTGTACGCGGTCTACGACCCGGTCTCCCGCCACTGCACCATGGCCGCGGCGGGCCATCCCGCACCGCTGGTGGTCGGCCCGGAGGGCACCGCCGATCCGCTCGATCTGCCCATCGGTCCGCCGCTGGGGCTGGGCGGGCTGCCCTTCGAGGTCATGGAGACGGAGCTGCCCGAGGGCAGTCTGCTCGCCCTGTACACCAACGGTCTGGTCGACGGCCGCGACCGCGAGATCGGCGAGGGGCTGGAGACGCTGCGCGAGGTCCTGAGCCGGCCCGCCCCGTCCCTGGAGGCGCTCTGCGACAACGTCCTGCGGGCCCTGCTCCCGGTCAGTCCCGACGACGACATCGCGCTGCTCCTCGCCCGCACCCGGCCGCTCCCCGCCGACCGGGTCACCACCTGGGACATCCCCGCGGACGCGGCCGCCGTCGCCGAGGCCCGCCGGAACACCACCCGGCAACTGCTGGCCTGGGGTCTTGAGGAGACGCTCTTCACCACCGAGCTGATCGTCAGCGAACTGGTCACCAACGCGATCCGCTACGGCCGCCCGCCCATCCGGCTGCGCCTGATCCGCGACCGCGGCCTCATCTGCGAGGTCTCCGACGCCAGCAGCACGGCGCCCCATCTGCGCCGGGCCCGGGTCTTCGACGAGGGCGGCCGCGGTCTGATGCTGGTCGCCCAGATGGCGACGCGCTGGGGCACCCGGCAGGGCGCGGACGGCAAGACGATCTGGGTGGAGCAGGACCTCTCCCCGGACTGACCACGGATGCCCTGTCCCGTGGGTGCACTCGGGACGCCGATTTTCGACCCCCGGGCACTGGACCGGCAGCGGTCTGATTTGTCACCATTTGCCTAGAGGGCCCGCTAACCGATCCCGCTCCCGCGGCCGACCGGGCGCTGAGCCCAGCCCGTGGCCGCCTCGGAAGGAGTTGCCATGGCCAAGGCAGTCGGAATCGACCTGGGCACCACCAACTCGGTGATCGCCGTGTGGGAAGGCGGTGAGTCCTCGGTCGTTCCGAACTCCGAGGGAAACCG
>NZ_JAGFNO010000025.1:0-157992 GCF_017592595.1 Streptomyces sp. NEAU-YJ-81 | reverse complement strand
ACGCCGGAGGGGCTGGAGGGTGCGGAGGGTCTGGAGGGGCTGGGGGTCCAGAGGGAGTTGGCGGTCCAGAGGGGCTACGGGGCCGGAGGTCCAGAGGGAGCTGGAGGGTGGGGCTCCGCTCGATCGAAGGTCGGGACTCCCCCGGATATCCGCCCCCTCAAGCCCCAGCCGCGCCCGCCGACGGAGCGGAGCCGCGCTTCTCCTGGGCCAGGCGTTCGTAGTACCGCAGGAGCTCCACGTCGTCCACCGAGCCCGGGTTGACCGCCTTGTCCAGGGAGGTGCCCTGGAGGAGGCGCTTGACCGGGACCTCGATGCGTTTGCCGGTCAGGGTGTGGGGGACGCCGGGGACCTCGATGATCTCGTCCGGGACGTGGCGTGGGGAGAGCTGGGTGCGGATGGTGGTCTTGATGCGGCTCAGGAGTTCCTCGTCCAGTGTGGCGCCGGGGGCGAGGTGGACGAAGAGTGGCATCCAGTAGCCGCCGTCGGGTTGTTCGACGCCGATGACGAGGGATTCGCGGATCTCCGGGAGCCGTTCGACGGCCTCGTAGATGTCGGCGGAGCCCATTCGGACGCCCTGCCGGTTGAGGGTGGAGTCGGAGCGGCCGTGGATGACCACGGTGCCGCGGGAGGTCAGGGTGATCCAGTCGCCGTGGCGCCACGCGCCGGGGAACATCTCGAAGTAGCTGTCGCGGTAGCGGCTGCCGTCGGGGTCGTTCCAGAAGCGGACCGGCATCGACGGCATGGGGCGGGCCACGATGAGCTCGCCGACCTCGTCGACCACTGGTTCGCCCTGTGGGTCCCAGGCCTGGAGGTCGGTGCCGAGGCCGGGGGCCTGCAGCTCGCCGATGTAGACGGGGAGGGTGGGCACGGCGCCCGCGAAGCAGCTGCACACATCGGTGCCGCCGCTGACGGAGGCGATCCACATGTCCTCGGCCACCTCGTCGTGGATCCATCGGAAGCCGTCGGGCGGCAGCGGGGAGCCGGTGGTGGCGACGCATTTGATGCGGGAGAGGTCGAAGTCGCGGCCCGGGTGGACATCGGCCTTGCGGCAGGCCATGACGTACGCGGCGGAGGTGCCGTAGAGCGTGGTCCCGGTGCGCTCGGCGACGCGCCACTGGGCGGCGGTGTCCGGATGGCCGGGGCTGCCGTCGTAGAGGACCACGGTGGCGCCGACGAGCAGCCCGGAGACCAGGAAGTTCCACATCATCCAGCCGGTGGAGGTGTACCAGAAGAAGCGGTCGCCGGGGCCGAGGTCGCAGTGGAGGCCGAGCTGCTTGAGGTGTTCGAGCAGGATGCCGCCCTGGGACTGGACGATCGCCTTGGGCAGGCCGGTGGTGCCGGAGGAGTAGAGCACCCACAGCGGGTGGTCGAAGGGCAGCGGCTCGAAGACCGGCTCCGCCGGCTCGCGCACGACGTCGTCCCAGACCAGCGCGCCCTCGGGGGCGGGGGTGCCCAGCAGCGGGATGTGGACGACGGCGCGCAGGCTGGGCAGCTCGGCGCGGAGCTCGGCCACGGTCTTGGTGCGGTCGTGGGTCTTCCCGCCGTAGCGGTAGCCGTCGATGGTGAAGAGCACCACCGGTTCGACCTGCTGGAAGCGGTCCAGGACGCTGCGGGCGCCGAAGTCGGGGGCGCAGGAGGTCCATACCGCGCCGACGGCGGCGGTGGCCAGGAGGGCGACGGTGGCCTGGGGGATGTTGGGGACGTAGCCGCTGACCCGGTCGCCCGGTCGGACACCGAGGCGGCGCAGCTCGGCGGCGACGGCGCCGACCTGGCCGCGCAGTTCGGCCCAGCTGACCGGGCGCGGGTCATTGGTCTCGTCGACGTGGAGCAGGGCGGGCTCGGCGGCGCGGGCGGGGTCCTCGGCGGCGCGCAGGGCGTGCTCGGCGTAGTTGAGGGTGGCGCCGGGGAACCAGCGGGCGCCGGGCATGGTGGCGTCGGCGAGCACCTGTTCGTACGGGGTGGTGAAGCGCACCTCGAACCATTCGGTGACCGCCTGCCAGAAGGTCTCCAGCTCCTCCACCGACCAGCGGTGCAGCGCGGCGTAGCTCGCGGCCGGGTCGTCCTTGGTGGGCGCGGGCGCGCCGTGACGCTCGGCCGCCCAGGCGTGGAAGGCGGTCAGCCGGGACCGGTCGATCCGGTCCGCGCCGGGCTGCCACAGGGGCTGTGGCCGATGGTCGGAGTGCGCTGCGCTGGTCATGGGTGTCGGCTCCCGGGCTGTCCGCGTCGGATGTGTCCGTGGGTGGTGCATCCGCCTCGTATGCGTCCGGTCAGGACGATGCCATGTGATCGACTCCCACACCAGGGGCGCCACTCCACATCACAGGGCGGGATCATGTGGGAGGACCACAGGTGAACGGCAGTTGAACCATATCTCTGCCGGGCGTCGGCAATGGCAGGCTGATCAGTATGGATGCGCGTGACCTGGTGCGGTCGGAAAAGCTGGTGCGGTCGGTGAAGGTGATCTGCACGGCGCAGGGGCTGCGGTCACTGCGCTCGGCGTGGCGGCGTCGGCGTTCCGACGCGGTCGGGCTGCCCCGCCGGGGCACCGAGCTGGCCCGGGTGCCGGGTGAGGTGGAGGGGGCCGATCCGGAGCCGGGGGGCGGGGTGGTGCGGTTCGCCAGGTCCTCGCTGCGGGTGCGGGTGACCACGGGTGGCGCGGTGTTCTGCGGCTGGGACGGGGCCGAGCCGGAGCCGTCGTACGCGCTGGACGGGCCCTGTCCGGAGGCGGACGAGCGGGCGGAGCTGGAGCCGGACACCGGTGGCGGCTGGCGGGTGGTGTCCGAGCGGGTCACGGTGATGGTGTCGCGGACCGGCACGGTGGAGGTGCGCACCCCGGGCGGGGTGGTGCTGCGGCGGGATCTGCCGCCGCGCTGGTGGGAGCCGGCCGGGGCGCCCGGGCCCGCGGAGCCGGGGGCGGGGGTGGGCGGAGAGGGCGCGCGCTGGCTGCAGCGGTCCGAAGTGGCGGCGGACGCACGGTTCTTCGGGCTCGGCGGACGGGCGTCGGGGCCGCGGCTGCGGGACGGTGTGTACCGGCTGTGGAACACCGATCCGGGCGGCAGCTTCGAGCCGGGGGACGATCCGCTGTATCTCACCATGCCGGTGCAGCTGGTGGTGGCCGACGCGGGCACCCATCTGGTGTTCCACGACAACTCCTGGGACGGCTCGGTCACCCTGAGGGAGGGCGAGGAGGGCGCGGGCTCGGGCCATGACCGGCCCGGCAGCTGCCGGACGCGGATGGAGGGCGGCCCGCTGCGCTACTGGGTGATCGTGGGCACCCCCGCGCGGGTGCTGCACGGCTGGACGGCGCTGACGGGCGCCCCGGCCGTCCCGCCGCGGTGGGCGCTCGGCCATCACCACGCGCGCTGGGGGTTCGGCGACGTGGCGGAGGTCCGGCGGGTGGTGGCGGGCTACCGGGAGCGGGATCTGCCGCTGTCCGCGCTGCACCTGGACATCGACCATTTCGCGGGCCACCAGGTGTTCACGGTGGACGGCGCGCGCTTTCCCGATCTGCCGGGGCTCGCCGCCGAGCTGCTCGAGGACGGGGTGCGGCTGGTGTCGATCGTCGACCCGGCGGTGAAGGCGGAGCCGGGCAACGCGGTGTACGCGAGCGGGGCGGCGGAGGACGTCTTCGTGCGCGACACCCGCGGCCGTGAGGTGCGCGGAGTGGTGTGGCCGGGCGAATCGGTGTTCCCCGACTTCACCGATCCGCGGGTGCGCAAGTGGTGGGGAGGTCTGTACGCGGAGCGGCTGGCGCAGGGCTTCTCCGGGGTGTGGCACGACATGAACGAGCCGGTGTCGTTCGCCGCCTTCGGGGAGACCACCCTGCCGCGCTCGGCCCGGCACGCCCTGGAGGGCCGGGGCGGCGACCACCGCGAGGCGCACAACGTCTACGCGCTGGCGATGGCGCGGGCCGGCTACGAGGGTCTGTGCGAGCTGCGCCCCGACGAGCGACCGTTTCTCTTCTCGCGCTCGGGGTGGGTGGGGCTGCAGCGATACGGGGGCAGTTGGTCCGGCGATGTGGCCACGGGCTGGGCGGGGCTGCGGGCCTCACTGTCGCTGGTGATCGGGCTGGGCCTGTCCGGGGTCCCGTATTCGGGGCCCGACATCGGCGGCTTCACCGGCTTTCCGTCGCCGGAGCTGTATCTGCGCTGGTTCCAGCTGGGCGCGTATCTGCCGCTGTTCCGCACCCATTCGGCGATCTCGGCGGGGCGGCGGGAGCCGTGGGAGTTCGGCTCGGAGGTGCTGGAGCACGCGGCGGCGGCGCTGCGCGAACGGCAGCGGCTGATGCCCTACTTCACAACGCTGGCGCAGCTGGCCGCGCGCACCGGCGCCCCGTATGTCCGCCCCGTATGGTGGCGGACACCCAAGGACCGCGCGCTGCGCGACTGCGAGGACGCCTTTCTGCTGGGCGACGCGCTGCTGGTGGCGCCGGTACTGGAGGAGGGCGCCCGTCGGCGGCCGGTGCGGCTGCCGCGCGGCCGCTGGTACGACACGGTGACCGGCCGGGCGTACGACGGCCCGGGCAAGGTGGTGCTGGACGCCCCGCTGTCGGGCATCCCGGTACTGGCCCGGGCCGGTTCGGTGGTTCCGGTGGCGGGGCCGGACGGCGGGGTGGAGCTGGAGGTATGGACACCGTGCCAGGGCCGTAAGGGCGCGGGGGCGGGCGCGCTGGCCGTGGAGACGGGCGACGGCTGGGAGAAGCCGGAACTGCTGCGATTCGCCACCCGGCTGCGGGACGGCGCGCTGACGATAGAGCGGGAGGGCGGTGGCGAGGTGGGATATCCGGTGCGGATACGGGGTGAGGCACCGCCGGAGGAGGGCAAGCCGCCGCGTCGCACGAGTTGAGGGGGCGCGCGTCGCGGGTCGCCTTGCGGCGGCCGGTGTTCAGGTACCGCTCCGGCCGCAGAACTTCGCCTGGAGTAGATCGGTGAAGACGCCGATGGGGTCGTCCCAACCGCCGCCGCCCCAGTCGCCGTTGACGTTGGCGGTGACCATCTGTTCGCCACCGTGAGCACCGTAGCTGTAGGACCACGATCCGAAGAGCGCACCCCCCATGCCCCAGACGGTTTCCCCGCAGGGCAGTCGCACTGAGGAAACGCCGAGGCCGTAGGCGGCGTTGGAAATCCAGTCGCGGGTGGGCACGGTGGTGAACATGTCGTGTTGCTGGTCCGGTGGCAGTATCCGGCCCCCCAGCAGGGCGCCGAAGAACCGGTTGAGGTCCCCGGCGGTGGAGATCATGCCGCCGGCTGCCCAGAACATGGATGAATCGAGCTCGGTCGCGTCGTGGACCGGCGCGCCGGGGTCGGTCCGGAACAGCTTTGTGTAGTGCCGGGAGTGTGGCCCGTGAATCGTCGGGTCGCTGCCGTGCGGCAGGTATGTGCCTGTCAGACCGAGTGGGCGGCAGATCCGCTCTGTGATCTCCTCGGCAAGCGCGCGGCCGGTGGCCCGTTCGATGATCATGCCTGCGAGGACGTAGTTGGTGTTGGAGTACGCCCAGCCCGAACCCGGTGTGAAGGTGGGCGGATGGGATACGGCGATCCGCACCAGTGACTCGGGGGGGGGTGTGTCTCGGAACGGTTCAGCGCTTCCTGGTCATCGGTGTAGTTCAAGATCCCGCTGGTGTGGTTGAGCAGCATTCTGATGTTCACGCCTGCACCGTCGTGGTGGTGGCCGTGGACCGCACCGGGCAGCCACTGTTCCGCGGTGTCATCCAGGCTCAGCCTGCCTTCGGCCGCCAGCTGCAGCACGACGGTGGCCACGAACGTCTTGCTGATGCTGCCGATACGGAACCGGTCCTGCTGTGAGCGCTCGCGGCCGGTTCGGGTGTCGGCCACTCCTGCGGTCCCGAACCACTGCCGGTCGCCGTCGCGGACCTCAGCAAGAATGCCGGGAAGGCCACCTTGAATCACGGCTTGCTGAAGTAATCGCTGAATCGCCTCGTAGCCCTCGGCTCTTGAGGTCGGCGTGGACTCGGACAGGGCGCCAGTAGTCTTGGCTGATTCGGCGCCCGGTCGGCCGCTGTCTGTATCAGCGGTGTGTTGGTGCATGGGGTTCTCCTTGTCGTATGTGACCCGTAGATGGCCGCCCGGCCCCTCTCCGCAACGTGATGCGTTGGGGGGAATTGGCGGTATCAGCCGTTGCCGTGGTCACTGATCCTGGCTGTTGAGCGTCTGCCGTACGCGGTCCGCCAGTTCGGCCTGATCGATACCGGCCAAGGCGAGAGCGCGCGGCACGGTGCCGATGTGAGCCTGCAGGATCCCGAGCAGCAGATGCGCTGACCCCAGGTCCTTCTTGCGGGCGGAGGCGAAGCTCCGCTCCAGTGCGAGTCTGGCGGACGCACCCAACTTGGGCTGCCGGGAAGCGTGGCTCGGCCTGGGAAGGTCATAGGTGGCCGGAGACACTCCAATCATGCTCAGGCTGTGCTCGAACTCTCGATCCAGTGCCTCGCGGACAGCAGCGTGATCGAGCCCGGCCGAGGCCAGGGCCCGCTGTGCGGTGGACCCCTGATCGGCGGCGAGCGACAACAGGAGATGGTGCGCGTCGATCGTCGCCGACCCGTCCTGGTGGACTTCGTGCGTCGCCCGCACGATGACCGCGTGCAGATACTTGTCAAACGCGCTCATCGCCGCGCCTCCTCAGCTTGACTCCGGCGGCGATGAGCCGCTTGGCGTGCTTCTTGTGGACGGCTTGGCGGGTGACACCGAGCGCCTCGGAGACCTGCGGCCAGCTCCAGCCCGCTCGCATGGCCTGCTCGACGGCGGCGTCCTCCAGTTGATCGGCGAGGCGCCGCAACGCCACGACAGCCGCCAGGCTGTCAGCGGGCTCTTGAGGAAGGGGATTCTTGGCGGCGGACATGCAAGCAACTGTAGTTGACTAATAGGGTTAGTCAACCCGAGTTGCTCACGACGGAGGCAGGGCCGGAGAGTTGTGGCGATGGCTTGTTTCCGGTTCTGGTGGGTGGGATAAGTGATGGGCATGCCAAGACTCGCCGTCGCGCTGCGTGCGCTCGCCCTGCCCGTTGCCGCTCTGCTGGCCGTCGCTCCGTCCGCTCCGGCGCAGGCGAAGCCGGAGCCGAAGGCTCCGAAGGAGTTCGTGGCCCTCAGCGACGTGGATCCGACGATCCTGCAGGAGATCCGCTACTTCACGCCGCACAACTTCACCGGCGATCCGGTGGATGGCTACCGCCGGCCGATGTGCATCCTGACCCGCCCGGCCGCCGTGGCACTGCACCGGGCGCAGCGGCAACTCCTGCGGCGCGGATATACGTTGAAGGTGTACGACTGCTATCGGCCACAGCGCGCGGTGAACGACTTCGTGGAGTGGGCCAAGGACCTCGGCGACCAGCGGATGAAGGGCGAGTTCTATCCGGAGGTCGACAAGACCCGGCTGTTCGAGGACGGCTATATCGCGGAGAAGTCGGGGCACAGCCGGGGCAGCACCATGGACCTGACGATCGTGCGGCTGCCCGCGCTGCCCACCCGGCCCTATGTGCCGGGCGAGAAGCTGGTGCCGTGCTACGCGGCCAAGAAGGACCGCTTCCCGGACAACTCGGTGGACATGGGGACCGGGTACGACTGTTTCGACACGCTCTCGCATACGCTCGATCCGCGGATCAAGGGCGTGCAACGGGCCAACCGGCTGTTGCTCAAGGGCACGTTGGAGAAGCTCGGTTTCGTCAATCTGGCCGAGGAGTGGTGGCACTACACGTACAAGCCGGAGCTGTTCCCGGACACCTACTTCGACTTTCCGGTCTCGCGCCGCTCGCTGACCGGCTGAGCCTCACAGCCGTCCCCCCGCGGTGTCCGAGGACAGCCGCTGGGCGATGTAGACGGGTATCACGGACGCCAGGATGAGGAGTGCGGCGACGACGTTGACGACGGGGGCCTGGTGGGGGCGGGCCAGGTTCTCGTAGATCCAGATGGGCAGGGTGCGGGTGCCGGGCCCGGCGGTGAAGGTCGTGACGACGATCTCGTCGAAGGAGAGCGCGAAGGCCAGCAGCCCGCCCGCGAAGAGCGCCGAGCGCATGGCGGGGAAGGTGACGTACCGGAAGGTCTGCCAGGGGCGCGCCCCGAGGTCCGCGGACGCCTCGGCCAGGGAGGGCGCGATACGGCGCAGCCGGGCGCCGATGTTGTTGAAGACGATGACGACGCAGAAGGTGGCGTGCCCGACGACCACGGTGAACAGGCCGAAGCCGATGCCGATCGGGTCGAGGACGGTGCGGAAGGCGGCGTTGAGGGCGATGCCGCTGACGATGCCGGGCAGCGCGATCGGCAGGACGAGCAGGAAGGACACGGTCCGCCGGCCGAAGAAGCGGTGGCGGTGGACGGCGTACGCGGCCAGGGTGCCGAGCACCAGGGCGATCGCGGTGGCGGCGAGTCCGGCCTTGAGCGAGGTGAGCAGGGCCTGGCGGGCGCCCTCGCTGTGCAGGGCGGCCCGCCACCAGCGGCCGGTGAGGCCGCTGGGCGGCCAGCCGAAGGAGCGGTCGGTGTTGACGGAGTTGAGCAGCACCAGCAGCAGCGGGACGTAGACGATCGCGAGGCCGGCCGCGGTGACACAGCCGAGGACCACGCGGGCGGTGCGTGAGATGCGCATGTGTCCACCTCCTGGGACGACTGAGCGACTGGAGCGACTAGAGCGAGTCGAGGGCGCCCGCACGGCGTACGGCGGCCAGATAGCAGACGATGAGGACCACGGGTACGGCGGAGAGCGCGGCGGCCATCGGCAGATCCAGGGTGACCTGCGAGGCGATGACATTGCCCAGCAACTGGGTCTTGCCGCCGACGATCTGCACGGTGAGGTAGTCGCCCAGGCTGAGCGAGAAGGTGAAGACGGATCCGGCGAGCACGGCGGGGCGTACGGCGGGCAGAACGACGGAGCGCAGGGTGCGCCAGGCGCCGGCGCCGAGGTCGGCGGAGGCTTCCAGCATCCGCTCGGGGAGCCGTTCGAGGGCCGCGTACACCGGCAGGATCATGTAGGGCAGCCAGAGATAGGCGAGCACGATGACGACGGCGGTGGTGCCGTAGCCGGGTCCGTGCAGCCCGAACGGGGCGAGGGCGGCGCCCACCACGCCGTTCTCGCCGAGCATGACCCGCCAGGCATACGCCTTGACCAGATAGCCGGCCCACAGCGGGGTGAGCACGGCGACCAGCAGCGGCCGCCGCCAGCGCCGACCCGCGACCCGCGCCATGAAGAAGGCCATGGGCAGGGCGAGGAGCGCGTCGACGACGGTGACGGCGGCCGCGATGGACAGGGTGCGCAGGGCGATGGTGCGGTAGACGGGGGTGGTCAGCAGCTCGTGGAAGTTGTCGGTGTTCCACGTGCGGACGACATCGGAGGTGAAGGAGTCGGTGGTCCAGAAGGCCGACAGCAGCAGGATGGCGAGCGAGCCCAGATAGGCCAGGGTCAGCCAGAGCAGGGGCGGGGCGAGGAGCGCGGTCAGCCACAGCCGCGAGCCTGGGGTGGGCGCGGCGGGCATCTCAGCCCTTGACCTCCGTCCAGGCCCTGGTCCACTGGGCGTAGTCGGTGCAGTCGGCGTCCTTACGGCCGTCAAGGCACTGTTTGATGGGCGTGGTCCAGAAGTGGACGCGCTGGAAGTACTTCTCGTCGTCCGCGTGGAAGATCGCGCAGTGGTCGGGGGCGGCGGTTTCGGCGCACGCCTTACGGTTGGACGGAGCCTCGCCGAAGTACTCGGCGACCTGGGCGTTGACCTTGGGCGAGACGATCCAGTCGAGCCACTTGTAGGCGCAGTTGGGGTGCTCGGCCTTGGCGGAGACCATCCAGGTGTCGGACCAGCCGGTGGCGCCCTCCTTGGGGAGCACCGCCTTGACCGGGGCCTTCTCGGCCTTGGTGAGGTTGGCGATGACCTGCCAGGTGGCGCCGATGACGCTGTCGCCGCCCTTGAAGGCGGTGATCTCCTTCTGGTAGTCGCTCCAGTACTCCCCCACCGCCTTGTGCTGCTTCTTCAGCAGGGCGACTGCGGCGTCGAGTTGCTTCTGGTCGAGCGCGTAGGGGTTCTTGATGCCGAGCGAGGGCTTGGCGTGCATCAGATAGAGCGCGGCGTCGGCGATGTAGATGGGCGAATCGTAGGCGGTGACATGGCCGTCGTACCGCGCGGCGTCGTCGAAGACGGCGCGCCAGGAGTCGGGGGCCGAGGTGACCTTGTCGGTGCGGTACATGAGGAGGTTGGCGCCCCGGCCGTGCGGAATGCCGTACATCCGGCCGTCCTTGGAGTTGAACGGCTGCTGTTTGAGGGCCGGGAAGATGTCCTTGTAGTTCGGGACCAGCTTGGTGTTGACGGGGGCCGCGTCGCCGGAGGCGATGAGGCGCAGGGTGGCGTCGCCGGAGGCGGAGACCGTGTCGTACTGTCCGGTCTTCATCAGCGAGACCATCTCGTCGGAGGTGCCGGCCGTCTTGGTGTTCACCTGGCAGCCGGTCTTCTTCTCGAACGGGTGGACCCAGTCGACCTTGGGGTCGTTGGAGCCGTCCTCGGCGTAGCCGGCCCAGGCGATGATGTTGACCTTGCCTTCGCCCTTACCGAGCTTGTCGGGTGCGTGGCCGCCCTTGTCGTCGTCGTTTCCGGAGCCGCATCCGGCGGCGGTCAGCAGCGCGCAGATGGCGGCCGCGGACCTCCACGCAGACATCTTCCGTTTCCGCATCCGGTCCTCCTCGTCCCGCTTGGCACTTGAGGCTCGGCCAGTATCAGGCGAGCGGTATGCCCCCGCCAGGGTGCCGTCGGCAATGACAAGGTCAACTCGGTACGGGGAAGGCGTCCCGTTCGTCCCAGGAGAGCCCGATCTCGCCGTCCGGGCGGGCGGATTCGG
The DNA here is from genome assembly GCF_017592595.1 of Streptomyces sp. NEAU-YJ-81. NCBI lineage: Bacteria > Bacillati > Actinomycetota > Actinomycetes > Kitasatosporales > Streptomycetaceae > Streptomyces > Streptomyces sp. NEAU-YJ-81. Next base: position 147,172 of record NZ_JAGFNO010000025.1, on the reverse strand, counting down.
GGAGCCCGGTGAGGTTCTGGCGGAGCACGGTGAGCCGGTCGCCGTGCGGAAGCACGATGGTGAAGCGGGTGTGCGCCCCGGCGTGCACGATATCGGTGATGCGCCCCGTGACGGTCCGCCGGCCGTCGGCGGACGGTTCGGCAGGCTGCCGGGCGGACGGTTCGGCGGACTGCCGGGCGGACGCTTCGGCGGGGTCGGTGAGCAGGATCCGCTCGGGCCTGATGGAGTAGGTGCCGGGGCGGCCCACGACGCGGACCGCGGCCTCGCCGCGCAGCAGGTTGGTGGTGCCGACGAAGCCCGCGACGAAGGCGGTGGCGGGGCTTTCGTACACCTCGACCGGCGGACCGGTCTGTTCGATGCGGCCGTCGCGGACCACGGCGATGCGGTCGCTCATGGTCAGCGCCTCGTCCTGGTCATGGGTGACCAGGAGGAAGGTGATGCCGGTGGTGCGCTGCAGTTCCTTGAGCTCGGTCTGCATCTCCTGCCGGAGCGCCAGGTCGAGCGCGCCGAGCGGTTCGTCGAGCAGCAGCACGGCGGGCCGGTCGACGAGCGCGCGGGCGAGGGCCACGCGCTGGCGCTGGCCGCCGGAGAGCTCGGCGGGGCGGCGGGAGGCGAAGCCGTCCAGCCGTACGGTGGTCAGCGCCTCGCGGGCGCGGGTGAGCCGCTCGGCCTTGCGGACGCCGCGCACGGTCAGGGCGTAGGCCACGTTCTGCTCGACGCTCATCTGCGGGAAGAGCGCGTAGTCCTGGAAGACGGTGTGCACATCGCGGCGGTTGGGGGGAGTCGCGGTGACGTCGTCTCCGGCGAGTTCGATACGGCCGCCGGTGGGCTGTTCGAACCCCGCGACCAGGCGCAGCAGAGTGGTCTTCCCCGAGCCGGAGGGGCCGAGCAGGGTGAAGAACTCGCCCTCGTGGACGGTGAGGTCGACGGCGTCCACCGCGCGCACCGTGCCGAAGTCCTTGGTGACGGCCTCGAGCCGGACGGCCGTGCCGGTCCGCGTCGTGGCCCGGGCTTGCGTCTCCGTCTCCGCCACCGACCGCTCCCCTCGCCCTTCGGCTGATCAGGACCGTGATCGCGGTCACTGTACCGGGGTTACGCGCGCCGCGGTCCCCGTGCCACACTTCTGACACATCGTCAGTTACCAGGTATCGGGAGGGGCCGTGTCCCCCACGCGTGTGCCCGTGGTCGACGGGTGGTTCAGCTCCGAGGGCGGGGAGTTCCGGCTGCTGGGGACGTGCTGCCGGGGCTGCGGGGCGGTGTATTTCCCGCGGGAGGACGTCTTCTGCCGCGCCCCGGGCTGCGCGGGCACCGAGCTGACGGAGGTGCCGCTGTCCCGGCGCGGCCGGGTGTGGTCCTACACCGACGGCCGCTACCGGCCGCCCGCCCCCTACCCGTCCGGCCCCGACGGCGAGTGGCGGCCGTACACACTGATCGCCGTGGAGCTGGCCGCCGAGCGGATGGTGGTGCTGGGGCAGGGCGCCCCCGGGGTGACCGTGGCCGATCTGGCCGTCGGAATGGAGGTCGAGGTGGTGCCCGGGGTGCTTGGCGAGGAGGGCGGGCGCACCCTCACCACCTGGCACTGGCGGCCCGTCTCCGGGGAGGCGTCATGACCGGTGAGGTGGCGGTGCTCGGCGCCGGGATGCACCCCTGGGGGAAGTGGGGCCGCAGCTTCGTGGAGTACGGCACGAAGGCGGCGCGGGCCGCGCTCGCGGACGCCGGGCTCCAGTGGTCCGCGATCCAGTCCGTGGTGGGTGCCAACACCGTGCGCTGCGGCTATCCCGGGCAGGTCGCGGGCGCGACCTTCGCCCGGGCGCTGGGCTGGCAGGGCGCCCGGGTCACCAGCGTGTACGCGGCCTGTGCGTCCGGCGCGCGGGCCATTGACACCGCCCGCGCCCAGATCCTGTCCGGTATGGCGGAGACCGTTTTGGTGGTGGGCTCCGACGCGGCGCCCAAGGGCTTCTTCGCCCCGGCGGGCGGTGAGCGGCCGGACGATCCGGACTGGCTGCGCTTCCGGGTGCTGGGCGCCACCAACCCCGCCTATTTCGCGCTCTGGGCCCGCCGCCGGATGGCGATGTACGGCGACACGGCCGAGGACTTCGCGCGGGTCAAGGTGAAGAACGCGGCCGCCGGCGCCGCCAATCCGTACGCCCGCTACCGCGCCCCCGTCACCGCCGAGGAGGTCGCCGCGTCCCCGGTGGTCGCCGATCCGCTGCGGCTGCTGGACATCTGCGCGACCTCCGACGGGGCGGCGGCGCTGGTGCTCGGCAGCATGGAGACGGCGCGACGGCTCGGGATGAGCCGCCCGGTACGGATCCGCGCGGTCTCATCCGTCTCCCCCAGCCATCCGCGCACCGCGCTGGATCTGCCGGACATCGCCACCGACTCGGCCCCGCCGGGCTCCCCCGCGTCCGATCCGTTCCGGCCCTCCATCGCCCGGGCGGCGTACGAGGAGGCGGGGCTGGGGCCGGAGGATCTGTCGCTGGCCGAGGTGTACGACCTGTCCACCGCTCTGGAGCTGGAGTGGTACGAGGACCTCGGACTGTGCGGGCCCGGGGAGGGCACGAAGCTGCTGCGCGAGGGGGCGACGGCACTGGGCGGGCGGATTCCGGTCAATCCGAGCGGCGGGCTGGCGTCCTTCGGCGAGGCGGTTCCGGCGCAGGCCATCGCCCAGGTATGCGAGCTGACCCAGCAGTTGCGGGGGCAGGCGGGCGAGCGGCAGGTGGCGGGGGCGAGCGCCGGAATCACCGTGAACCAGGGGCTGTTCGGGCATGGCTCGTCGGTCGTCGCGGTGCGCTGAGCGGTGCCCGAGCGTGCGGCGGTACCAGGGCAACGTCCTTACGGTTGTCACGAACACCGTTGCCGTCCATCACCTTGACGCCCCCTGACCGCCGGTGAACACTGCTGCGGTGTCAGTCGGCGTCGCCGCACGCAGGCTCTTGTGACGTTCACCCCCCATGGGCGATTCCGATGCACCCGCACGCTCGAAACGACCCAGCACGGAGGACCGGGGCCACCCGCCCCGGGCGAGGTCCTAGGAGCCGACATGAGCAATGGGGACATCTTCACCGGTGAGGTCATCGGCACCGCGATACTGATTCTCTTCGGGGCGGGCGTCTGCGCCGCCGTCACGCTGAACCACTCCAAGGCCAAGGGGTCGGGGTGGATCGTCATCGCCTTCGGCTGGGGCTTCGGCGTCATGGCCGGCGCCTACACCGCAGCCCCGCTGTCCGGAGCCCATCTGAATCCGGCGGTGACCGTGGGCGTCGCCGTGGACACCGGCGACTGGGACAAGGTGCCGCTCTACATCCTCGGGCAGCTCATCGGCGCCGTGATCGGCGCGGTGCTGGCCTGGGCGCTGTACTACGCGCAGTTCGCCGCCAACGCGGACGAGAAGAACGCCCTTCCCACGCTCGGGGTCTTCTCCACCGTTCCGGAGATCCGGAATCCGGTGGCCAACCTCGTCACCGAGATCATCGCGACGGCCGCGCTGGTGCTGCCGCTGCTCGCGTTCGGCAAGGTCGACGGCATCGGGATCGGCCCGGTCGCCGACGGCGGCGGCACCGTGGTCCTCGGCTCGGGCATCTCCGTCCTGCTCGTCGCCTTCCTGGTGGTCGGCATCGGCCTCTCCCTGGGCGGGCCCACCGGCTATGCCATCAACCCGGCGCGCGACCTCGGGCCACGCCTCGCCCACGCCCTGCTGCCCATCCCCAACAAGGGGACCTCGGACTGGGGTTATGCCTGGGTCCCGGTGGTGGGCCCGCTGATCGGGGCCGTGCTGGCGGGTCTCGTCTTCAACGCAGCCTTCTGACCGAAGGAGACGCCATGCCGCATCCGACGGACACCTACGTCGCGGCGATCGACCAGGGCACCACCTCCAGCCGCTGCATCATCTTCGACCACGACGGCGCCATCGTCGCCGTCGACCAGCGCGAGCACCGCCAGATCTTTCCCAAACCCGGCTGGGTCGAGCACGACGCCACCGAGATCTGGGCCAAGGTGCAGGCCGTGGTGGCCGGTGCGCTGGCCAAGGCGGGGCTGCGGGCCGACCAGCTCACCGCGCTCGGCATCACCAACCAGCGCGAGACGACGGTCCTGTGGGACCGCCGCACCGGCAAACCGGTGCACAACGCGATCGTCTGGCAGGACACCCGCACCTCCGGCCTGTGCGACGAACTCGGCGGCGAGGTGGGACAGGACCGCTTCCGGGACACCACCGGACTGCCGCTCGCCAGCTACTTCTCCGGGCCCAAGGCCGCCTGGCTGCTGGAACACGTCCCCGGGCTGCGCCACCGTGCCGAGCTGGGCGAGATCGCCTTCGGCACCATCGACTCCTGGCTGATCTGGAACCTCACCGGCGGCACCGACGGCGGAGTGCATGTCACCGATGTGACCAACGCCGGACGCACGCTGCTGATGGATCTGCGGACCCTCCAGTGGGACACCTCGATCCTGGCCGCCATGGGCCTGCCCGAGGCGATGCTCCCGGAGATCCGCTCCTCCGCCGAGGTGTACGGCACGGCGGTCGGGCAACTGGCCGGTGTGCCGGTGGCCTCCGCGCTCGGCGATCAGCAGGCCGCCGTCTTCGGTCAGACCTGCTACGGCGTCGGCGAGGCCAAGAACACCTATGGCACCGGCAGCTTCCTGCTGCTGAACACCGGTGACCGCCCGGTGCCGTCCAAGAGCGGGCTGCTGACCACGATGGGCTACCAACTCGGCGGTGAGCGGCCCGTCTACTGCCTGGAGGGTTCGATCGCGATCACCGGCGCGCTGGTGCAGTGGTTCCGCGATCAGCTGGGCATCATCCGCTCCGCCGACGAGATCGAGCCGCTCGCCGCGAGCGTGGACGACAACGGCGGGGCGTATATCGTCCCGGCCTTCTCGGGTCTGTTCGCCCCGTACTGGCGCTCGGACGCCCGTGGCGTGATCACCGGCCTCACCCGCTATGTCACCAAGGCGCATCTGGCCCGTGCCGTCCTGGAGTCGACCAGCTGGCAGACGCGTGAGGTGGTCGACGCGATGTACCAGGACTCCGGGGTGCGGATCAGCTCGCTCAAGGTCGACGGCGGAATGACCGCGAACGGCCTGCTGATGCAGCATCAGGCCGATGTGCTGGGCGTCCCGGTGATCCGTCCGGTGGTTGCCGAGACCACCTGCCTGGGCGCGGCGTACGCGGCGGGGCTCGCCACCGGCGCCTGGCAGGACCTCGACGAGCTGCGGGCCCACTGGAAGCGGGACACCGAGTGGACCCCGGGGATGTCCGAGGAGGAGAGGACGCGCGAATACGGCAACTGGCGCATGGCGGTGGAGCGCAGCTTCGGCTGGCACAAGGAAGGGCAGCGGGCCGAGGGCTCCTGAGCCGCATACGGTGCCATCGCTCGCGAACGGCGGCCCGTACCCCGGACGGCGGGGTACGGGCCGTGCCGTGCGGTCAGGCCCGGGGGGCGGTGGCCAGCATCGCGTGCTCGACCACCGAGATCAGCACATGCTTGACCGACTCGCGCTCCCGGGCGTCGCACAGGACGACCGGGGTGCCCGGGTCGAGGTCGAGCGCGTCGCGCACCGAGTCCTCCGGATAGCGGTCGGCGTCCTGGAAGCAGTTGACCGCCACGGTGAAGGCGATGTCCCGCCGCTCGAAGTAGTCGATGGCGGCGAAGCAGTCCTCGAGACGGCGGGTGTCGGCCAGCACCACCGCGCCCAGCGCGCCGGTGGCCAGCTCGTCCCACAGGAACCAGAAGCGGTCCTGTCCCGGTGTGCCGAAGAGATACAGCACCAGGTCCTCGCGGAGCGTGATGCGCCCGAAGTCCATGGCGACGGTGGTGGTCGTCTTGGACTCCACCCCCGCGATGTCGTCGACCGGCCGGCCCGCCTCGGTGAGCAGCTCCTCGGTGCGCAGCGGCCTGATCTCGCTGACCGCCCCCACCAGTGTCGTCTTGCCCACCCCGAAGCCGCCCGCCACCAGTATCTTCAGCGTGACCGGTTCGACGATATGAGGGCGGACCAGGTCAGAGTGCCCGTAGTCCATTGATCACCTCGCGCAGAATCCTCTCGTCCGGCAGTTCCGCCGGAGGTACGGGCCGCGACACTCGGACGAGTGCGGCGTGGAGCAGATCGCCGATGAGCACACGGATCACGCCGATCGGAAGGTCGAGCTCCGCCGCCAGTTCGGCGACGGACTGCGGACTGTCCCGGCTCAGCTCGACGATGTCGATGTGCTCCGGGGACAACATCTGGTCGGCGACGGTCCGGTGGTTCGCGCTGTCGGCGACGACGACCGCGATCAGATCCAGCTTCTCCTCCGCGGCGCTGCGGGTGCGTCCCCGCGTCATCGCATAAGGTCTGACCACCGGTCCCGCCGCGTCGTCGAACCACCGGGCGACGCCTTCCGGGTCTCCGCTCATCTTCCCCCGGCCTCCGTCACCCGCTGGAGCGCGGAGCCGAGCCCAGATGCACGCCCACCCGCTTGACCAGCAGCGTCATCTCGTATGCTACCTGGCCCACATCGGAGTCGGCGTCGGCGAGGACGGCAAGACAGCTACCGTCGCCCGCCGCGGTGACGAACAGGAAGGCGTCGTCGAGTTCGACGATGGTCTGACGGACCCGGCCGACGTCGAAGTGGCGGCCGACGCCCTTGGCGAGGCTGTGGAAGCCGGAGGCCACGGCGGCCAGATGCTCACCGTCCTCCCGGGACAGATCGCGTGAGCCGCCGGTGGCGAGCCCGTCCCCGGAGAGCACCAGCGCCTTGCGGATGCTGCCCACTCTGCCGACCAATTCATCGAGCAGCCAGTTGAGTTCGCCCGATCCGTTCGGCGAGCCGTTGGATGCTGCGGCGTTCGATGCGGTCATCGACCGTCCCCCTCATGTGTCGTTCCAGGGCTTACGTCCGCATCGCCGGATCCGGTGGCCGACTGCCGCCGACCGCGCTGCCAACCCCGTTGGAGCGAGGCCATGGTGGCCCTCGCCTGCTCGGCTTCGCGCTCGGGATCGATCTCGGCAGCGGTTCGGTCCGCCTCGTCCGGGGGTGCGGGGTCGTTCTTCAACTGCGGGGCCAGGCTGGCCTGCCGTACCCGCTTGGGGAGGCCGGAGGCCGCCCGCTGGGTGGGCACCGGGCTCTGCTCCGGGCCTTTGCGCTCCGGCCCCGTGCGCCGCGGGCCCTGGCTTTGGCCCTGGGCCTGGTCCTGGCCCTGGCGTTCGGAGCGGTCGGCCCAGGACGGCTGCCCCGGGCCCTGCGAACGGGTGGGCCGTCCGCCGGACGTGCCCTCGACCGGCCGGCCGTGGTCGGCGACCAGTACCGGTGGGACACGGCGGGGCAGCGGCGCGGGGCCGCCGCCCGGTGCCGGGTCCGGGCCGTCCGGAGTCTGCTGATGCTGCTCCACGGTGGACGGGGCGGGTCCGGTGCGTACGGACTGACGCGCGTTCAGGCCGCGGGCCCGGAAGATCCCGCCCACTTCCTCGTCCTCGTCGGTGCCCTCGTGACCCTCATGTGCGAGGGACGAGGTCAGGGACGCGAGCTGCGAGGCCGGCTCGGCCTCGTCCAAGGGCCCGAGCCGGACGTCGCCCACGCCCCGCCGCGCGGTGTCGGCGAAGCGCCCGCCGGTGTCCCGGTCGTCGCTGTCGCGGTCGTCGGTCTCCCCCCGGCCGCCCTCGTCGGTGAGCAGGTTGGAGGGGATGAGCACGATGGCCGTGGTGCCGCCGTACGGGGAGGGCTGCAGCGAGACGCGCGCCCCCTGCCGCTGGGCGAGCCGGCTGACCACGAACAGCCCGAGCCGGTCGGTGTCGGAGAGCTGGAACTCGGGGGTCTCGGCGAGCCGGAGGTTGGCCTCCAGCAGCGCGTCGGGCGTCATGCCGAGGCCCCGGTCGTGGATCTCCAGGGTGAAGCCCTTGGCGACCCGCTCGCCGTGCACCTGGACGGCGGTGTGCGGCGGCGAGAAGACGGTCGCGTTCTCCAGGAGTTCGGCGATCAGGTGGGTGAGGTCGCCGACGGCCGGGCCGACAGCCGCGATCCGGGGCAGCCGGCGGACCTCGATCCGCTCGTAGTCCTCCACCTCGGCGACGGCCGCACGCACGACGTCCATCAGCTGGATCGGCTTGCGCCACTGCCGAGAGGGGGCGGCGCCGGAGAGGATGACCAGGCCCTCGGCGTGCCGCCGCATACGGGTGGTCATATGGTCCAGGCGGAACAGGTCGGCGAGCTCGTCGGTGTCCTCGGTGCGCCGCTCCATGGTGTCGAGGAGGGTGAGCTGACGGTGCAGCAGCACCTGGCTGCGGCGGGCGAGATTGACGAAGACCTCGGAGACGCCCTGGCGGAGCTCGGCCTGCTTGACCGCGGCCTCGACGGCGGCCCGCTGGAGGGTGTTGAGGGCCAGGCCCACCTGGCCCATCTCATCGGGGCCGTAGTCCAGCCGGGGCGCCTCGGTCTCCACGTCGATCTGCTCGCCCGCGCCGAGGCGGCGCATCACGCTCGGCAGCCGGACGCTGGAGACCTCCTGGGCGTCCCTGCGCAGCCGGGACAGATCGCGGACCAGGCTCCGGCCGATCCGGAACGAGACGAAGATGGAGACGATGAGCGCGATCAGGCCGAGTACGCCGGCGATCCCCGCCTTGAGCAACACGCTGCTGGCCACCGGGTCGATGCGCTTCTTGAGCCGGTCGGTGGCCTCGTCGCCCAGCCGGTCGTAGTCGTTGAGGACGGGGTGGGCCGCGGCCTCCCAGTGCTCCTGGTCCAGCGCCCTGATGGCCGTGGCGGGGTCCATCGAGGAGAGGACCTTGCCCTCGGCCACGCGCAGGGCGGCGGGGGCGGCGTTGGTGCGCCGGTAGTCGGCGAAGACCTTCTGCTCGGAGTCGGGGAGGATCGGCAGGTTGATCTCGTAGAGCAGGGTGCGCTCGGCGATGAGGTCGGACATCGCCTGGAGCTCCGCCATCGTCATCTTGCGTGCCGTCAGCGCCGAGACATACAGCGCGTCCTCGCGGGAGAGCGCCTCCCGGGCGCGGATCATGGCGACCAGCGCGCGGCCCTGTTTGTCGAGGTCGGTGTCGGGCACCGCGTGGAGGGAGCTGCGGAAGGTGTAGCAGAGGTCGACAAGCTTGTTGTAATACTCATATGCCTGGGTCGAGGAAATGCCGTCGTCCTCGACCTTGCGGCGCAGGCTGTCCAGCCCGTCGGCGGCCTTGAGGATGTTGTCGAGCTGTTCCTCGGAGTCGTCGTTCATCTTGCCGTGCATAGTGCCGTCCGACTCGGCGGCCCGCAGCTTGTCGACGGCCTGGTCGGTTTTGCGCTGCAGGGAGTGGAGCACGGGCAGGGCGTCCGACTGCCGCGGATCGGCCAGCAGGATGAGCGTCTGCCGGCGTTCCTTCTGGACGGCGTGCACCGCGTCCTCGGCCGGCTGGCCCGCCTTGTCGATGATGTCGGCCGCGTCCAGCAGTTGGATCGCCTCGCGACCGGTGATCACCGTGGCGAAGGCCCATATCGCCGTCAGCGACACGAGCGGCACCAGCAACAGCGCCACGATCTTCCTGCGGATGGACTTACCGCGAAAGCGCATGGCCTCCCTAACGTCAACCCCGAATTCCGGGGGCGGTGTTCCGAGTTCCGACAACGAGCGGCGCGAGCCTACTACTGCCAGTTGGACATATCGAAGGCATGTCCACTTGATGCAGGGAACTCCTTACACTGCGTGATCAGGAGTTGTCGGGCGATTCCCCGACTTTCCCCCCGCGCTCGGGGCTCTTCTCCCGGGCACCGCATGCGACCATTCGGCCGCGGTTGGCTGGTTTTCCCCTCCCCAGGGGAACCTCCGGTCGGTGCCATTCGTGATCCAAAGGGGCACACTAGGGGGGCATACAACCCAAGTCCCGCTATCTGACTCGGCCGCACCGGGGCAGCCTTGGAAAGGGGTGGGAGCGTCATGGACGCGATGGACAAGGATCGCGACATCCCGGCACTCGGGGCCCGGCCGTTGTGGACCGAGGAGCCGGCGCGCAGGCGGCGGCTGCCCGATCCGGTCCGCGCCGCGGCGGTGCGGGCGGTCATCATCATCGCCGTGACGCTGGTTCAGACGATGGTCGCGCTCCTGTGCACCCTGGCGGGCTCATGGTCCGCCTTCCCCACCGTGCTCGCCACGGTGGCGAGCACGGTGGTGGCGACCTGGGGCGTGCTGGACGTATGGGTGACCCGGCAGGTCTGGCGCCAGCGGTACGGAGTGGTGTCCCGGCCCAGCAGCACGGCCCGGGAGATGCGTCGGCAGCGCCGCCGGGCCGGTGAGGCGGAGCCGGTCACCTCCCGGCCGGCTGCGGAGCACGGGCCAGCTCGCGGCGCAGCCGCATAAAGGGCCTGGGCCGGTCGACGCCGAGGGCGGCGGTGGAGATCCCGCCACGTTCGTAGACGACGAGGAAGCCGCCGCCGTCGGCCGGGTCGCCCTCGAGGATCCGGACGGTGTCACCGGGTGCGCGCCGCCCGGCGTACTGGATACGGGCGCCGTACTGGTCGGACCAGAAGTAGGGGAGCGCCTCGAAGGGTTCGACGGTGGACCCGGCGAGCAGATTGCGGGCGGCGACGGCGCCCTGCAGCATTCCGCTGGTCCAGTGCTCGGCCCGGACGGTGCGCGCGGTGCCCGGCTGGGCCAGCCGGGCCACGTCCCCGACGGCCACGACATTGGGCAGCGCGGTGACACAGCCGGCGTCGCACCGCACCCCGTCGTCCAGGGCCAGACCGGAGCCTTCCAGCCACCCGGTGACGGGACGCACCCCGACGCCGACGACCACCACATCGGCGGGCAGCACCCGCCCGTCGGTGAGCTCCACGCCGGTGACCCGGCCGCTGCCGCGCAAGCCCCCGACGCCGGTGCCGCACAGCAGGGTGGCCCCGCCCCGCGCGTGCAGCGCGGCGCACACCCGGGCCATCTCCTCGCCCAGTTGGGGCACCAGCGGCAGCGGCGCGGCCTCCACGACGGTGACATCGAGCCCGAGGGCGGCACAGGAGGAGGCCACTTCGGCGCCGATGAAGCCCGCGCCGATCACCACCACCCGTGCGGCACCCGCGCGCAGCGCGGCGCGAAGCCGGGTCGCGTCGTCGAGGGTGCGCAGGGTGTGCACCCCGTCCAGCCGCGGAAGGGGCAGCGTTCTGGGCGTGGCCCCGGTGGCGATGACGACGCCGTCGGTGCGCAGGGCGCGGCCGCCGGTGAGGCGGATCTCCCCGGCGGCGGTGTCCAGTGCCTCGGCCCGGACGCCGAGCAGCCATTCGGCGTCGAGTTCGGCCTCCTCCTCGGGGTCGGTCAGGGCGAGGCGGCCCGGCCCCTCGCCCGGATCGCCGTCCCCGGTCAGGAACTCCTTGGACAGCGGCGGGCGGTCGTAGGGGCGGTGGCGCTCCTCCCCGACGACGACCAGCCGCCCGTCGTATCCCAGGGAGCGCAGGCCCCGCGCCGCGTGCAGTCCCGCGAGCGAGGCCCCGACCACCGTGACCGTGGTGAGCGTCGTCATGCCACGGCTTCTTCCGGTGCCGCGTGCACGGGCTCGCCGGGAACGGTGCGCACCGCGGGGTGGACATACAGCACTCCGTCCACGACCGTGACAGCGTGGGTCCGTACGGGCTTGCGGGCGGGCAGGCAGGTCGGCTCGCCGGACCGCAGATCGAACAGCGCGGCATGCAGCGGGCATTCGACGTAGCAGCCTTCCAGCCACCCTTCGGAGAGGGAGGCGTCCTGGTGGCTGCAGGTGTCATCGATGGCGTAGAACGCTCCGTCGGTGTGGAACACCGCGATCGTCGCGGTGGCGTCGCCGGCCTCGACACGCATCGACTCACCCTCCGGCAAGTCCTCGATACGGCAGACGGGAATCATTGGCCCCCCTCACGTTGATCGGTATCATGCGTTGTGGATAGTGCATTGAAAAGCGCGATGCGCAACAGAATCCAGATCGGGAAGGCAGCCGTCAAGAGTTCCCCGGACCGAGGGGCCCCACGCAGAGCCACCGGATGGTGAGATCAGAACCATGACGAACACGACCGAGGAACGGGCCGAGGACAAGCGGGGGGCCTCCGGGGCAGTGCAGTCGGTGGACAGGGCGGTCAGCGTCCTGGAGATCCTTGCCAGGCTCGGCGAAGCCGGAGTGACCGAGATCGCCGACGAGCTGGGGGTCCACAAGTCGACCGCCTTCCGGCTGCTCGGCGTTCTGGAGAACCGCGGACTCGTCGGGCAGGAACGCGACCGGGGGAAGTACTACCTGGGCGCCGGGGTGCTCAGACTCGCCGGCGCCGCCGCCATCCGCCTGGACATCTCGCAGGAGGGCGCCCCGGTGTGCCGGGCGCTGGCCGACGAGACCGGTGAGACGGCCAATATCGCCGTCCTGGACGGGGACGCGGCGGTCAACATCATGCAGGCGCGCGGCGCCGCGGCGGTGACCGCCTTCAACTGGCTGGGGCGGCGCACCGCGCTGCACGCGACCGCGAGCGGCAAGGTGCTGCTCGCGCATCTGTCGGGCGAACGCCGGGAGCGGCTGGTGACGCGGAAGCTGCCGCGGTTCACCGAGCACACCATCACCACCTCCGCCGAGCTGCGGCAGCAGCTGGAGACGGCGGCCGAGCGCGGCTACGCCTACTCCTGCGAGGAGTTGGAGATCGGGCTGAACGCGGTGGCGGCGCCGGTACGCGCCCACGACGGCGCGCTCATCGGGGCGATCGGCGTCTCGGGCCCGGCGTACCGGATGGCGCAGAGCCGGCTGCCCGATCTGGCCGAGTACGCCGTGAAGACCGCCGAGGAGCTGTCCCGGCGGATGGGCTTCCCCGGCTGAGCCACCACATCACCCCACCCACCCGACGAGGGGGCCGGACGACTCCGGCCCCCTCGTCGCGTCCGCGGCCAGGGCCCAGGGGCGTGTGACCGACGCGAAATCCCCAGTCAGCGCTGGCTTACAGGCGGTTTTCGCGAACCCCTTGACCGCACGGGGCGGCGACTTTCAGGATGTCTCTCATCGCGCAACATGCCGCGCTATACGCAACTGGGTGGTAACCGGTGGCCGTTGAAACGGCCTCGGCCTCACCTTCCATCGAGGCAGTCATGCCAGCTCCCGTGCACCGGTCCCTGCGATCGCAGGAGAACAGAGGAGTGAGCCATGCCGCAAGAAGCCCGCGCCGTCGTCGCGGTCAAAAAGGGCGCCCCCGTGGAGGTGCTGCCCGTTCTCGTGCCCGAACCCGGCCCCGGTGAGGTGCTGGTGGGAGTCCAGGCGTGCGGCGTGTGCCACACCGACCTGCACTACCGGGACGGCGCGATCGGTGACGAATTTCCGTATCTGCTCGGGCACGAGGCGGCCGGAATGGTCGAGGCCGTGGGCCCCGGCGTCACCGGACTCGCACCCGGTGACTATGTGGTCCTGGCCTGGCGGGCGCCGTGCGGCGGCTGCCGCTCCTGCCGCCGGGGCCGCCCGTGGTACTGCTTCGACAGCCGCAATGCCGCCCAGCCGATGACCCTGACCGACGGCACCCCGCTCAACCCGGCGCTGGGCATCGGCGCGTTCGCCGAGAAGACGCTGGTCGCAGCGGGGCAGGCGGTGAAGATCGACCCCTCGGCACGCCCCGAGGCGGCGGGCCTGATCGGCTGTGGGGTGATGGCCGGCTACGGCGCGGCCGTGCACACCGGCGGGGTGTCCAACGGCGACACGGTCGCGGTCATCGGCTGCGGCGGCGTCGGCAACGCCGCGATCGCCGGGGCCTCGCTGTCCGGGGCGCGCAGGGTGATCGCCGTGGACATCGACGACGCCAAACTGGACGCGGCGACCCGCTTCGGCGCCACCGACACCGTCAACTCCCGTGGTACGGACCCGGTCGAGGCGGTGCGCGAGCTGACCGGGGGCTTCGGCGCGAATGTGGTCATCGACGCGGTGGGCCGCCCCGAGACCTACTCCCAGGGCTTCTACATGCGCGACCTGGCCGGGGTGCTGGTTCAGGTCGGGGTGCCGGATCCGGCGATGCGCATCGATCTGCCGCTGATCGATCTGTTCTCGCGGGGCGGTGCGCTCAAGTCGTCCTGGTACGGCGACTGCCTGCCCAGCCGCGACTTCCCGGTCCTGGTCGACCTCCACCTCAGCCGCAAGCTGGATCTGGACGCGTTCGTCAGCGAGACGATCACGCTGGACGAGGTCGAGACCGCGTTCGCCAAGATGCAGCGCGGCGAGGTGCTGCGGTCGGTGGTGGTCCTGTGAGCGACGCACGCGCGGCCGCCGGGCCGCAGACAACGACGAAACCCGCACCTGCGCCGCGCGGGCGGAGAAGCGAACAAAAGGATCCTGTGACCACCGACATTCATGCCCAGGCATCCGGCCCGAACAAGCGCGTGGTCATCGTCGGTGCCGGGATCGTCGGCTGCTCGCTCGCCGATGAGCTGACCGCCCGCGGCTGGCGGGACGTCACCGTCCTGGAGCAGGGCCCGCTGCTCGCCCCCGGCGGCTCGACCTCGCACGCCCCCGGCCTGGTCTTCCGGACCAGCCCCTCCAAGACCCTGACCGACTTCGCCACCTACACCGTCGAGAAGTTCTCCTCCCTAGAGGTCGACGGGCTGTCCTGCTTCAACCCGGTGGGCGGTCTGGAGATCGCCACCAGCGAGGAGCGCTGGGCCGAGCTGCACCGCAAGGCCGGGCTGGCGGCCTCCTGGGGCGTACGGGGCGAGCTGCTCGGCCCGGCCCAATGCGCCGAGCTGTGGCCGCTGCTGGACGCGGAGCGGATCCTCGGCGGTTTCCACACCCCGGACGACGGGCTGGCCCGGGCACTGCTCGCCTCCCGCGCCCAGATGGAGCGGGCCACCGCGCACGGCGCCCGCTTCCTGGACCGGCACACCGTCACCGCCATCGAGCGGGAGGACGGCCGGGTCACCGCGGTCGTCACCGACCGGGGCACCTTTCCCGCCGACATCGTGGTCTCCGCCGCCGGGTTCTGGGGCCCGCTGATCGGCGCGATGGCGGGGGTCCCCGTCCCCCTGCAGCCGCTGGCCCACCAGTACGCCAGGACCGGGCCGCTGCCCGAGCTCGCTGGGCTCAACGACCCCCGTACGGAGGCGAGCCGGCCGATCCTGCGCTTCCAGGACCGCGATCTCTACTTCCGCGAGCACACGGACCGCATCGGTATCGGCAGCTACGCCCACCGCCCGCTCCCCGTCGACCCGGCGCGACTGCCCGCGTACGACGAGGCCCCGGTGATGCCGTCCTCGCTGCCGTTCACCGCCGAAGACTTCGCCCCAAGCTGGGAGGACAGCGTCGAATTGCTCCCCGCGCTCGGCGCGAGCGGGGTCGAGGAGGGCTTCAACGGCGTCTTCTCCTTCACCCCCGACGGTATGCCGGTCATCGGCGAGTCCCGCGAGGTGCGCGGCTTCTGGCTGGCCGAGGCGGTGTGGGTGACCCACTCCGCGGGCGTCGCCCGGGCCGTGGCCGAGTGGATGACGGACGGGCGGCCGGGCATGGACGTCCATGAATGCGATCTGTACCGCTTCGAAGACGCGCAAGCCTCCCCCGCCTACATCGCCGAGCGCGGGGCCCGGAACTTCGTCGAGGTCTATGACGTCATCCATCCGCTGCAGCCGATGGAGCAGCCCCGTCCGCTGCGGGTCAGCCCCTTCCACGTCCGGCAGCGGGAGCTGGGCGGGTACTTCCTGGAGGCCGCGGGCTGGGAGCGGCCGCACTGGTACGAGGCGAACGCCCCGCTCGCCGAGTCGATCGACCTGCCCCCGCGCGACGCCTGGTCGGCCCGCTACTGGTCGCCCATCGCCGCCGCCGAGGCCAGGGTCACCCGGGAGCGGGTCGCGCTGTACGACATGACCCCGCTCAAGCGGCTGACGGTCACCGGGCCCGGGGCGCTGGACTTCCTGCAGCGCATGACCACCAATCAGCTGGCGAAGAAGCCCGGTGCGGTCACCTACACCCTGCTGCTGGACGAGGCCGGGGGCATCCGCAGCGACCTCACCGTCGCCCGGCTGTCGGAGCGCCACTTCCAGGTCGGCGCCAACGGCGGACTGGACCTGGACTGGCTGCTGCGCCATGCGCCCGATGACGTTCATATCGCCGACATCACGCCCGGCACCTGCTGCATCGGCGTCTGGGGCCCGCTGGCCCGGGATCTGGTCCAGCCGCTGACCCGCGACGACTTCTCGCATGAGGCGTTCGGCTACTTCAAGGCCCGGCAGACGTATATCGGCCATGTCCCGGTGATCGCGATGCGGCTGTCCTACGTCGGCGAGCTGGGCTGGGAGCTGTACACCACCGCCGACATGGGGCTGCGGCTGTGGGACACGCTGTGGAAGGCGGGCCGGCGCCACGGGGTGATCGCCGCCGGGCGCTCGGCCTTCAACAGCCTGCGGCTGGAGAAGGGCTATCGCGCCTGGGGCCACGACATGACCACCGAGCACGATCCCTACGAGGCCGGGGTCGGCTTCGCCGTCCGGATGAACAAGGGCGACTTCATCGGGCGTGCGGCGCTCGAGGGCCGCAGCGAGGAGACGGCGGCCCGCAGGCTGACCTGTCTCACCCTGGACGACCCGGCCGCGGTCGTCATGGGCAAGGAGCCGGTGTACGCCGATGGCGTCCCGGCCGGCTATGTGACCAGCGCGTCCTACGGCTACACCATCGGCCGGACCGTGGCCTACGCCTGGCTGCCCGCCGCGGCCGCCGTCCCCGGCACCGCCGTCCACATCGAGTACTTCGGCGAGAAGGTCCCCGCGACCGTCGCCGCCGAGCCCCTCTTCGACCCGCGCATGGAGCGCATCCGCCGCTGACGCGAGCGCGTGCCGAGAGCGCGTGCCGAGAGCGCGTGCCGAGAGCGTCCGCGAGCGCGGGAAGCGACCGCTTGGAGGACCCCTGATGGCCCCCACCCCCGCTGTGATCGTCCCGGGCCCCGCCGGCATGGGCCGTGCCGCCGCCCACCCCCTCGAACTCTTCGACCCCCGCCGGCTGTTCGCCGCGCCCGCCTGAGGAGAACCCCATGACTGTGGCTCCCGAGTCCCCCGCCGCCACGACCCCCAGTCTGCTCACCACTCTCCCCGGCCACTGGTACACCGCTCCCGGGATCTTCCGGCGGGAGCAGGAGCACCTGTTCGAGGCCATGTGGTTCTGCGCGGTGCGCGGGGCCGATTTGGACCGGCCGGGTGCGTTCCGCACCGTGCAGGTCGGCCGGGAGAGCGTACTGATCACCCGCAACCGGAGGGGTGAGCTGCGGGCGTTCCTCAACATCTGCCGCCACCGCGGCGCCCGGCTGTGCACCGAGGAGTCCGGGACGGTGCGGCGCTCGCTGCAGTGCCCGTACCACGCCTGGACCTACGATCTGGACGGCAGGCTCACCGCCGCCCCCAACCTTCAAAAAATGCCCGATATCGACCGGATCGAGCGCGGACTGGTGCCGGTGCGGCTTCGCGAATGGCTCGGCTATGTCTGGGTCTGCCTGGCCGAGGACCCACCATCGTTCGAGGAGACGGTCATCGGGGCGGTGGCCGACCGGCTCGGCGACGCGGCGTCCGTGGAGCGCTACGGCGTGGCGGGGCTGGCGCTGGGCCGCCGGATCTCCTATGACGTCCGGGCCAACTGGAAGCTGATCGTCGAGAACTTCATGGAGTGCTACCACTGCGCGACGATCCATCCCGAACTCACCGAGGTGCTGCCGGAGTTCGCCGACGGCCTCGCGGCGCAGTACTTCGTGGGGCACGGCGCGGAGTTCGCCGAGGAGGCCCGGGGGTTCACGGTGGACGGCAGCGAAGGGTTCGGCCGCATCGCAGGGATCGCCGAGGAACAGGACCGCCGCTACTACGCGATCACGGTACGGCCGCAGGTCTTCCTCAATCTGGTCCCCGACCACGTGATCATGCACCGGATGTTTCCGCTCGCCCCCGATCGCACACTGGTCGAATGCGACTGGCTCTACGCACCCGAGGTGGTGGCGTCCGAGCGGGATCTGTCGAAGTCGGTGGAGCTGTTCCACCGGGTCAACGCCCAGGACTTCGACGCCTGTGAGCGCACCCAGCCCGCCATGGACTCCCGCGCCTACCGCGACGGCGGGGTGCTCGTCCCCAGCGAACACCACATCGGCGCCTTCCACCGATGGGTGACCGACCATGTCCCGACCCCCGACGCGGAGGAATGCCCGTGACGGACCTCTTCATCGGTGGCCAGTGGACCGAAGCGATCGACGAACGCACCCGTGAGATCCGCTGCCCGGCCGACGGATCGCTGGTGGCGGTCGTCGACGAGGGCGGCGGCAAGGACGCGGCCGAGGCGGTGGCCGCCGCCCGGCAGGCGTTCGACCAGGGGCCCTGGCCCCGAACCCCGGTCGGGGCGCGCGGCGATCTGCTGCTGCGCGTCGCCGGTCTGGTGGAGCGCGACAAGGCCGGGCTCGCCCGCGCCGAATCGCTGGACACCGGGAAGCGACTGGCCGAGAGCGAGCTGGACATCGACGGTGTGGTGGCGTGCTTCCGCTACTACGGGCAGCTCGTGCGCACCGAGGCGGACCGGGTCGTGGACACCGGCACCGAGCACACCGTCAGCCGGGTGGTCTATGAACCGGTCGGGGTCTGCGCGCTGATCACCCCGTGGAACTATCCGCTGCTGCAGACCTCGTGGAAGGTCGCGCCCGCGCTCGCCGCGGGCAACACCTTCGTACTGAAGCCCAGTGAGCTGACCCCGAGCACGGCGATCGCCCTGATGCGGCTGCTGGCGGAGGCCGGGCTGCCGGACGGGGTGGCCAATCTGGTGCTCGGCCCGGGCGCCGAGGCCGGGGCCCCGCTCACCGACAACCCCGATGTGGACATGGTGTCCTTCACCGGGGGCCTGCGGACCGGGCGCCGGATCATGGCCGCCGCCTCGGGCACGGTCAAGCGGACCTCGCTGGAGCTGGGCGGCAAGAACCCCAATATCGTCTTCGCCGACGCGGACTTCGAAACCGCCGTGGACTACGCGCTCACCGCGGTCTTCCTCCACTCCGGGCAGGTCTGCTCGGCCGGGGCCCGGCTGCTGGTGGAGGACCCCGTGCACGACGCCTTCGTCGAGGAGGTCGTGCGCCGCGCCCGCGGGATCCGGCTGGGCGGGCCGTTCGACGAGCGGGCCCAGACCGGCCCGCTGATCTCCGCCGCGCACCGGGCCAAGGTCGAGGCGTATGTGGCGACGGGGCTCGCGGAGGGCGCCCGGCTGCGCTGCGGCGGCGCCCGTCCGGACGATCCGGCCCTGGCCGACGGCTACTACTTTCTGCCGACCGTCCTCGACCGCTGCCACAGCGGTATGTCGGTACTGGCCGACGAGTCCTTCGGGCCGGTGCTCACGGTGGAACGTTTCGTCGGCGAGGACGAGGCGGTGCGGCTGGCCAACGACACCGTGTACGGGCTCGCCGGGGCCGTATGGTCCGGCGACGAGGGGCGGGCGCAGCGGGTGGCCTCCCTGCTGCGGCTGGGCACCGTATGGATCAACGACTACCACCCCTATCTGCCGCAGGCGGAGTGGGGCGGGTTCAAACAGTCGGGGAGCGGACGGGAGCTGGGGCCCTGCGGGCTCGCGGAGTACCGGGAGGCCAAGCACATCTGGCGCAATACGCGTCCGCGTCCGCAGGGCTGGTTCGCCTGACGGGGCATCCGCCCCGGGCCCGGGGCGGCACGACGAGACGGCGGCACGACGAGACGGCGGCACGGCGAGGCGGCGAGGGCCGGGCTGCGCCATTCGGGTGAGCCCCGGTCAAGGACTTGCCCGCACCCCACCGGAATGGGTTACTGAATCCGTCCGATTCCGGTGGGCTGCCCATCCTCTCCGGTGGAGTGGAAGACGCCTTGCCAGATCGGAGCCGTCACCAGAACTTCCAACCGTCCTCGGCGGCGGGCACCCATCAGGTCGTCCAGGCCGTGTCGACGACAGTGGTGGCCGCCTCGCCGTCGCGCCCCCGGCACGGGGACACCCACCGGCACCGTCACCCTGGCCGTTACCAATCGCACCCCCCAGGTGGTGACACTGGTGAACGGCACCGCCTCCGCGACGTTCAATCCGCTGCAGAAGGGGACGCACACCGTCACCGCCAACTACAACGGCAACGTCAACTACGCGACCTCCTCGGCGACCACCACACAGACGGTGAACACCGGTCAGGGGTAGCCCGCCGGGCTCACGGCCGGTCCGCCGCCTCGACGGGCGCATCCGCGCCCGCCTCGGGGCGGCGGTACATCCGTGTCGCGGTGATCTGGCCGTGCACCTGCTGCTCCTCCTCCGGCTCCCGGACCGGCAGGCCGGGCCGCAGATGCTCCTCGACGCTGATGTACTTCAGCCCGGCCCGCAGATCCGCGTCATTGCGCAACCGGATCACCAGCGGGAACTCGGCCAGCGCCGTGGTGTCGAACAGCCCCGTCGTATAGAGGAGCTGGACCCCGAGCGCGTCCGAGACGGCCCGCTGAAGCTCCAGCAGATAGGTGGCGTTGGCCCGGCCGATGGGGTTGTCGAGGAAGAGGGTGCCCGCGTGGCGGTGCTTGTCGCGGCCCCGGTCATTGCTGCGCAGGGCCGCCATCGTGCAGTACAGCGCGATCGCGGCGGTCAGCAGCTGGCCGCCGGAGAACACATCGCCCATCTGTCCCACCGGCACCCGCTCGGCCCGCAGCACCGCGTCCGGCTTGAGGATCTCGACGGCCACCCCGCGCGGCTGGAGCGCGGCTTGGACCCCGCGCAGCAGCAGCGACATGCCGTCCCGCCGCAGATCGGAGTTCTTCCGGACGGCGGAGCGGGTCGCCTCGTCGATGACCTCGCCGAGCCGCTCGGCGAGCGTGGCCTGGTCGGGGTCCTCGAAGCGGATCCGCAGGAACTCCTGCCCCGACCACTCGCCGAGCCCCTCCGGGAGCCGGGAGAGCCGCTGCGCCGAGCGCAGGGTGGCCAGGCAGGACTCGACCAGGCCGCGCAGCCGGTCCACGATGGAGTCGCGGTTGCGCTCGAGCTGCTCCAGCTCGTCGGTGAGCACGCGCAGCCGGGGCGCGAACGCGTCGGCCCAGGCGGCGGCGTGCTCGGGCAGCGCGGCCGCGGGCAGTTCGCGGATCTGCTGGCGGGCGGGGGTGCGCACCTGCTCGTAGCGGGTGGAGTTGGCGTGCCGCACCAGCACATCGCCTGCCTCCCGCACCGCCGACTCGGCCCCCGACAGATCGGCGGCGCAGCCGCGCAGTGAGCGGCGGGTCTCGGCGGCGGCCTCACGGGCCTCGGCAAGACCACCGGCGTACGGCTCGGGCCGCTCGCCGTCGTCCTCCGCGCCGGGGCCCTCCCGCAGCAGATCCCGCAGCAGGGCGGCGGTCTCGTCGAAGCCGCCCGCGGCGTCCTCGGCGGAGCGGTGGGCGCGCACCAGGTCGGCGTGGGCGGTGCGGGCGGTGTCCAGGGCGTCCGTACGGGCGGCCAGTTCGCCGTTGGCCGTGCGCAGCAGCTCCTTCGCCTGCTCGGCGTCGGCCGGGACCGTCTCCTCCGACAGCTCGGTGTGGACGGCGCCGTCGGCTGGGGCGAGCCGCTCGGCCTCGCCACGCAGCCGCCCGAGCTGCTCGCTCGCCGCCGACGCACGGCCCTCCAGCATCTGGACCAGCGATTCGGCGCGGGCGGCGGCGGCCTGCCGGGAGGGTCCGTCGGCGCCGTCGGTGCCCTCCAGAAGCTGGGCGGCGCGGGTGCGGACCTTGTTGGTGAGCCGGTCGAGGGAGGCGAGGGCCGCGCTCTCGTCGCTTTCGGCGCGGGCCTGTTCGGCGCGCAGATCGGCGCCGACGCCGACCTTCTCGTAGACCTGGGAGGCGGCGCGGTACGCCTCGCGGAGCGCGGGCAGCGAGGTGGTCGACGGCTCGGTGTCCTCGCCGAGGTCGTCGGGAGCGCCCGCGATCTCCGCGCGCTCGGCGCGCAGGGCGCGGGCGGTACGGTGCGCGTCGTCGGCCGCGCGCTGGGCGGCGCGCCGGTCCTCGTCGGCGGAGCGGGCCCGGTCCACGCAGCCCGCGGCGCGCTCCTCGTACTCGGCGGCCTCCTCTGCCAGTTCGCGCAGCCGGGTCTGCCAGGTGGCGCGCTCCCGCAGCCGGTATGCCAGACCGGCCAGCGCGTCCGCCACCCGGCGGGCCCGCTGCGCCGCCTCCTGGCGCTCGTCCCGGACGCGGGCGGCCTCGGTGGCGGCCTCGTCGGCCTCCGCCCGTACCGTACGCGCCTCCACCAGCTCGCGCTGCGCGGTCTCGGCGGTCTCCCGGCCGGTCTCCGCCGCTGCCGCGAGCTCCGCGAGCCGCCCGGGCGGGCAGCCGGTGCGCCAGGAGGCGAGCCGCGCGGACAGCGCCCGGTCCCCGGCCAGCCGGGCGGCGAGCGCCCTGATCTCCTCGTCCCGCTCGCTGGCGCGGGCCCGCAGCTCGCGCCGCTCGTCGTCGGCGGCGCGCTCGTCGTGCATCGCCGGGTTCGGCGGCACGAGGAAGACCCCGCTGTCCTCGGCGCCGGGTGCGGGCGTCGGCGCGAGCAGCGCGGCGGACGTCCCGACGGCCACGGCGGACCGCGGCAGCAGCGACGCCTGCGCGAGCACCGCACGGGCGCGGGCGTGGGTGTCGGGGTCGGTGATGACGACGCCGTCCACCAGCTCGGGGCGGGCCGCAAGCACGGCGGCGTGGTCGACGGGGTCCACGGCCTGGGCCAGGTATCGCCAGCCGGGGAGGGCGGGGATGCCGTGCTCGCCGAGGAATTCGACGGCCGCCAGCACATCGGGGCTGGGCGGCAGCAGCCCCCCGTCACCGAGCGCGCCCAGGATCCGCGCGTCCTCGGCGGCGGCGGTCCGCAGCTCGAAGAGCTGTCGCTCGGCGGAGGCCACGCTCTCCTCGAGGAGCTCACGCAGCGCCTCGACGTTGCGGTCCAACTCCTCGGCGGTCAGCGGCCCGTCACCGAGGGGCCGCTGGGCGGGGCGGGCACGGTCGCTGCGGTCCCGGCCGGGGGCACCACCGGGCTCGGGGGTCCAGCAATCGGAGTCGTCGGGGGCGTCGGTGTTGGTGGCGTCGGTGTCGTCGGCGTCGTCGATGCCGGTGTCGGCGTGGGTGACGTTGGTGTGGATGGCGTCGGGGGTGTCGGTGGCGGCCTCCTCGGCCCGACCGCCGTCGGCGGCATCAGCGACAGCCTCCATCCCGGCCCGACCGCCGCGGGCGGCATCGGCGCCAGCTTCTGCCCCGGCCCGACCGCCGTCGGCGGCATCGGCAGCGGCCTCTGCCCCGGCCCGACCACCGCGGGCGCCATCGGCGCCAGCCTCCATCCCGGCCCGACCGCCGCGGGCGCCATCGGCGCCAGCTTCTGCCCCGGCCCGAGCGCTGTGGGCGGCGTCGTCGCCGTCCCCGACCCGAGCCGATACCTCCCCGGGCGGCCGGGAGTCGGCCGCCACGGCCCGGGCGCCGTCGCGCGGGCCATCCGGACACGAGCCGCCGTCGCCCAGCAGGGCGTCCTCGACCTCGTCGATCCGCACCGTCACCCGCCCCGCGGGCCGCGACTCCGCCGCGAGCGGACGACGCCGGGGAGCCTCCCCCGGGCCCGCTTCCGCGTCCTCGCCAAGGGCCGTTCCCTGCGGAGCCGAGCGCGTCTCCTCCGCCCCACCCACCGCTCCGGCATCGGCCCGCCGGTCGCCCGCGGAAGTTGGGTCGTCCCCCGCCTCCTCAACACGCCCCGCCGCCTGGTTCCCATGGCGCGGCTCACCGACCGTACGCGACACGGAAACGCCATCTCCGCGCGCCGGCCCGGCATCCGCCCGCCGGTCGCCCACGGAGGCCGCATCGCCCTCGATGGGCTCGGCAGGACCTGCCTCGCCCACCGAGCCGGTGCCCAAGAGCCCGTCGCCCGCGAATGCGGGGGTGCCCTTCGCGCCCGCACCCGGGCGCGCCTCGTGCGCCGGGCCGACGTGCGGCTGTCCGTACTCGACGCCTGCGGCAGCGTCCGCCGCGCCCGCGACGCCGGCCGTCCACCGGGCCGCCGGGCCGGTCGCGGCCCAGCCCAGAGCGGCATCCTCGTTCTCCGGGGTGGCGGTCAACTCGCCCGTGGCGTACGCCGGGTAGGCACCCGACCTGTCGCCTCCCTCGCCCGGGAGGTGTTCGCGGGTGTCGGCGGATGGCTCCTCAAAGGCGTAGGAGTAGGCGTGGTCGGGGGACGCGGGCTCGGCGTCCAGGGGGATGGTGCGGGTGGAGGCGCGGAAGGCGGCCGGGAGTTGGGAGAGGCCGATGTCGTCCGCGTCCTCCTCGTCCACGCGGACCGTGATCCACCCGGCCCGGCCGGAGTCGGTCGGCAGGGCGCGGGCGCCCCGCCGACGCGGGGCGCCCGCGTCCGGAATGCGCACCGTCACCCCGCCCGCCGCGCGCGCGTCCGCCGCCGAGGGGCGGGCGGCGGCGCGCGGGGCGGGGACGGCGGCGGCGGAGGGCTGCGGCAGGCCCAGCAGTTCGACCAGGCGCTGCTCCGCGCCCAGCGCCTCCGCGGCGCGCCGCTCCGCGTCGTACGCGGACTCCGCGGCCCGCGTCGCGTCCGCCGCTCGCGCCGCGGCCAAGTCGGCGCGGGCCTCCTCGGCGGCGGCCGACTTCGCGTGGTCGGCGGTGCGCCGAGCGGTCTCGCGGGCCTCGTCGAAGGCGGCGACCGTGGTCTTCTCGGCGTCGCTCGCGGCGAGGGCGGCGCGGGCCGGGTCGGCGTCGGGGGCGGAGTCGTCGAGCCAGCCGGCGCGGACGGCCTCTGCGGTCTCCTGCTCGACCTCGGCGAGCCGCTGGCGCAGATGCTCGGCGTCGCTGCGGGCTCGCTGGGCCGCCGTGGCGGCGGAGGTGGCGTCGCGGTGGGCGGCCTCGCCGGCCTCCTGGAGGGCGGCGGAGCGCTCTTCCTCCTCGCCCGCGACCCGCTCTCCGTCGGCCGCCGCCCCGTGCAGGGCGCGGACGAGGTCGCCGGCGGCCTTGGCGCGGGCGGCGAGCGCGGGGGCGGCGTCCCGCTCGGCCTCGCGGATGGCGGCGGCCACGCGCGCGGAGCGGTCGGCGGCGGCGCGGTGGCGCAGCACGGTCTCGGCGGCCTGCCAGGCGGAGTGCAGGGTGCGGGCGTCGTTGAGTTCGCGGCGCTGCGCCGCGGCGCCCTTCTCGGCGGCGGCGAGCGCCAAGGAGGCGTGGCGGTAGGCGAGTTCGGCGGCGACGAGGTCGCTGCGGCTGCGGGCTCCCTCGGCGTCGGTGACGGCCTGGGCGGCGGAGCCGACCCGCTCGGCGAGTTCGGCGGCGCGCGCCCGCTCCTCCCCGCCGCGCGCGGACAGCCGCCGGGCGAGCGTACGGGTGCGGCGCTCGGCGCCCGCGTGCACGCCGCGGGCCTGCTCACGCCGCTCCGCGGCCTCCGCGATGCGCTGGAGCAGATCGAGCGAACCGGCGGTGAAGTCTCGCTCGGCGGTCAGCTCGGCGCGGCGGCCCAGCTTGTGGGCGAAGCCGTGGACGAGGTCGGCGAGGCCGTCGGTGTCGCGGGTGTCGGTGACGGCGCGCAGCAGGAGGTCGGTGAAGTCGGAGTCGTTCTTGACCGCGAAGAGCCCGGCGGCCTCGCCCTCGTCGGCGTTCATCTCCCGCTGGTAGCGGAAGAGTTCGGGGTCGAGGCCGAGTTCGCCGAGGTGTTCGTTCCAGCGCTCGTGGATCTCCACCCAGACCACGTCGAGATGCGGATACGCCTTGCCGGCCTCCGTAAGGGCGTCACGGAAGCCCTTCATGGTGCGACGGCGGCCGCGTGCAGTGGAGGCGCCCTCGACGGCGGGCCGCACCGCCGCGGACTCGGCGACCGGCAGCGAGTCCAGGCTCATCCCGGGGCCGGGCCGGAAGGAGTACCACGCCTCGGCGAACTTCCGCGGGTCGTTGGAGACCTGACGGCCGCGCCATTCGCTGACCTTGCCGACGACGACGGTCTCACCGGTGACGGTGTGCTGCCACTCCAGCGCGACATGCCCGCAGTCGTCGGCGAGCAGGAACTTGCGCAGCACACCGGAGCTGGCGCCGCCCAGGGTGTTGCGATGGCCGGGCAGCATCACCGAGAAGATCAGCTTGAGCAGGACGGACTTGCCGCCGCCGTTCTCCAGGAAGAGCACACCGGCGGGGGCGGGGCGGCGCGGCGGGCCGACCGGCTCCTCCTCGAAGAACTCCGCCTGGGTGGGCGCGGGGCTGGGCACCGGCTCGCCGACTCCGCGCAGGTCCAGCACGGTGTCGGCGTAACGCGCACCGGCCGGCCCGATGGAGTAGAGGCGGATCCGGGACAGCTCGTACATGGCGGCGGACTCTCGTTGTCGGAAGGGACGGTGATATCGGGCGGGCGGGCGACGACGGGGGCAGGGGCAGCGTTCAGGAGTGGAAGGGGAGACCGGCGTCGGCCACCAGATCGAGGTCGTCGCCCTCGTCGGGGGGCAGCAGAGTCGCGCTGCCGTCGCTGACGGGGACGACACCGAGTTCCAGCAGCTCGGCCATGGCGGCGGTGGCCGCCATGTCGCGCACCTGGAGCTGATAGCGGGCGGTCGTGCGGTAGGTGCCGCCGGACTCGTCCCCGGTGCGCTGCAGAAAGCCGGAGTCGACCAGGAAGGCGAGGGCCTTGCCGACGATGCCGGTGGTGGATCCGGCGAGCCTGCGGGCGTCCTTGGTGGCGCCGGTCGCGCTGCGCCGGGCGTACACCCGCCAGGCGGATTCCAGCCCGGGCGCACCGGTGGCGGGGTCGGTGTTCTCCCCCTGCTCCTCGGCCCGCTCCTCCAGCCGCCGGCACGCCTGGCGGACGAAGGCGTCGACGCCGTTGACGGTGACCCGGCCGATATAGCCGTCGTCGGCGAGGTCCTCGGGGCGGGGGAACGCCAGGGCGGCGACGGCAAGATGGGCGAGGCCGTGCAGAAAGCGGTCGGCGGAGTCGGTGGCGGCCCGGCGGGCGTAGTCGCCCATGCGGACGGCGAAGACGGAGTCCTCGGCGGCGGTCACGGCCATTCCGGCGCGGGTCGAGACCTCCAGCACGATGAGCCCGAGCCCGGCGGCGACGGCGTCGGCGAGGCGCGCGAACGCCGGTTCGTCGCGGTGGCGGCGCAGCAGCTCGGCGTATTCGACATCCCGCGCGGGCAGCAGCTTGGGCTGGAGTCCGAAGGCCACCAGCCGTGCGGCGTCGGCCGCGTCGGCGGGCGTGATCCCGGGCGCCGCCGGGGCGGGTGCCGCATCCGGCGGTGTCATGTCGTCGATGTCGTACTCGGTCACGGCTGAACCTCCTCGCGCGGGGCGTATGCACTGGTCATGGCCATCAGGCCACCTCCGCCCGGTCGGCCGCCATACCGGCCGCGTCCAGCAGGGCGGTACCTACTATCAGGTCGGCGCCGCCGAACTCGGGGTCGTCCAGCTCGGTGCCGTCGTCCACGGCGAACAGCAGCCGCTGCTCGCCCTGGCGGTAGGCGGTGCCGACCGGGGGGCTGGCGGCGTGGACGGCGAGGAGGGCGATCAGATAGGGCAGTTCGGGGTCGCGGCGGCGGGCGTCGGCGAGCAGCCCGGACAGCCGGCGGGGGGCGTCGGCGGGCAGCTCGAGCAGCTCCATGGCCACCGCCAGCTGCTCCTCGCTGAAGCGGCTGTCGTCGGGGGTGGCGATGAGGTCCGGCTCCGGCATCTCGGCGCCGAGGTGCTCCCGTTCCACCGGCGGGGTGAGCAGCATCTCGACCAGGTCGCCCATGCGCACCGAGGTCGGGGTGCGCAGGCCGGTGCCGCGGGCGAAGAACGCGTCGGTGACCCGGCCCGCGCGGTCGAGGGGGAGCGGGAGGACGGGGGCCAGCAGCTGTCCGTACAGGTCGTATCCGGAGCGTGGGGCGGGGGGTGCGAAGGCTTGGCGGTCCTGCTCGGCGCGGAACAGCGGACCGGCCTCCAGCAGCCGGGACTGGAGCTGGGTGTGGCGCCGGATGCAGTCCTTGACGATGTCGACGAGCTCGGCGGCGCGCCGCTTGTGCTCGGCGCTCTCCGCCTCGTCGCGCGCCTTACGGATGTTGGTGAGGATCGCGTTCTCATGGCGGTAGCGGTCGGCGACGTGGTCGAGCGCCTCGCTGATCAGCTCGGGGACGGTGCTCAGCCAGTCGACGGCGCGGACGTTGCGCCGGGTGGCGTCGAGGGTGCGGCGCAGCGTCTCCGAGTACTGCACGGTGCGGTAGCGGGCCTGCTCGGCGGCGAGTTGGGCATCGGCGAGCCGGCCCCGGCTGATGAGGACCTCCAGCTTGACCTCGGCGGCGATCTGGGCGCTGGTGACATCCGTGTCGAGGGCGCCGACCAGGACGTTGACCGCCTCGTCGGTGGTGCGCAGATAGACGCTGCCGCCGGGGCCGGGCACCTCTTCGATCAGCTTGAAGTCATAATCCCTGCGGACATACACCCCATCGGGCCCGAAGGTGCCGTAAACGGCACGGAAGCCGCGGTCCACACTGCCGACGTTGATCAGGTTCTCCAGCACCCAGCGGGCGACCCGGTCGTGCTCGGCGGCGGGGCGCCCGGGGGCCTGGGCCGCGACGCGGGGCAGCAGCCTGGCCACTATCTGCTCGTGGTCGGCGCCGGTGTCGAAGTCCATGTGGAGCGTGACCAGGTCGATGGCGGCGAGGGCGACCTCCGCCATCGCATACACCCCGTACTCCCCCGCCAGGTTGGCCTTGCGCGCGTCGAGGTCGTGCAGCGGCGCGGTGCACGCGAGCGCGCGCAGGCGCCGGGCCAGGCCCTCGTCGGCGGCCGGGCCCGGGGCCGGCCGGGCAGCCCCTTCAGCGGTGTTGAGCTGGGGCGCGGCGGCCCCCGGGGGTGGAGATGTCACGTCGCACAGAGTAGGCGGTCGCACCGACAACGTACGAAACGGCACGGAGATCCCGGTATGAGGCACCAGATCCCCGGGGCGTGCACGCACGTACACCGGCGCGTCCCCCGCACCTCACCGATCCGTCAGTCTACGGCTCACCGGCCGGTGGTTCGTCCAGGGCGAGCACCGCGAAGGTGGCCAGCCAGTGGTCGCCGGTGAAGTCCCCGGAGTCGGTGGCCGGGAGCCCGGCGGCCAGATGGTCACGGGCCGCCGTCCGCAGCACATCCGCCCGCGGATCGCCGTGCGGCAGGGCGGCGGCCAGGCGGCGGAGCGCGGCGGCCCGGCTGAGGATGAGGCCGAGGAGATGACCGATCTGGGGATCGGCGGGGTCGGAGACGACGGGCGGGGTGAGCACGGTGACGGGCTCACCCCATTCGACGCCGGGGAGGAAGCGTTCCAGCCAGCGCGCGAACTCCTCTTCCGGCAGCACCCGGCTCATCGCCTCGGCCTCGGTGAGCGCGGGCGAGAGGAAGTCCTGCCCGGAGGGCTCCCAGTGGACGGGGGCGTCGTGGTCATCGGCGAACCAGCCGAGGACGGCCTCGGTGACCGGTTCAACGATCGTCTTGACGCCGGCGGCGGCCGCACTGTCCAGGACCAGGCCGAGGGCGAAGGCGCTGTTGGTGTGGACGCCGTGCCGCACCGGGTAGGTGGCGCGTGCCAGCCATCCGCTCAGCAGCGCGCAGACGGCGTCGGCGGCCGGTTCCAGGGCCTTCGCCCAGCGCTCGCCCGCGGCTCCCGGGAGGCTCCGGCACTCGGCGGTCAGCGCGAGCAGCCATGCCCATCCGTAAGGGCGCTCGAAGGAGGGATGGGCACGGAGGTAGTCCGCCTCGGCGGCCAGGGCATCGGCCGTAAGGTGCCCGTCCAGTACGGCGGTGACCTCGTCGGCGCGGATGAGGTCCGGGCAGCGGCGCAGCAGCCGGACCAACAGCCAGTGCATATGGACCGCGGAGTGCCAGTCGTAGGAGCCGTAGAAGGCGGGGTGGTACCGGCGCGGCTCCACCAAGTCCTCGGGTCCGCTCAGCAGATGCGCCGGGGCGTTGGGGTAGGCCCGGGTGACGTTGGCGGTGGCCAGGGCGGCGAACCGGGCCGCGTACCGGCCGAGTTCGCGCCCTCTCTCGTCCGGCCCGTCGGATTCGTTGGGCTCATGCGGCTCGTGCAGCTCGTGCGGCTCGTGCGGCTCGTTCAATGCGTTGCTCCCTCGGCGATGCGCAGGTCGGTCCGGTTGCGCACGGCCGCCCCGATGATCGCCCGCAGCGCGTCGGCGGACATCGCGGCGGGCAGTGCCGGTTCAGCGCGGTCCACGACCTGTTCCGGCGCGTACGGGAGGTGGACGAAACCGCCGCGCAGCGCGGGCCGCTCGGTGGCGATGAGATGGGCCAGGCCGTAGAAGACGTGGTTGCACACGAAGGTTCCGGCCGTCTGCGAGACGGCGGCCGGAATCCCGGCCTCGCGGACGGCCGCGACACACGCCTTGACGGGCAGGGAGGCGAAGTAGGCGGCGGGGCCGCCCTCGATAATCGGTTCGTCGATGGGCCGCCGTCCGGCGTTGTCGGGTATGCGGGCGTCGTCCACGTTGATCGCGATCCGCTCGACGGTGACACCGGGACGGCCGCCGGCCTGGCCCACGCACAGCACCAGATCGGGGTCGGCCTCCTCCACGGCGGCGGCCAGTTCCTCGAGCGCGGTGCCGAAGACGCATGCGAGCTGTACGGCCGTGACCTCGGTGCCGGGCGGCGGAGCGGCGGCGACGAGGGAGACGGCCTGCCACGACGGGTTGACGTCCGAGCCCGCGAAGGGCTCGAAGCCGGTGAGAAGAACTCGGGTCACAGCGGCCCCCTTCAGAAGGCGAAGAGCGAGATGATGGCGATGTTGCAGACCAGCAGCGCCCCGGCGGTGGGGATCTGCGCCTTGATGGGCCCGTACTGGTCCTTGAGTTCCAGCAGCGCGGCGGGCACCAGGTTGAAGTTGGCGGCCATGGGGGTCACGAGCGTGCCGCAGAATCCGGCCAGCATGCCGACGGCGAGGACGACGGGCGGATCCCCGTGCATCTGCTGGATGAGCACGGGCCAGCCGATGGCGGCGGTCATCACCGGGAAGGCGGCGAAGGCGTTGCCCATGATGATGGTGAACAGGGCCATTCCGACGCAGTAGACGGCCACGGCGATGTACTTCTGGCCGTCCGGCAGCAGCTGCTCGGTGATCTTGCCGACCTGGGTGCCGACCCCGGCCACCTGGAAGATGGAGCCGAGCACGGCGAGCAGCTGGGGCAGCAGCAGCGCCCAGCCCATGGACTCCAGCAGGCTCCGGCCGGCGTGCAGGGGCACCGAGGGCCGCCGCTCGCGCACCACGACCATGGCGACCAGCAGCCCGGCGATCGCGCCGAAGCCGAGGCCGAGGATGGTCTCGCTGCCCTCCTCCAGGACCGGCTCGCCCCCGATGTGCCAGTGCTTGACGGCCGAGGCGCAGACGACGGCGACCAGCGGGATGGTGAGCGCCGGGACGAACAGTTTGCTGCCGAGCCGGGCGGCCGTGGCGGTGCGCTGCTCGGGGGTGGTCGTGTTCGGCACGCCACGCCCGGTGAGCTGGAAGCCGCCGAGGCAGACCATGGCGAGGACGGCTACGCCCAGCGGCTCGGCCGGGACCTTCTTCTCCACCACCCAGCTGCTGTAGAAGAAGCAGCCGCCGAGCAGCCCCCAGAAGGCGGCCGAGCCAAGGCGCTTGGGGTTGCTGCGGTCGACGGCCATCTGGGCGGCCATGGCGAGGAAGACGGCGCCGACGAGCCAGTAGAACCACTCCGCCTTGATCACTTGGCTTCCTCCGCGGTGCGGCTGCCCTCGGCAGCGGATCGGCCGCCGGGGGCGGCGAGGTCGTGGTCCAGGGAGCGGTCCAAGCGCAGCAGCCGGAAGCCGTGGATGAGGAATGCGCAGACGGCGGTGGGGATGGCCCACAGCGCAAGCTGGAGCGGCTCCAGATGGGTGTGGTACGTGGTGTTGACGAATCCGGTGATCAGCAGGATCGAGCCGATGGCCAGGAAGCAGTCCTCGCCGAAGAACAGCCCGACCGTGTCGGCGCTGGCGGAGTACGAGCGGACGCGCTCGCGGACCCGCTCGGGCAGCGGGCCGTGGCGGCGTTCCGCGGCGCCTTCGGCCATCGGCGCGACCATGGGCCGGACGCTCTGGGCGGGGCCGCCGATGCTGGTGAGGCCGAGCGCGGCGGTGAGCTGGCGCAGGGCCAGGTAGAGGGCGAGGAACCGGCCGGTGGTGAGCTTGCCGAGCCGCCCGATGAGGGTCCGGGCCTGCTCCTGGAGGCCGTTGCGCTCCAGGAGGCCGATCACGGGCAGGGTGATGACGAAGATCGTCACCGAGCGGCTGGAGGCGAAGCCGTCGCCGAAGGCCGCCAGGATCTCCTGGGGCGAGAGCTTGGCCAGCAGTCCGGTGGCGATGCCGGCGACCCCCACCACCAGCAACGGGTTGCGTCGTGTGGCGAATCCGAGGATCACCACGAGGACGCCAAGGAGAACGATCATGCGTCCAGCCTTCCGCGCAGAAGGACCTCACGGGGGCGTGAGGAGAGTGCACCGGAGGCTAGGCGTTCGTTCAACGATCCGACAAGAGCCTGAAACGAACTTGTTCCGGCTCCGTCGGATCGTTTACCGCTGGGAAACCTCTATCGCCGGGACATCTTCCGTCCGTAGGCATCGGCCAACTGTCCCTGGGAATCGTCCAGATAGGAGGCGAGCAGCCGCTCCGCCTCCACCGCGTCGCCGCTCTGCAGCACCTCCAGGATCTGGCGGTTGCGCACCAGATAGGGGGCGTGGAAGCGGCGGGGGTCGGCCATGACATGGAAGACCAGCCGGAGCTCGGCCAGCACCCCGCGCATGAGTTCGTCCGCGCGGGGACTTCCGGCGAGGGAGACGATCGCCTGATGGAAGCGGATATTGGCGGTGGACAGGTCCTGCCAGGCGCGGTCCCGCGCGGCGCGCTCGCCCGCCAGGACCGCCGCCTCGACCGCCTGGACCGCGTAGGGCGGCTCCCCCAGGCCGCGCACCGTCGCGCATTCGACGAGCCGGCGCACGCGGTAGATGTCATTGAGGTCGTCGACCGTGACGACGCGGACGAACACTCCGCGGTTCAGCTCGTGCACCAGCAGCCGCTCATGGGTCAGCAGGCGGAACGCCTCACGGAGGGTGTTGCGCGAGACGCCGAGCGCACCGCCCACGCTGTCCTCGGACAGCCGGGTGCCGGGCGGGAAGAACCCCTCGGCGATGCGGTCGCGCAGGATGTCGGCGACGCGCTCCGCCGTGCTGGTGCGCCCCAGCAGGGCCCGGTCGGCCTCGAGCCCGGCGACGAGACCGGAGACCTGGGGGTACCCGGCCGTCTCCACCGCCTCCGGCGTCTCCGACATCCCCGGCGACTCGTCCGACGATTCCTCCGACGACTCGCCGGACCGGCGGTTTACGCCTTTTGTCCCGTTCGCCACATCAGCCCCTGTTCGGTGTCTCGTTCGTCCCGTATAGCGAGAAGTCAAGCCCAGAAACCGTCACCGGACAACAACCATCTTGTCGGATCGTTCAACGATCGCTTACCTTGTGGTGCCACCCACAGCCCCTCACGTATCCCCCACGCCCCGAACGGACGGATATGACCGCATCCTTGGCGAACCTGTCCATCGATCTCAACGCCGACCTCGGCGAGGGGTTCGGCCGCTGGGAGCTCACCGACGACGAGGCCCTGCTGTCCATCGTCACCAGCGCCAATGTCGCCTGTGGCTTCCACGCCGGGGACCCCTCGACCATGCGCCGGGTGTGCGAGCTGGCCGCCGAGCACGGGGTGCGCATCGGGGCCCAGGTCTCCTACCGTGATCTGGCCGGCTTCGGCCGACGCAGCATGGACGTCCCGCCGCGGGAGCTGACCGACGAGATCGCCTATCAGATCGGCGCGCTGGAGATCTTCGCCCGCGCCGCCGGGGCGCGGGTGCACTACGTCAAGCCGCACGGCGCGCTCTACAACCGCAGCGTGCACGACGAGGCGCAGGCCGCCGCCGTGGTCGAGGGCGTCCGGCTGGCCGCGGGTGGTCCGCTGCCGGTGCTGGGGCTGCCCGGGTCCCGGCTGCACGAGGCGGCCCGCGCGGCCGGGCTGCCGGTGATCGCCGAGGCGTTCGCCGACCGTGCCTACACCGCCGCCGGGACCCTCGTCCCGCGCGGCGAGCCCGGCGCCGTGGTCTCCGACCCGGACACGGTGGTCAAGCGCGCCCTCGGCTTCGCCCAGGACCGCGCGGTGACCTCGATCGACGGACAGCGCATCGAGGTGGACGTGCGCTCGCTGTGCGTCCACGGCGACACCCCCGGCGCCGCCGACCTGGCCCGCCGGGTGCGGGGCGAGCTGACGGCCGCCGGAGTGCGCGTGGCGGCGTTCGCATGACTCTGCGGTCCCTGCCCGTCGGCGAGCACGGGCTGCTCATCGAGGTCGACAGCGGCGAGGCGGCCGAGGCGCTCCACGCCGAGCTGCTGCGCCGCGCCGCCGCGCGGGAGCTGCCCGCCGTACGCGAGATCGTGCCCGCCGCCCGCACCGTGTTCCTCGACGGGCTCGCCGACCCCGGGCGGCTCGCCACCGAGCTGCCCGGCTGGCGGATACCGCCACTGGACCGCGGCGACAGCGACATCGTCGAGGTGTCCGTGCGCTACGACGGGCCCGATCTGGCCGAGGTCGCGAAGCGGTGGGGGGTGACGCCCGAGGAAGCCGTAAGGATCCACTCCGGCACCGAGTTCCGGGTGGCCTTCTGCGGCTTCGCGCCCGGCTTCGGCTATCTGACGGGGCTGCCCGAGCGGTTCCACGTGCCGCGCCACGCGACGCCCCGGACCCGGGTGCCGGTCGGCTCGGTGGCCCTCGCGGGCGGGTACACGGGTGTCTATCCGCGCTCGTCCCCCGGCGGCTGGCAGCTCATCGGCACCACGGACGCCGTGCTGTGGGACACCGCGCGGAACCCGGCGGCGCTCTTCACCCCCGGCACCCGTGTCCGCTTCATCCCGGCACGGGGTGCGGCGGGCTCGGCACCGGGCCCCGCTCCGGGAGGGACGGCGCCATGACCGACAGCGCCTTCGTCGTCGTACGCCCGGGAGCCCTGACCACCGTCCAGGACCTGGGCCGCGTCGGCCATGCCCATCTCGGGGTGCCCCGCTCGGGTGCGCTCGACCAGCCCGCCCACCGGCTCGCCAACCGCCTGGTGGGCAACGCCGAAGGGGCCGCCACCCTGGAGACCACGCTGACCGGCTGTGCGGTGCGGCTGCGCCGCCCGGCGACGGTCGCGGTCACCGGCGCGCCCTGCCCGGTCACGGTCGACGGCCGCCCCGCGGCGTGGGGAGCGGCCGTACGGGTGGCCGCGGGCGCGCTCCTGGAGGCCGGGGCCGCCACCCACGGGGTGCGCAGCTATGTGGCGTTCGACGGTGGTGTCGAGGCCGAGCCGGTGCTCGGCAGCCGGGCCACGGATGTGCTCTCCGGGCTGGGCCCGGCCCCGCTCGCGGACGGCGCGGTGCTGCGGCTCGGGCCGCCTGGCAGGCCCGCGCCCGGTGTGGACGGGGTACCGCATCGGGGCGTCGCACCGGAGCTGGTGCTTCCCGTGGTGCTCGGCCCGCGCGACGACTGGTTCACCCCGGCGGGGCTGCGCACCCTCACCACCGGGGACTTCCGGGTCTCGGCCGCGAGCAACCGGATCGGCCTGCGGACCGAGGGCCCCTCGCTGGAACGGGCGAAGGACGGTGAGCTGGCCAGTGAGGGGATGGCGCTCGGCGCGCTCCAAGTCCCGCCGGACGGACGGCCGGTGCTCTTCCTCGCCGACCATCCGACGACCGGCGGCTACCCGGTCGTGGGCGTCGTGCCGGAGTCGTATCTGGCCGCCGCCGCGCAGGCCGTCCCCGGCACCCCGGTACGGTTCACCCCGCTGGGCCGGGCCTCCTGGGGACCGCCTGCGCGGCGCGACGTCGCGGGCGGGCTCAGCTATTAACAGGCCCTTGCGCCAGGAGGTATCCGACGGATCTTGACGCCTGCGGCAGGCTGCTCCCCGCCCCGCCCCTTCCCTCAACTGGGGCTCCGACCCAGGTCCCGGGGCGGAGCCTCTGCCACGCGGCGGAGCCGCATGTCGATGCTGCGGGAAGGGGCGGGGAGGGGAAGCGTCGATATGCGGCTCCGCCGCGTGGCTCGATATGCGGCTCCGCCGCATGGTCCGCCGGACACCCCATAGTCGGCCCTGGCCCGGATGGGACCCGGCCCCGGCAGCCCCTAGCGGGCCCGCCGTGCGCCGACCCGCTCCCTGCGCTGCGCCTTGCGGCGCAGGGAGCGGCGCTCCTCCTCACCGACGCCCCCCCAGACCCCGTGGGTCATCCCGGCTTCCAGCGCGTACTCCAGGCATTCCTGGATCACCGGACAGCGGTGGCAGACCTCCTTGGCCCGCGCCTCCTGCTGCTGGGCGGCCGGGCCCGCCACCCCCACCGGGAAGAACAGCTCCGGGTCCTCGTGCGTGCATTCGGCCTTCTGCCACCAGGCCATGGCTGCCCCTTCCGTGAACGACGGTGCTGTAAGCGCCCGCCGTCGGACTCACACGCATGGTTCGCGAGCGGGCGCCGCCCGGGAATCATGCGGGCGCGTCCTGGCGGGCTTCGATAAGGGTCGGGTTTCCGATCGTGGCGGCGGCAAACGGATCCGAACGCGCCATGGCTCACACCGGGCTTCCTCGGTGAGCCCCGGGGCGGCCTCGGCCCGTCCCCGGGGGCGTCAGTGCCGCCGCGCCACGATGAGCGGTCATGCGTCCAATCCGGCACCGGCCACCGGCGATCAGTCCCCGGCCTCCTCCGCCGGGCCGTAACCGCCCCCGCCCGGCGTGTGGACGACCAGGATGTCCCCCACCCCGACGTCCGCCGCGTCGCGGCCCTCCAGGCGGTCCACCGAACCGTCGGCGCGCTCGATCAGGTTCGCGCCCAGCGCGCCCGGTTCGCCACCCGCCATGCCGTACGGGGGCACCCGGCGGTGGCCGGTGAGCAGGGCGACGGTCATCGGTTCCAGGAAGCGGATGCGGCGGGAGACGCCGTGGCCGCCGCGCCAGTGGCCGCGGCCGCCGCTGTCCCGGCGGATCGCGAAGCTCTCCACCCGCACCGGATAGCGCCACTCCAGCACCTCGGGGTCGGTCAGCCGGGAGTTGGTCATATGGGTCTGTACGGCGTCCGCGCCGTCGAAGCCGTCTCCCGCGCCGGAGCCGCTGGCGACCGTCTCGTAGTACTGGACGCGATCATTGCCGAAGGTGACGTTGTTCATCGTGCCCGAGCCCTCGGCCTGGACGCCCAGGGCCCCGTACAGGGCGCCCGTGACGGCCTGGGAGGTCTCGACGTTCCCGGCGACCGTGGCGGCCGGGAAGACGGGCGCCAGCATCGAGCCCTCGGGGATACGGACCTCGAGGGGCTTCAGGCAGCCGCTGTTGAGCGGGATGTCCTCGGCGACCAGCGTCCGGAAGACATAGAGCACGGCCGCCATCACCACCGAGCTGGGCGCGTTGTCGTTGCCCGGCCGCTGGGGCGAGGTGCCGGTGAAGTCCAGGAGGGCGCCGCGCGCCGTGCGGTCCACCGTAAGGGTGACGTGGATGACCGCCCCGCCGTCGGTCTCGTAGCGGTACGAGCCGTCGCTGAGGCCGGTCACGATGCGGCGCACGGACTCCTCGGCGTTGTCCTGGACGTGCCCCATATAGGCGTGCACGACATCGAGGCCGAACTGCCCGATCATCCGGCGCAGTTCCTGGATGCCCTTCTCGTTGGCGGCGATCTGGGCGCGCAGATCGGCGAGGTTGGCGTCCGGGGCGCGGGACGGATACGGCCCGCCGGTCAGCAGTTCACGGGTCTCCCGCTCGCGCAGCGCCCCGTCCCGTACCAGCGGCCAGTTGTCGAAGAGGACGCCCTCCTCCTGGATGGTGCGGCTGAAGGCGGGCATGGAGCCGGGGGTGATCCCGCCGATCTCGGCGTGGTGGCCGCGCGAGGCGACGAGGAAGAGCAGTTCGTCCCCCGCCTCGTCGAAGACCGGGCTGACCACGGTGACATCCGGCAGGTGGGTGCCTCCGTGGTACGGGTCGTTGATCGCGTATACATCGCCGGGCCGCATCGTGTCCCCGTTGCGCCGCAGCACCTCCTTGATGGACTCGCCCATGGAGCCCAAGTGCACCGGGATGTGGGGGGCGTTGGCGATGAGATTACCCTCGGCGTCGAAGAGGGCACAGGAGAAGTCGAGCCGCTCCTTGATGTTGACGGAGTGGGCGGTGTGCTCCAGGCGCACGCCCATCTGTTCGGCGATGGCCATGAAGAGGCTGTTGAAGACCTCCAGCATCACGGGGTCCGCCTCGGTGCCGACCGCGGTGGTGCTCGGCCGCGGCCGGACCCGGGTGAGCAGCAGAGGGCCGCCTTCGCCCGCGGTGGCCTGCCAGCCGGGGTCGACCACGGTGGTGGCGTCCTCCTCGGCGATGATCGCGGGGCCGGTGACCCGGTCCGACGGGCGCATACGGTCGCGTTCATACAGTGCCGTCCGCTGCCATCGCCCTTCCGCGAACATCCTTACGGTCGTCACGGGCGCCAGTTCGCCCTTTCTGGGCGGCCGTTCCACGGCATGGCCGCCGGTGGGCCCGGAGGCGCCGACCGCCTCGACCGACACCGCCTCCACGACCAGCGGCTTTTCCATGGTGAAGGCGTAGCGCGCGCGGTGTACCCGGACGAAGTCCTCGGTCATCGCGGGGACGGAAGCCAGCGGGACGGGGATGCTGGAGTCCGTGCCCGCGTACCGCAGATGGACGCGGGCGACGGTGTCCAGGGTGTCCTCCGGGACACCGTCCGCGAGCAGTTCGTCCCGGGTCTGGCCGGCCAGCCGTGCGCACAGCTCGCGCACGCGCGGCAGCGTCTCCTCGCCCAGCTCCGCCTCGACGGCCTGCTCGCGCATGGCGGTGGCGTCGGCCACCCCGATGCCGTACGCGGAGAGCACCCCCGCGAGCGGCGGCACGATCACCGTGCCGATGCCGAGCGCGTCGGCGACCGCGCAGGCGTGCTGGCCGCCCGCGCCGCCGAAGCTGGTGAGCGCGTAGCGGGTGACGTCACGGCCGCGCTGCACGGAGATCTTCTTGACCGCGTTGGCCATGTTGAGCACCGCGATGTCCAGGAAGCCCGCCGCGGCCTCCTCCGGTCCGCGCCGGTCGCCGGTCGCCTCCGCGATCTCCTCGGCGAGCGCCGCGAAGCGCTCCCCGACCGTCGCCGCGTCCAGCGGCTGGTCGGCGTGCGGGCCGAAGACCGCCGGGAAGTGG
Organism: Streptomyces sp. NEAU-YJ-81; assembly: GCF_017592595.1. Classification (NCBI taxonomy): domain Bacteria; kingdom Bacillati; phylum Actinomycetota; class Actinomycetes; order Kitasatosporales; family Streptomycetaceae; genus Streptomyces; species Streptomyces sp. NEAU-YJ-81. The sequence goes on along the minus strand of NZ_JAGFNO010000025.1, from coordinate 108,067 downwards.
TCCGGCTGGATCCGGCCGAGCATCACATTCGCGTCGGTCACGGTCAGCGGGCCACCGCGCCGGTAGCAGGCGGGGCCGGGGACGGCACCGGCCGAGTCCGGCCCCACGCGGTAGCGCCGGCCGTCGAAGTGGAGCACCGAACCGCCGCCCGCCGCCACGGTGTGGATGTTCATCATCGGGGCGCGCATCCGCACCCCGGCGACCTCGGTGCCGAAGACGCGCTCGAACTCGCCCGCGTAGTGCGAGACATCGGTCGAGGTGCCGCCCATGTCGAAGCCGATGACGCGGTCGTGTCCGGCCTCGCCGGAGGAGCGCGCCATGCCCACCACACCGCCCGCCGGTCCGGACAGCACCGCGTCCTTGCCCCGGAAGTGCGCGGCCTCCCGCAGCCCTCCGTTGGACTGCATGAACATCAGCCGGATACCGCACAGTTCGGCGGCCACGTCCTCCACATAGCGGCGCAGGATGGGTGAGAGATACGCGTCGACCACGGTGGTGTCGCCACGCGATACCAGTTTCATCAGCGGGCTGACCTCGTGGGAGCAGCTCACCTGCGGGAAGCCCAGGTCGCGCGCCACCGCGGCGAGGGCCTGTTCGTGGGCGGCGTGCCGATAGCCGTGCAGCAGGACGACGGCCGCGCTGCGGAAGCCGTCGCGGTGGGCGGTGCGCAGCGCCTCGGCGGCGGCGTCGAGGTCCAGGGGGCGGACGATCTCGCCGTGGGCGTCCACCCGCTCGGGGATCTCCACCACCCGGTCGTACAGCGCCTCGGGGAGCAGGATCCGGCGGTCGAAGAGGCGGGGGCGGTTCTGGTAGGCGATGCGCAGCGCGTCCCGGAAGCCTTCGGTGACGACGAGGACGGTCGGCTCGCCCTTGCGCTCCAGCAGGGCGTTGGTGGCGACCGTGGTGCCCATCTTGACGACGTCGATCCGGTCGGCCGGGACCGGTTCACCGGGGCCGAGCCCCAGCGTCTGCCGGATCCCTTCGACAGCGGCATCCGTATAGCGCTCGGGGTGGTGGGAGAGCAACTTGCGGGTGACCAGGCGGCCGTCCGGACGCTTGCCGACGACGTCCGTGAAGGTTCCGCCCCGGTCGATCCAGAATTCCCAGCGACCCGTCACCCCGCCATTGTCGCAGCGGGCGGCGGTGTGTCGGCGATGAACGGATCGGCGGGCGGGTGAGCCGGCGGGGCGGCGGGCGCGGGTGCGGACTGCTGGGCGAGCGGGGCGACGGAGGAGGGCGTGGGCCGCTCGGTGAGGGAGCCGGCGGGCAGATGAGGGAGCAGGGCGGGGGCCGGGCCGCTGGTCACCGCGGTCAGCGCGGCGAGAGTCGCCCGCCGGTCCCGCTCCTCCAGCAGATGCGCGGTGCCCCGGAGGCGGTGCCTCCACTCCAGGGCCGCCAGCGCGACCAGGCCGGGCAGGAGGTCGGTGCAGCGGTCCGCGATCCAGCGGGTGCCGCGGGTCGCCATCCACCACGCGCAGGCGGCGCGCGAGGGCGCGATGCCGTCGAGTTCCAGGGACGGCGGGGCGCCGGTCGCGATGGACCGGGCGCGCAGGGCGCTGTGGAACTCCCTGGCCAGCAGCCGGTGCCCGAGCTCGCTGGGATGCAGCCGGTCCACGCTCCACGCCCGCCGCTCGGCGACCCAGCTGTGGTCGCCTAGCTCCACATGGACCGCCTCGTACCGCTGGGACAGCGCGTGCACCACGGTGTTCACCGCGCGCATCCGGCGTCCCAGGGGGCGCGCGAGCGCGGAGGGCAGCCCCAGCATCCGCCCGGGGTCGGGCAGGCAGGCGGTGAGCACCACGGCGCCGTCGGCGCGCAGCGCGCCGATCGTGCGGTCGAGGGCCTCGGCGACCCGGTGGATGTCGAACGAGTCGCGCAGCGTGTCGTTCCCGCCGACCACGACCGAGGCCAGATGCGGGCGGGCGCGGCGGGCTTCGGCCAGTTGCTCATCGGCGACATCGGCGGCCAGCGCCCCGCTGCGGGACACATTGACGAACTCCACGGGCTCATCGGGATGCGGCCCGGAGGCGGCCGCCAGAAGTGCGGCCCAGCCACGCCATCCGCCGCGGGGCGCCGGGTCGCCGAGCCCCTCGGTGAGCGAGTCGCCGAGGGCGGCGAACCGCAGCCTGCGCGGCTCCGCGCCGTCGCCCGTGCCCGGCCTCGGGCCGGGCGTCCGCCCGGCCGCCGGGTGCGGGGCAGTGGTGGAACCCTGCCCCGCACCCTCCGTCTCCGTCTTCGTAAGGACGGCCTCCGTAAGGACGGTGTCCTTAACGGCAGCCTCCGTAAGGACGTTCTCCGTACGAGACGGTTCCGTACCAGCGCGGTCCCCCGTGTGAGCGCCGGCTGCGCTCACCGCACACCGCCGACTGCCCGGTGCTCGGAGACCGCCGTGGCGGCCGGAAGCGCTGCGGCCGGGACCCGGCCGCCGTCGGCGCACCGGACGCCCTCGGTGGACGCGTCATGGGCGGTCAGGAAGGAGGCGACCGCGGCGGGCCAGCCGTAGCGCTCGGCGCGTGCCCGGGCCGCCGCCCGGCGGAGGGGCACCGAGCGGGCCAGAACGCGCTCCACGGCGTCCGCGAAGGCCGTTCCGTTGTCCGCGGCGGTCTCGCCCGCGGCGCCGACGATGTCGGGCAACGCGGAGAGCGCGCTGACGACGACGGGCGAACCGCACGCCAGCGCCTCCAGCGCCGCGAGGCCGAAGGTCTCCGCCGGGCCCGGCGCCAGCACGACATCGGCACTGGCCTGGATGGCGGCGAGCCCCGCCCGCTCCGCCACATGGCCGAGGAAGACGGCCGGAAGCCCCTCGGCGTGGGCGCGGGCCTCCAGGCGCGGCCGCAGCGGCCCGTCCCCGGCGACCACGAGCGCCGCGGAGACGCCCCGCCGCCGCAGCTCGGCGAGCGCGTCGAGCGCCCGGCCCGGCCGCTTCTCGGGCGAGAGCCGCGAGCACATGGCGAGGAGAACGGCCGCCTCGCCGCGGTGGTGGTCCCGCAGCGCGGCGTCGTAGTGGGAGGGGTGGAAGTGGCCGAGATCCACGCCCAGAGGGGCGCGTACGACATTCCGCGCGCCGATCCGTACAAACTCGCGCGCCGCCCACTCGGTGGTGCAGACGATCCGCGAGTACGCCCGCGCGGTACGGAGGTTGAGCCGGTCCGCGGCGCCCTGGGCGAACCCGTCCGGCACACCCCAGGTGCGCAGCACGGCGTCCGCGCTCTCGTGGGAGACCATCACGGCCGGTACGCGGGCGCGCCGCGCCCACTCCCCCGTCCAGCGGAGGGTGGTGCGGTCCGACACCTCGAGCCGGTCCGGTGCCAGGCCGTCGAGCAGCCGGGTCAGCCGCCGCCGGTCGGTCAGGACGCGGTAGCCGCCGGTGCCGGGAATGGTCGGCCCGGGCAGCGTGATCACCCGCCCCTGCCGGGTCCGCTCGTCCGAGACCCGCTCGCCCGGCACCACCAGGACGGCCTCGTGCCCGGCCGCCTGATAACCGGCCCCGAGCTCGCGCAGCGCGGTGCGGAGGCCGCCGGAGGCGGGGGTGACGAAGTTGGCCAGCCGGACGATGCGCAGGCCCTTGCCGTCGCTCATGCTGCTCTCTCCTCCCACGGCGCTCATGCTGTGCTCCTTTCATTCGCTTCTCCGCCCACGCGGCGCAGAGGCGCGGGCATCACGACCACCTGCGGCCCGGCGGCCGCGCGTACGGCGCTCATACCGCGCCTTTCATTCGCTTCTCCGCCCACGCGGCGCAGAGGCGCGGGCATCACGACCACCTGCGGCCCGGCGGCCGCGCGTGCGGCGCTCATGCCGCGACCGCCGTACGGGCCGCCAGCACCTCGGTGTAGTGGTCGATCAGCTGGTCGCCGATCGCCTCCCAGGTGCGGCCCTCGACCGCCTCCCGGCCGGCGTGCCCCAGTGCCGCGCGCAGCTTCGCGTCGGCCGAGAGCAGCGATACGGCGTCGGTCACCTCGGTCGCGTCCCCGGGCGGCACCAGCAGCCCCGTACGCCTGTGGTCGATGAGGTCGAGCGGGCCGCCCGCCGCGGGTGCGACCACCGGGACGCCGCTGGCCTGGGCCTCCTGCACGGTCTGGCAGAAGGTCTCCTGGGGCCCTGTGTGGGCGAAGACGTCCAGCGACGCGAAGACGCGGGCCAGGTCGTTGCCGGTGCGGCGGCCGAGGAAGCGGGCCCTCGGCATGGCCGCCCGCAACGCGGGCTCGCTCGGCCCGTCCCCGACCACGACCACCTGGACGCCGGGAAGCCGGCTCAGCGGCGCGAGCAGCTCGACGTTCTTCTCCGGGGCGAGGCGGCCGATGTATCCGACGATCAGCTCACCGCCGGGGGCGAGGGAGTGGCGCAGCTCCGGGTCGCGGCGCGAGGGGTGGAAGCGCTCGGTGTCGACCCCGCGCGGCCACAGCCTGATCCGCGGCACCCCGTGCTCCTCGAGGTCGCGGGCGGAGGCGGTGGAAGGAGCCAGGGTGCGGTCGGCGGCGGTGTGCACGGCGCGGATGCGCCGCCAGGCCGCGTTCTCGCCCGCGCCGAGGTAGGTGCGGGCGTAGGAGCCGAGGTCGGTCTGGTAAACGGCCAGCGCCGGTATCCGCAGCCGGAGCGCGGCCGTCATGCCGCGCGCGCCCAGCACGAAGGGGCTGGCGAGGTGGACGACGTCGCTGTGGTGGGAGGTGATGGCGGCGGCGAGCTTACGGCTGGGCAGCGCGACCCGGACCTGCGGATAGCCGGGCAGGGGCAGGGAGGGGATACGGACGACGGGGTACGGATGCGACCGGTCGAGCTCCCCTTGGCTCTCGGGTGGCCCGCCGGCCGCGGCGGGCGGTGGGCCTCCGGGGGGACCCGCCGGTGCGATGACCAAGGGGTGATGACCACGGCGGTGGAGATGGTCGGCCGTCTGCAGCGTGCAGTGAGCGACGCCGTTGATGTCGGGTGGGAAGGATTCAGTCACGATGGCGACACGCATACCGGTGTTGTCGGCGTACGAAGGGTGGCTCCGGCATCGTGCACGTTTCGCGCCGTAGAACGTCCCATGAGCGTTGGCCTTCGCGCTCCCAGGGCCCTGCTCAGCACCCCGGCGAGATCACATCAAACCCGCATGAACCCGCCTCAATGACCGACCGGTCACTCGGCGTGAAACTGTCGCCCGGGTGAACACCCTGTTCGGGTGGCGCGGAGGTACGGAGGGTGACGACCCCTTCACCCTGCCGGGGAAGACGCGTCTACCGCCTCCGAGGTTGCGCGCCCCGGCGCGAGATCGTGCTCCGGGGCGGCCGGCGGGATCAGAAGTCCGGGGTTTCGGGCCCGATGCGGCTGCGGACCGCTGTCTGGACCTCGGCCTCCTCCGCCGGGTCGGCGGCCAGCCGGCGGAGTTGTTCGACGACGCGGGTGTCGGCGGTGGCGGCGTGCCGGGCGGCGAGTTCGCGGGTGCTCTCCTCGCAGTCCCAGAGGCATTCGACGGCGAAGCCCGCCGCGAAGGACGGATCGGTGGCGGCCAGCGCGCGGGCGGCGCGGCCACGCAGGTGGGAGGAGGCCGTCTCGCGGTAGACATGGCGCAGTACGGGCGCGGCGCAGGAGATCGTCAGGCGTCCGGCGCCGTCGACGAGCGTCCACAGGATCTGGGCGTCCGGGCCCTCGGCCCGGACCGTGCGGCGGAGGGCGGCGAGCACGAGTGGGGTGTCGTACTGACCGCCGCGGCAGGAGAGCATCGCGGCCGCCGCGTCACCGAGGGCATCGGGGCGGTGGGCCCAGACGCGGGCCCGGTCGAGGGCGGAGATGCTGCGCATGCGTTCGAAGGCGGAGAGGCCCGCCTGGGAGACCAGCTCCGAGGCGTCCGACTCGGTCACGGCCGCCTCGATCAGGTCGAGCACCTCGGGGTCGCCGATCTCCGCGAGATGCCGCAGCGCGGCGGCGCGGGCGGCGTCGGGGGCCGACGCGGCGGCGGCGAGGAGTTCGGGCCGGTCCTCGGGACCGGCGACGGCGGCCAGACAGCGGGCCGCCGCGTCGGGGCGGCGGGCGTCCGGCTTCAGATCGTGCTCCCGCTGGGCCCACAGCAGGATGTCGTGGACGCTCCATCCGGGGCGCGGTCCCGAGGGCCGCATTTGGCGCTGCCACCGGTCGAAGGCGCCCTGCTCCGCCGCCGCGCGCACCCGCGGCCCGTGCTGCGGATCGCCGGCCCACAGCCGCCAGGGCCGGGGTTCGTAGGCGCCGCGTACGACGGTGGCCAGCTCGGCGTCGCCCTCGGAGGTCTCGGGGAAGCGGGCGAGGACCGCGGGGGCCAGGCCGCGCAGCCCGGGGTCGTCGTCGCGCAGGGCCAGCTCGTCGAGGGCCCATTGCCAGTTGCTGCCCGCCGCGGTGTAGCGTCGCAGCAGCCGCAGGGCGTCGGCCCTGCCGTAGGCGGCGAGGTGGCCGAGGACGGAGAGGGCGAGCCCGGTGCGCGCCTCGTCGTCGTTGACCAGGTCGTCGGGGTGGAACAGATGCTGTTCGATTTCGTCGAGCTCGGCGTCGAGATCCAGGCAGAGCCTGGCGTAATAGAGCGAGCGGTTCTCGACCTGCCAGTCACGGCGGGGGTCGCGCAGCACACAGTGGTGCAGTGCCGCGAGCGCCTCGGCCCGCGGCGCGGCGAGGGCATGCAGGGTCCCGTCGCCGCGGCCTCGCTGAAGGAGGCCGAGCAGGGTGCCGCTGGGCGCTATGTCTGGATCGAACATGAGGTCAGCATCCGGTGCGGGAGGTTCGCTGGCAACGGGATTTCCGTCGATCGGCATTCTTGCCGATGTCCTGGCGCCGTATGCCTGATGAACGGCGTGGGACTGAGGGACTCCCAAGCGCCGCAGCCTACCCGGAATCGCGCCCTCCGCCGATTCCCGCCCGATATGCCCCCGGAAGGCCATCGGCATATGCCGCAAGCACCACCGGATCGGGTATTGCCAAACCGCTTACGGGATGTCGCAGCCTGTGCAAGAGTCGTTACCGGTCCCTCCCCTCAAGACCCGGCCGCGCCGCGCCCGTATCGGAGAACGTCATGCCGTCCCCCCGCTCCGCGGACCATCCCGCCGTTCCGCCTCCCCAGCGTGACACGGTCGACGCCCTCATCTCGCAGACCCAGCGGCTCCGCGGCGGGCTCGACGCCGTCCGCCGCGACACCGTCGCGGACCTGGGCGGTACGGACGACGCGCAGGTGCGCTGGCAGCGCGCGCTGTGCGAGCTCGCCGTCCACCAGCTGGACGATCTGGACCGGCATCTGGGCGAGCTGCGCGAGGGACTGCTCGCCGATCCCCCCAGAACGGACGAGGGAGCCAAAGCCGACGCGACGGGGACGGACGGGGGGACGGAAGCCGACGCGGGGGTGACGGCCGAGGCCCCGGCCGGGAGCGATGCCACCGGCCGCGGTTCGCTGCTGAGCCGGGTCGGCAGCGCCGAATGGAACCTCCTCTCCGACGAGGTGACCTGGTCCGACGAGCTGTGCCGGATCTTCGGCCGCGACCCCGGGGACGGCGGGCTCACCCTCGACGAGCTGCCCTCCTGGGTCTTCTCCGAGGACCAGCCGATCCTGACCGCGATGGTCACGGACTGCCTGGTGGACGGAAAGCCGATCGACGGCGAGTTCCGCGTGGTGCGCGCGGACGAGGTGGTGCGCACCATCCATATGGCGGGCGAGCCGGTGCTCGACACCGACGGCAGCACCGCCTCCATGTGGGCCGTGCTCCGGGACGTGAGCGAGCTGCGCCGCAGCGAACGGGCGGTGCGCGAAAGCCGGGACACCCTCAGCCACCAGCGGCGGATCGCGCGGACCGAGCGCCGGCTGGCGGTGGAGGTGCAGGAGGCCGTGCTGCCGCCATGGCGCGGCTCCCTCCGGCTTCCGGCCCGTGACGGCTTTCCGGGCGCCGGCCCGGCGGCCGACGGCGCCGCCCTCGACCTCGCCGCCCACTACCTCCCCTCCGAGTCCAGCGCCCAGATCGGCGGCGACTGGTACGACGCGCTCGAACTGCCGGACGGACGGACCCTGCTGAGCGTCGGCGGCCTCACCGGCCATGGCGTGACCGCGACCTGCGGTATGGCCATGCTGCTGGGCGCGGTGCGCGGCATGGCGGTGGCCGGGATCGAGCCGGGCCCGCTGATGGGGCGGCTCAACCAGCTGCTCGCCGTCTCCTCCCAGCCCGCGCTGGTCGGCGCCGCCTGCGGGCAGTACGACCCGCGCACCCGCACCCTGGTGTGGGCGCAGGCCGGACACCCCGCCCCGCTGCTCTTCCGCGACGGGACGGGGCGCCCGCTGCGCTCTCCCGACGGCGTGCTGCTCGGCGCCACGACGGGCGCCGCGTATACCCAGTCCGAGGAGCGGCTGGAGCCGGGCGATCTGCTGGTGCTGCACACCGGACGGCTCGCCCGGGACGCCGAGGGCGCCACCGAGCGGCTGCTCGCGCTCGCGCCACGGCTGACCGCCGCCCATGGCGCCCAGGAGTGCGTACGGACCGTGGCCGAGACGTTCGGCGACGAGCCGCGCGAGAACGACGCCTGTGTGCTGATCGCCAGGGTCACCGGTGCCCGCGCATGACGCGGCTTCCCGCGTCGGCGTGGCGCGGTGATCGACCCTCGTAAGGCGTTGGCTTCCCGTACGGGTGGCTTGATTCGTAGGGGTTGACTCGTCGTAAGGCGTTGCCCCCTCGTCAGGCCCCTTATGAGGCGTGGCCCGTTATGAGGCGTGGCCCGGCCGCTAGACGGCCGCGCTCCTGGCGATGGAGCCGGACCCTTTCAGCCCCGCGCCACCCTTCCCCGTGCCACTCTTCGGCATCACCTGCTGGATCTCCTCACGCAGCTCCCGGATGGCCGGTGTCGTGCTGTACCGCCCGGTGAGCCGGTACATCTCGCGCAGCCGGTCCCAGGTGCGATGCGAGGAGTTCTGCTCGATCGTCAGCAGGGCCAGCCGGGCATAGCGGTCGGCCTGCTCGGGATCGTCGCCGATGAAACAGGCCGAGGCGATGGAGATGTAGTCGAAGATCTGGGACCGCTGGCGCCCGCCCTCCCGCATCCGCAGCGCCTTCTTGGCATGGCTCTCGGCGATGCCCGCCGCCCCCGGCTCGTGCTCGGCGAGGGTGCGGTAGACCAGCCCCTGCATCCCGTACAGATCCGCCTCGTTGAAGAGCTGCATCCAGCTCGGCGCCGGTCCGTCGTCCCGGGCCGAGATGAACAGCTCCTCCGCCTCGCCCAGGGCGCGGCGCACCGCCTGGCCGTGGCCCTTGGACGCCTGCGCCCATGCCTCGATGGTGCAGAACATGGCCCGGGTGCACGGCAGCGCCGCCTCGCCCGCACCGGTCTTGGCCAGCTTCATCAGATCCAGGGCGTCGTCCGGGCGGCCCAGGTGGACCATCTGCCGGGCGGCCCGGGAGAGCGCCTCGCTCGCCCGGGGGCGGTCGCCGCCCTCGCGGGCCGCGTGGGCGGCGATGACGAAGTACTTCTGGGCGGTGGGCTCCAGGCCGACGTCATGGGACATCCAGCCGGCGAGCACCGCCAGATTGGCCGCCACCCCCCACAGCCTGCGCTGCAGATGCTCGGGGTGGCGATAGGCGAGCATGCCGCCCACCTCGTTGAGCTGGCCGACCACGGCCTTGCGCTGGAGCCCGCCGCCGCGGGCGGCGTCCCAGGCGCGGAAGACCTCGACCGAGGTCTCCAGGGCATCGATCTCCTGGGAGCCCACGGGGGCGGCCTCATAGCGGTCGAAGCCCACGGGGTCGAGGGACAGGGGATTGTCGGTACGGGGCGCGTCGGTGGCGAGGGTGGGGTCGGAGAGCAGAAACTCGCTCATGGCACCGGTGATGGCGGATCCTGCGGCGAGCGCGGCGCCCGCACCCACCAAGCCGCGTCGGTTGAACATAAGGTCCATTCCCGTGAATTCGGTGAGGACCGCGGCCGTGGACTCGGGCGGCCAGAGCAACCCGTCGGCGGGCTGCCCCTTTCCCGAGCGCCCCCCTCGTCCGAACCCGAGGTCCTCAGTGGTCACGACTCGACCGAGACGCTCGGTGAACAGGGCCGCCAGCACCTTGGGCACGGGATCGCGCGGCGTCTCGCCGGTGTCGATCCAACGCCGCACCCGCGAGGTGTCGGTCGCCAGCTGCGGATGGCCCATGGCCGCCGCCTTCCGGTTCACGAGCCTCGCGAGCTCCCCCTTGGACCATCCGGCGAGGCCGAACAGGTCCGCAAGACGGGTGTTGGGTTCCCTCGTCACGTCAAGCCCCCAGGTTCCTCGGCTGACTTGACAGTAACGGTCCCGTCACGAGCCGTGCGACTATTCGCCAGGGTTCGCCAGGGTCCGCCACATGGTGTGCCACCCGCACAGGGGTGTGATGTAGGAGTGCGTTACCCGGCCCCGTGGCGGATCGAGCTGAACCGACCGCATTCCCCAGGGTGCGGCCCCGCCTCGGGGCCGGGTGCGTACGCAACTCGTCGGCACACGAAGGGATCTGTATCGCCCATGTACGCAGCGTCGTCCTCCGTGTCCGCCCCGCCCCGGCCGTACCGGCGGCAGCTGCCCGGCTCTGGGCCGTACCTCGATCCCGCCCACGGCGGCCGGGCCCGGCGGGCCGCCGCCCCCGGCACTGTGCCGCCTCGCGGGAGACTCGACTTGTCCGGTCCACAGGGTGCGCAGCTGCGCACCGCGATCACCTCGGTCCATCGCATCTGTCCGGAGTTCAACCCGGTGCAGGTGCTTCGGCGCAGCGGACGGTCCGTGCTCCTGATCGGGGCGACCGGGCGCAGCACCGCGGTGGCCAAGTGCCTGCTGGACCACTCCCCCGCGTGGGCCGAGCGGTTCCGCCGGGAAATAGCGATGTACCGCACGTTCGTCCGCCAGCGTCCGCCGGTGCGGGTGCCCCGGCTGATCGCCGCCGACCCGGACAACTGCGCGCTGATCATCGAGCGGATGCCCGGGCGGATCGCGGCCGCGCAGCGCCACCCCACCGAGCCCCCGCCGCGCGCCGATCTGGGGGCGGTGCTGGGCGCGATCCGCAGGGTCAACCAGTGGCGGCCGCCCGCCGGTCTGTTCGACGCCCCCATCGACTACGCCGCCCGGCTGACCCGCTATCACGAGCTCGGGCTGCTCACCGACCGGGACATGGGCGATCTGCAGAAGCTGCTGCGCGGCGTCTCGCACGCCTGGGGGCGGCAGACCCCGGCGCAGTTCTGCCACGGCGACGCCCTGTTGAACAATGTCCTGCTGTCCCCCGCGGGCCCGGCGCTCCTCGACTGGGACCACGCGGGCTGGTATCTGCCCGGCTATGACCTGGCCACGCTGTGGACGGTGCTGGGCGACGCGCCCGTCACCCGGCGCCAGATCAGCCAGCTGGCGCAGGCCTCGGGTCCGGCCGCGCGGGACTCCTTCCTGGTGAATCTGATGCTGGTGCTGACGCGGGAGATCCGCCAGTACGAGACCGCGGTGCAGCGCACCATGCACGATCCCGCCCCCGTGGTGCCGGGCGCGGTCCCGGCCGGTGAGGAGCAGCGGCTGCTGCTGCGCCGGCTGCATGACGACTGCGCGCTGGCTCGGCGCGCGGTGCGGGCGGCGGTCGGCACCCGCTGAGCGGAGGCGGATGGCGGCAGGGGCGCGTCACCGGTCTGGACCGGTGACGCGCCGCAGTCGGGCTGACATGCGAACACGCGTCTGGGTGACGGCGATTGACGTCACGCCTGGCAGCGCATATCTCTAAGTGGCTCGGCCCGGCCCGCTTGAGGAGGCTGCAATGCCAGAATCCGCACAGGACAGCGCCCACGACGCGAACAGAACCCCGTCCGGCCCCACCCGGAGAACCACACTGCGGACCGCGGGAGCCGCGGCGTCCGCCGCCCTTCTGCTCCCGCTGGTCTCGGCGACACCCGCCGCCCATGCCGACCAGCCGCGGGCCGACGGTCCTCCTGCCGACGGCGGCGCCCTGCAGCGCGCCTTCGCGGCCGCGGCCGCCGAGTACGGCGTTCCGCTCGGCGTGCTCCTGGGCGTCTCGTATCTCCAGTCACGCTGGGACGGCCACCGCGGCGCGCCCAGCGTCACCGGTGGCTATGGGCCCATGCATCTCACCGACGCCCACACCGCCCTGCTCACCGCCCCGCACCACAGCCAGGGCACCGAGGACGCGCGCGGCGATCTCGCCCGGCCGCTGAGGGTTCCCAAGGCCACCGTTCCCGAGCCCCGGCAGCTCCCCGCCCGGCTGCGCACCCTCGGCCGGGCCGCGGAGCTCACCGGGCTGTCCGCGGAGGCGCTGCGCGGCGATGAGAGCGCCAACGTGCGCGGTGGCGCGGCCCTGCTGGCCGCCACACAGAAGCGGCTGGGGCTGCCGCCGAGCAAGGACCCCGCCGGCTGGTACGCGGCGGTGGCGGCCTACTCCGGCGCCGATGACGCCACGGCCGCGGCCGCCTTCGCCGACGAGGTGTACGAGGTGATCCGCGGCGGTGCCGCACGGACGACCGCCGACGGCGAGCGGGTCTCCCTCGACGCGGCGCCCGCTCTCGCGCCGGACACCCGGCAGCTACGGACGCTCGGTCTGCCGTCCCGTGCCCGGGATCCGCATGTCGAGGCCCCCAAGGATGTGTCCTGCGAGTGGATCCCGGCGCCCTACGAGGAGTTCGGGGACAGCGACTACGGCAACCACGACCTGGGCGACCGCCCCGCCTCGCAGTCCATCGACTACATCATCATCCATGACACCGAGGGCTCCTGGGACACCACCATCAAGCTGGTCCAGGACCCCACCTATGTGTCCTGGCAGTACACCCTGCGCTCCTCCGACGGGCATATCGCCCAGCATGTGCCGCTCAAGGACGTCGCCTGGCACGCGGGCAACTGGTACGTCAACGCCAAGTCCATCGGCCTGGAGCACGAGGGGTTCCTGACCGCTCCGGACGCCTGGTACACGGAGGCGATGTACCGCTCCTCGGCGCGGCTGGTGCGCTATCTCGCCAAGCGGTTCGACATTCCGCTGGACCGCCAGCACATCCTGGGCCATGACAATGTGCCGGGCACCACCACCGCCACCATCGCGGGCATGCACACCGACCCCGGCCCCTACTGGGACTGGGCGCACTACTTCACCCTGCTCGGCGCGCCCTTCCGGCGCACCGCGGGCTCCTCCGGCGGCCTGGTCACCATCCGCCCCGACTACGACACCAACCGGCCCGTCTACACCGGCTGTGAGACGGCGGGCCAGGCGTGTGCCCCGCACGGCTCGGCCGCGGTGCGGCTGCACACCGCGCCGCGTGCGGATGCCCCGCTGGTCAAGGACATCGGGCTGCGGCCCGACGGCTCCGACTCGACGACCGGGGTCAATGACACCGGCGCCCGCGCCACCACCGGGCAGCAGTTCGCGGTCGCGGGCCGTGAGGGCGACTGGACGGCGATCTGGTACCTCGGCCAGCGGGCCTGGTTCCAGGACCCCAAGCGGCGGCCGACGGCGGTGAGCGCCAAGGGGCTTGTCGTGACGCCCAAGGCCGGGGCGAAGGAGGTTCCGGTGTACGGCCGCGCCTATCCGGAGGAGGGGGCGTATCCGGAGGGTGTGCCGGTGCAGGCGGTTTCGCCGCTGCCGTACAAGCTTCTCGCCGGGCAGTCCTATCCGCTGGGGCTGAGGACGCGGGGCGAGTATCTGTGGGCGACCACCTTCGATCCGGCCGGTCACAAGGTGGTGCGCGGCCAGGACGTGTACTACCAGATCCAGTTCGGGCACCGGGTGGCGTTCGTCCGGGCCGCCGATGTGACGGTCCGGCGCTCGGGGAAGTGAGCCTGGCGGGCCGTCAGTCCGCCCCGGGAGAGTGGTAGACGGGCCATCCGGGGGCCGTGAGCGACCGTGTCGGCCGTGTGCCGTACGGGCGTCTCACGGCCCCTCGGCGGCACTCCTCAGCCCTGCTGGAACATCTCCGCGGGCAGCGGCTTGAGCAGCCGGTACAGATCGTCGGTGATCGGCCGGTCCCAGCTGGCGATGGTGACGAGCACACCGTCGCTGCGGTCGAACTGGGCGCAGGAGATCCGGCCCTCGGAGAGCTTGATCCGGCGGACGATGAGGAGGTTGTCCTCATGCATGACCGGGCTGTCCTCGGTGTCCACCACATGGACCGGCTCGTCGTTCCCGAGCGCCGCCAGCAGTTGGGTCACCTCGAACGGCGGCTGGCCCTCGGCCACCTCCCGGGCCGGGGATCCCTCGGGCAGATTGCCGATGATCATCGCCGGGCCGCGGCCGCCGAACAGGTCGTAGCGCAGGAAGACGCCCTGGCAGGTGCCGTCCGGAGCGGGCAGCAGCCCCGCCCCGAGGTCGCCGGGCCAGTCTCCCGGGTCCATGGCGAGGACATCGAAGTCCGGCCCGGTGGGCGTGGCGGCGCTGCGGCGGCGGAGGAAGGACATGCGGACATGGTACGTGGCCGCGTGCCGGTTACCGTGCCGGGGAGCGGGCGGGCCGCACCCCTCATCCGGGGTCGGGCGCCGGGCGCTGGGGAAGGCCGACGGTGGGGGTGATCAGCCGCTTCGCCAGCCCGGCCCGGTCGGTGCCGACCTTACGGTAGACATCGGAGAGCAGCCGGGCGACCTCACGCTCCTCCAGCCCCGTCGCCTCGCCGATCCGGGCGTCCGGCCAGCCCTCGGCGGCCCGCTCGGCGACGGCCTGCTCCTGCGAGGTCAGCGGGCTGGTGTGATCGACCCGCAGTTGCATCGGACGCAGCCCGGCCGCGGACAGCTCATCGCGGGCCCGGGCCGCGAGCGCGTCCGCCCCACAGCGCACCGCTCCCTCCAGACCGCGGTAGAGCCGGTCGCCGGCCTCCTGGGGCAGGCCGATGCGGCGCAGCGCGGCGCCGTGGTCGACCAGCGCCACGGCCAGGTCGTAGGCGGCCGGTGACCGCATCAGATGGCTGACGGCCTCGGCCAGCAGCTTGATCCGGTCAGGGCCCTGGGTCACGGTGGCCGCGGTGTGCAGCGCCTTGCCGATCGCGGAGTGGGTGCCGAACTGACGGGCACGGCGCACCGCGTCGTCGGCGACCTCGACGGCCTGCGCGGGATCGGTCAGCGCGAGGGTCTGGGCGAGGTGGAGCTGCCAGGGGCACCAGGCGGGGTTGCGCATCCCGCGCCCGTCCATGCGGCGGCCGACCTCGGTGAGCTGGTGCCGGGCCTCGCGGTGGAGATTGGCGGCCAGCAGCAGCTCACCGCGGACCGCCGGTACGTCGGGGCAGAGCGTGGCCTGCGGAAGGGTCTCGCCGCGGTGCCCGGCCGCGAACTCCTGCGCCTCGCGGACCCGGCCCTGGCAGATCAGCGTTCCGATGAGGGTGCCGACCGCGGTCCAGTGCGCGGGTGTCGAGGAGCCCACCAGATCGGCGATCCGCATCCCCTCCCGGGCCAGCTCCTCCGCCTCGCCGAGCGCGCCGCGGCGCAGACGGGCGTAGCCGAGAAGAGTGAAGCCGAACGCCAGATGGGAGCCGCGCCAGCCCTTGCGCTCGCATTCGGCGATGCCCTTGTTGAACAGCTCCTCGGCGCGCCCGGGCTGGTCGCAGTGGAGGAAGACCAGGGCGACCAGGATCGGCACCTCGAAGCCCCAGTCGTCATCGGTCCAGCTGAGGCCGTCGCCGAGGGCCTCCTCCGCGTAGTGCAGTGCGGTGGCGACCGGCTCTCCGCGCGTCATCGCGTCCCAGGCGCGCAGCCCCAGCAGATAGCGCTCGGCCATGCCGCGGCCGGTGAGGTGGTCCGCGAGCCGGGCGAGCCGCCGGGAGCGGGCGGGCGACTCCTTCTCGTCGGCGCGGAACATGTTCCACATCAGCTGCTCGGTCTGCATCCGCAGCCGGGTGCGGGCGCTGGTGGCCCGCCCGATCTCGGCGGCGACGACCTGGGCGGCCTCCTCCATACGGCCGCTGTGCCCGTATGCCTGGGCGAGCCGGTAGATGATCGCCTCGCGCAGGTCGGGGCCGAGCGCGGGCTCTTCGAGCGCGGCCCGCAGATGGTTGACGGTGACGTCGGGCTCGGTGAGCTGGGCGGCGCAGCCCAGCTCGTACAGCACGGCGGGGCGCTCCTCCAGGGCGGGTGGTTCGCGCAGCGCCCGGGCCAGACAGCGGCGCCCGGCGTCGGGGGCTCCGGCGCGCAGATACTCCCGGGCGGCGGCCCGCAGATGGTGCACCACCCAGGGGTCGCCCTCGGGGTGCATCTCCACCAGATGCCGGCCGGCGGCCGCGGAGCCCAGGCCCGCGCCGAGCACCACGGTGGCGGCCTGGCCGTGCATGGCCACCCGCAGGGCGCCGGGGATGGCCTGGTAGACGGCGGTGGCGATGAGCGGGTGGAGGTACTCGAGGGGCCGGGTGCCGTTTCCGGGGCGCGGCGGGGCCAGGATCCGCGCGTCGACGAGCCGCGCCACCACATCGACGGCCTCGGTCTCGCTGAGCCCGGCGACATTGGCGGTCAGCGCCGGGGTGGCCTCGATACCGAGGACGGCGACGGCCCAGGCGAGGCGGACGGCGGCGGTGCCGAGGCGGGTCAGCCGGTCGTTGAGCCCGCTGTCCTTGGCCGAGGAGACCAGTTCGCGCAGCGCGGGCAGGTTCTCCGACTGCGGTTTCAGCCGGCGGTCGCGGATCTTGGCGGTGAGCTCGGTGATCTCCCAGGGGTTGCCGCCGGTCATCGCCCAGCACTCGCGGCAGAACGCCTCGTCGGCGTGGTCCCCGAGGACCTCCCGGACGATCCTGCCGACTCCGCTCGGGGTCAGCGGCGCCAGCACATGGGGACGTGATCCCTGGCGCTCGACAAGGGTCCGTATCACGGCGACGTCGGCGGTCAGGCCCTCCGGGCGGTATCCGACGGCGAGCAGTAGGGGCAGGTCCGCGGTGCGCGAGGCGAACCGGGTCAGCCAGTCCAGCGATTCGGGGTCGGCCCAGTGGACATCGTCGAGGATCATGACGACCGGGGCGTGTTCCACGGCGAAGCGGGTGACCAGCCAGTCGAGGCCGTCGCGGACGCCCTGCGGATCGGGTGCGCCTCCGTTGCCAGAGACCACCAGGCCGACCGCGGGCGCGACGATGTCGTACCAGCCGCCGAGGATCCTGCGGTGCTCGTCCTCGCCGGTCGCCGCGAGCACCGGCTGGAAGAGCTGGCGCACCACATGGAAGGCCGCGGCCCTGTTCATGCTCACCGCCACGGGCCCGGAGCACTGTGCAGCCGCGCGCGGCGGCCCTCCGGCGCGCCTCACCGAGCAGCGCGGTCTTACCGACGCCGCCGGGGCCCTCGAAGGCGATCACTCCGCCGCCGCGGGTCTCGGCCCGATCGGCGGGATCCGTCCCGCACAGTTCGGTCAGCGCGGCGTCCACCGCGCGCAGCTCCCGATCCCGCTCCAGCAGTGTCCGGCGCGTCCGGTCCTGTTGGCTCATGTCCTCCGCCACGTTCTTCCCCTCCGGCAGGTGACGCCGAGCGTAGCGCGGATGGCACGCTCCGTAGCCCCTCAATGGGGGGATTTCCGCCGGGCATTGCCAGTGGCACACGCCAATTCACTGCCTCCTCTATCGATGCCACGTTCCGCACGCGAGGATGACCGGATTCACCGGGTTGGCCAGACGCCGCGTAAGCCTGTGGTATATGCGGCCTCGGCCGCCCGACCAACGAAGGGGGCGGACACGACTCATGCACGCGCACGCTTCGCGACCACAGGCCCGGCAGACGACACTGCTGCGACGGGCGGCCCTGTTCGACTTTCCGGCCTCCGCGGACCTCAGTCCCGGCACCGACGCGGCCAGGCACCACACCATCCAATGGCTTTCACGGTTCGGCGTCTTCGAGGCCCATGAGTCCGTCGCGGAGTACGACGCGCTCCGCTTCGACGTGCTGGCGGGGCTGTTCTACCCCCGGGCGACCGGCGCCGAGCTGAACCTGGGCAGTGACCTCGTGGGCTGGTACTTCGTCTTCGACGATCAGTTCGACGGGGAGCTGGGCTCCCGTCCGGAGGCCGTGGCGCGGCTGGTGGCGGACGTCATCCGGATCACCGAGGAGGACGCGGCGCACGGCAGGGCACAGGGCGGCGAGGGGCCGCTCCTGGAGAGCTTCCGCGACCTGTGGCGCCGGATCAACTCCGGTCGGCCGCAGGTGTGGCGGGACCGTTTCCGCCACCACTGGCTGGAGTACCTGCGCTCCTACCACCGCGAGGCCCTGGAGCGGACCGGCGCCCTGCCCGGGGCCGGCGGGGACGCACCGCGCTCGGTGGAGGCCGTGCTGGCGCTGCGGCGTCACTCGATAGGCGTACAGCCCTGTCTCGACCTGAACGAGCCGTTCGGCGGCTACACCCTGCCGCCCGCGCTGCACGGCGGCTTCCCGATGGCGCGGATGCGGGAGGCTACGGACGATGTGGTGGTCTTCACCAATGACATCGCTTCCCTGGACAAGGAACTGGCCGTCGGCGACGTCCACAACAGCGTCATCGTCCAGTGGGAGCGCGCGGGTGGTGAACTGGAGGACGCGGTACGCCATATCGCCGACCTGGCCAACGCACGCTACCGCTGGTTCGAGGAGACCGCGGCCAGGCTGCCGGCGCTGCTCACCGAGGCGGGGGCGGCCCCGGGCACCCACCACGCCGTGGGGCGCTATGTGGACGGCATGCGGCATGTGATGACCGGCAATCTGGGCTGGTCGGTGCGTACGGCACGCTACGACGAGCGGGGCACCGAGGCGGTCAGTGGGGGACGGCAGCGGCCCTGGGCACAGCTGACGGGCGCGGAGGAGCTGATCCGCGCGGGGCGGGGCGCGCCGCTGCCACCGCTGGGCAGCGGCTCGGGCTCCCGTTAGCCGGGGTGCGGAAGCCGACGCGTTCGGAGCGCTCTCAGCTCGTGTGGGGCGCTCAGTTCGCGTGGCGCGGCGCTCAGTTCGCGTGCGGCGCTCACCTCGTATGGGGCGCTCAGCTCGCGTAGAACTGCTCGATCTGCGCGGCGCACACCTTGTAGACCGCGTCGCGTCGCAATTTGAGCGAGGGCGTCAACAACCCGTCCTCCACGGTGAATTCCTTCGGGAGGATACGGAAGGCCCTGATCGACTCCGCCCTGGACACCGAGAGGTTCGCCGTGGAGACCGCCTGCTGGATCTCCGCGTGCAGCGCCTTGTTCGCCGACGCGTGCTCCCGGCCGACGGGAAGCCGCGCGCCGACGACCTGGTGCCAGCGCGCCAGCATCTCGGCGTCCAGGGTGATCAGCGCCCCCACGAAGGGGCGGTTGTCGCCAACCAGGACGCACTGCGAGATCAGCGGATGCGCCCGCAGCCGCTCCTCCAGCGGCAGGGGGGAGACGCTCTTACCGCCGCTGGTGATGATGATGTCCTTCTTACGGCCGGTGATGGTGAGATAGCCCTCGCCGTCGAGGAATCCGACGTCTCCGGTGTGCAGCCAGCCGTCGCGCAGCGCGGCCCCGGTGGCCTTCGGATCGTCCAGATAGCCCTCGAAGACGGTGCCGCCGCGCACCCATACCTCGCCGTCCGGCGCGATGCGCACCGTCGTGCCCGGCATCGGGCGGCCCACCGTGCCGTGCCGGGGACGGCCGGGCGGCTGCGCGGTGATCGCCGCCGTCGTCTCGGTGAGGCCGTAGCCGTTGTAGACGGTGATCCCAGCGCCGGCGAACGTCAGCCCCAGCTCCCGGCTGAACGGTGAGCCACCGGTGACCGCGTAGCGCACCCGGCCGCCGAGGACGGCTCTCAGGCGCCCGTAGACCATCCGGTCGAAGACGGCGTGCGTGGCCCTGCGCCCCGGGCCCGGTCCCTTCCCGCCGCCCTGTGACTGCTGCTCGACGGCCGCGGCGTAGCGCACCGCCGTGGCCATGGCCTTCTGGAAGACCACGCCCCGGCCCGCGTCCTGGGCGGCGGTCCGCGCGGCTCCCAGGATCTTCTCGAAGATGTAGGGCACCGCGAAGACGCAGGTCGGGCGGAAGCTCTGGAAGGACGGCAGCAGGGCGGACGGAGTGAGTTCGGGTTCATGCCCCATGAGGATGCCGCCCCGCACGCAGAGCACTTGGACCATCAGTCCGTAGATATGCGCCAGTGGGAGGAAGGCGAGGATGGCGGGCTGCACCCCGGGCTCGGCGAACAGCCCGCTCCAGCCCGCGAACAGGGTGTCGCATTCGGCGGCGAGATTGGCATGGGTGATCATGCACCCCAGGGGCTGTCCGGTGGTGCCCGAGGTGTAGCAGATGACCGCCGTGCAGCGCGGTTCCACGAGCCAGCGCCGCTCGGTGACCAGTTCCTCGTGGACATCGGCGCCCCGCCGCCACAGCTCCGCCACGCACCCCTGGTCCATCTGCCAGATGGAGCGCAGTCCGGGAAGGGCGTCGCAGACGGCGCCGACCGTCATGGCGTGGTCCTCGCCCTCGACCACCACGGCCACGGCCCTCGTCCGGGCCAGGATCCAGCGCACCTGCTCCGCGGGGGACGTGGGGTAGACGGTCACCACCTGGGCGCCGACCGACCACAGGGCATAGCTGAACAGCGTCCACTCGTACCGCGTCCGCGCCATCAGGGCCACCCGGTCCCCGAACCGCACGCCCTCGGCCAGCAGGCCCTTCGCCAGCGCCAGGACCTCGTCCCTGAAGGCCCCGGCGGTCACCGGAGTCCACCGGCCGCGGTCGGTGGCATCCCGCCGGGCGAGCTGAACCCTGTCCGGTTCGCGGTCCGCCAGTTCGTAGACCGAGTCCGCGAGCCCGCCCGCGCGCAGCGGTTCCACCATGTGAGGGAGACTGAATTCGCGCACGACACCCCCTGTTTTCGGCCGACTTGCCGCCCCGCGCAACGGGGAAGTGGGAGGGAAAACTACCCGCCGGGGCCGGGGCTGCATAGAGCGGTGGACGATTCTGTTCCCGCCCACGGAGACCTACTGCGACCTGCCGCTGTTACCGTGAGTCACCCTCACATTTCCACGCGGGAAGTGATGGGCTGTGAACCTCCGGTGAACGCATGGGAAAACAGACCTCGGTGCCGTGTCCGGCGACGCGCGGATCCACCAGGGCGTTCCGCGTCCTGATTCTGGCCGATAACGCACGCACCGCCGTGGGCCGGGCGCCGCGGGGCCGGGACCACGGCGTGCTCTTCCGAGAGGCGACATGCCAGGGGCGGGCGGGTCCGGCCGGACCCGCCCGCCCCTGATCGGCGGCCCCGGTTCAGGTGAGGTCGAACTCGCCCTCACGCGCGCCCAGGACGAAGGCACGCCACTCGGCCGGGGTGAAGATCAGCGCCGGGCCCTCGGGACGACGGCCGTGGCGCATCGCGATGAAGCCCTCGACGAAGGCGATCTCCACATCGCCCACACCCTGGCTACTCGACTGCCACTGGGCGCCCGAGAGATCGAGATCGGGCTTCTCTGCGCTTCCTGCCAGTGGCTGTGCGGTGGTGGTGGTGTCGGCCACGTCAGCTCATCCTCCCGGATCGTCGTCCGCGCCCCACCCTAGCGATCGTGACCGGTGCCGCACAGGCCACGAAAGAAGGACTAAGGAGGAGACTCAATCGGCGGGCGGCGTGTCCGCGACCACCCACATCGAGAAGAACTGCGAGCCCCCGCCATAGGCGTGGCCGAGCGCCTTACGGGCGCCGTCGACCTGGTGTTCGCCCGCCCGTCCGCGCACCTGGAGCGCGGCCTCGGCGAACCGCAGCATGCCGGACGCGCCGATGGGGTTGGTGGACAGCACCCCGCCCGAGGGGTTGACCGGGAGCTCGCCGTCGATCTCGGTCACCCCCGACTCGGTGAGCTTCCAGCCCTCGCCCTCGTCCGCGAAGCCCAGGTTCTCCAGCCACATGGGTTCGTACCAGCTGAAGGGCACATACATCTCCACCACGTCGATCTCCCGGCGCGGATCGGTGATCCCGGCCTGGCGGTAGACGTCGGCCGCGCAGTCCCGGCCCGCCCTCGGCGAGACGCAGTCCTTCCCCGCGAAGAGCGTCGGCTCGCTGCGCATGGCGCCGCCGTGCATCCAGGCGGGCGGATACGGGGCACGGTCCGCGCCGGCCCGGTCGGTGAGCACCATGGCGCAGGCGCCGTCCGAGGAGGGGCAGGTCTCCGAGTAGCGGATGGGGTCCCACAGCATCGGGGACGACCGCACCTTCTCCAGCGTCAGATCGCGCTCATGCAGGTGCGCGTAGGGGTTGCGCAGGGCGTTGCGGCGATCCTTGTAGGCCACGAGGGCGCCGATACCGGAGGGCGCGCCGGTGCGCCGCATGTACGCCCGTACGTGCGGGGCGAAGAAGCCGCCCGCCCCGGCCAGCAGCGGCTGCTGGAACGGGATGGGCAGGGACAGCCCCCACATGGCGTTCGACTCCGACTGCTTCTCGAAGGCGAGGGTGAGCACGGTCCGGTGGACACGGGCGGCGACCAGGCCCGAGGCCACCAGCGCGGTGGAGCCGCCGACCGAGCCGGCGGTGTGCACGCGCAGCATCGGCTTGCCGACCGCGCCGAGCGCGTCGGCGAGGTACAGCTCGGGCATCATGACGCCCTCGAAGAAGTCGGGCGCCTTGCCGATGACGACGGCGTCGATGTCCGCCCAGGTCAGCTGGGCGTCCTCCAGGGCCCGTACGGCGGCCTCCCGGACCAGCCCGGCGAGGGAGACGTCCCGGCGTGCGGCGGTGTGCTTGGTCTGGCCGATTCCGACGACGGCCACCGGCTCCTTGGTCACAGGACATCCCCTTCCAGGACCGCCACCAAGTTCTGCTGCAGACACGGGCCCGAGGTGGCATGGGCGAGGGCCCGGTCGGCGGCGCCGCGGTGGATGGCGGCGGCGGCCTCGCCGAGGCGGATCAGCCCGGCGGCCATCATGGGGTTGGCGGCCAGCGCCCCGCCGGACGGATTGACGCGTACGCCCTCCCCCAGCCCCAGCTCACGGCGGAGGATCAGCTCCTGCGAGGTGAACGGCGCATGCAGCTCGGCCAGGTCGGCGGGGGCCTCGAAGGCGCCCGCGCGCTCGGCGGCGAGCCGGGTGGACGGGGAGCGGGTGAGGTCCCGTACGCCGAGGCTGTGCGCCTCCGTCCGGTGGTCCATGCCGCGGATCCAGGCCGGGCGGCGGCAGAGCCGGCGCGCCGTGTCCCCGGCGGCGAGCACGACGGCGGCCGCGCCGTCGCCGACCGGCGGACAGTCGTGGCGGCGCAGCGGCCGCACCAGATACGGGTCGTCCAGGAGGGCCTCGGGCGGCGGTGAACCGGTCACCTGCGCATGCGGGTTGTCCTCGGCCGCGGTCCGGCTGCGCGCGGCGACCGCGGCCAGCGCCCGCTCGTCGGCGCCGCTGTCCTCCGCGTCGAGCAGCGCCCGGGCCTGGAGGGCGGCGAGGGAGACCGAGTCCGGCCACAGGGGCGCCACGTAGTACGGGTCGAGCTGGCGGGTCAGGACCTCCCGGAGATCGCCGGGCGAGGACTTGCCGTAGGAGTAGACGAGCGCGGTCTCCGCCTCGCCCGTCAGCAGCCTCGTCCATGCCTCGTACAGCGCCCAGGCGCCGTCCATCTCGACATGGGACTCGGAGATCGGCGGCCAGGCGCCGACGCCGTCGAGGGCCATGGTGAAGGAGAAGGCCCGGCCCGCCAGATAGTCGGAGGAGCCGGAGCAGGTGAAGTCGATCTCGCCCGCCCGGAGTCCGACGGCGTCGAGCACCTCATGGAGGACGGGCATCAGCATCTCGACCTCGGAGACCTCCGCACTGTCGCGCCGGTGGTCGCTCTGGCCGAAGGCGACGATGGCAACCTCTCGCATCTACAACAGCTCCTTGTAGGTGTCGTAGTCGGCGTCGGGTTCGCCGGTGGGCCGGTAGTGGTCGGGGTAGCGGCTGTCCTCGCTCCATACGGGCTCCACGCGCAGCCCCATGCGCACCTGGTCGTAGGGGATGCCGCCAACCCGCCCGTGAAGGGCCAGACCGGCGCCGTCCAGGGCGATATGGGCGTAGACGTACGGCACTTCGATATCGAGGTTGCGGGCCTTGATGTTCACGATGCAGAAGGTGGTGACCGTGCCGCGCGGGCCGACCTCCACCTGCTCGTCGGTGGCGACCCCGCAGGTGGGGCAGGCACCCCGGGGCGGGACGTAGACCTTGCGGCAGGACGGGCAGCGCTCCCCGCGGGTGGTGCGGTCGGCGAGGGCCTTCAGATAGCGCGACTGGGCGCGGCCGGGTGCGTAGGTGTAGTCGAGGCGGGCGGGGACCACGATGCCGGTGACGGGGTCGGTGAACTCCCCGCTGTGCGGCACGGCTTCGCCGCCCTCGGCGCCGTCGTACGGCTCGAAGCAGGCGATGTCGGTGATGGCGCCCACGCGCTCCCCGGCCCAGCGGATCCGCACCCGCATGCCGGTGCGCACCGCGTCGGGCCCGGGTGCGTCGAGGGCGTGGAGGAGGGCGGTGTCCGCGCCGTCCAGCCGCACCAGCACCCAGGCGAAGGGGGTGTCCAGGGGCTGGCCGCGGCGCGGTGCGGGGTTCCAGGCCCAGGTGGTGACGGTGCCGGTGGGGGCGACCTCGACCAGGTCGGACAGCTCGTCGGCGGTGACCGGGTCGTATTCGACGGGCGGCATCAGCACCCGGCCGTCGGTGGTGCGTACGCCGAGCACGGTGCGTTCGCGCAGTCCGGTGAGGAAGGCGCTCTGGACCGGTCCGAGGGAGCGGGTGAAGGGAAACTCGACGACCAAAGGCGCCTGGAGCACCTCGGGTGAGGGAGCCGGGGTCATGGGGGTGCGTCTCCTTCCGCGCGGCCGGCGTGGGGCGGCGGCGGCCTGAGGTGTTGGGGGATCACGCCCGGCGGTAGACCGGCGGCCGTTTCTCCGCGAAGGCTTTCGAACCCTCCTTGGCGTCGGCGGTGTCGAAGATGGGCCAGCCGCGTTCGAGTTCGGACCTCAGGCCGTCGGACTCGGTCATCTCGGCGGTCTCGTAGACGGACGCCTTGACCGCCTCGACGGCGAGCGGGCCGTTGGCGTTGATCAGCTCGGCGATCTCCAGGGCCTTCTCCAGCGCCGTGCCGTCCGGGACGACATGGCCGATCAGCCCGATCCGCGCCGCCTCCTCGGCCGGATAGGGGCGCCCGGTCAGCAGCATCTCCAGGGCGTGGGTGCGGGGCAGCTGGCGGGCCAGCCGTACGGTGGAGCCGCCGATGGGGAACAGCCCGCGCCGGACCTCGAAGAGCCCGAAGGTGGCGCCGCGCCCGGCGACCCGGATGTCGGTGCCCTGCAGGATCTCGGTGCCGCCCGCGACACAGGGGCCCTCGACGGCGGCGATCACCGGCTTGCGCGGCCGATGGTGGCGGAGCATTGCCTTCCAGTGCAGATCGGGGTCGGCCGCGAGGCGGTCGCGGACGTGCTGTCCGTCCATCCGGCCGCCGCCCGCGAGCGCCTTGAGGTCCATTCCCGCGCAGAAGGCCCCACCGGCGCCGGTGAGCACCACGGAGCGCACGGCATCGTCCTCGTCGGCCTCAGTCCAGCCGTCGTACAGCCCGACCAGCATCGGCAGCGAGAGCGCGTTCCTGGCCTCGGGCCGGTTCAAGGTGAGTACCAGGGTCGCGCCGACGCGCTCGACGATGAGGTGTTCGGTCCCGCTTGTCACGACGTCCTCCCGTCTCGAGACCTAGAACAGGTTGCAGCAGGGGAAGGCCGACTTCAAGAGAAATCTGATGCTCAGTCAGATTTCTTGTACCGGGGGCCTTCCCACCTCATCCCCGCGCGGCTCTAATGAGCGCCGAGCCACCGGATCGAGGGGTCAGGAGGAGCCATGGAGTACAACCTTGCCGACCTGTTCGAGTCGATCGTCGACACGGTGCCCGACAGAGAGGCGCTGGTGTATCTGGACCACCCCGGCACCGGAGCCGAGCGGCGGCTCACCTACGCCCAGCTCGACGCGGCCGCCAACCGGCTCGCCCACCATCTGCGGGACAGCGGTATCGCCCCGGGCGAGCATGTCGGACTGCATCTGTGCAACGGCGTCGAGTATCTCCAGACGGCTCTGGCCTGCGTGAAGATCCGGGCGGTGCCGGTGAACGTCAACTACCGCTACGTGGAAGACGAGTTGGTCTACCTCTACCGCGACGCGGACCTGGCCGCGCTGGTCTACGACGCCGAGTTCGGCGAGCGGGTGGCCGCCGCGCTGCCGCACACCGACAGCCTGCGCCATCTGGTGCGGGTCGGCGCCGAGGACGGCCCCCGTACGTCCGTGGCGTTCACCGACGCCGAGGCGTCCGGGTCACCCGAGCGCGGCTTCCCGGCGCGGTCCGCCGACGACCGCTTCATCATCTACACCGGCGGCACCACCGGTATGCCCAAGGGCGTGATGTGGCGACAGGAGGACCTCTTCTTCTCCGGGCTGGGCGGCGGCGCTCCGACCGGCCGGCCCGTCGGGCGCCCGGAGGAGCTGGCCGAGCGGGTGGCCACGGGCGGCGAGGGGCTGGTCTTCTTCCCCACTCCGCCGCTGATGCACGGCACCTCCACCCTTACGGCCTTCATCGGGTTCAACTTCGGTCAGAAAGTGGTGCTGCACCGAAAGTTCGTCCCCCAGGATGTGCTGAGGACGGTCGAGAAGGAGAAGGTCACCACCGTCTCGCTGGTCGGCGACGCGATGCTGCGGCCACTGGTGGACGCCCTGACCGGCCCCCTCAAGGGCACCGACCTCTCCTCCCTGCTCAGCGTCAGCAGCTCGGGCGCGATCCTGTCGGAGACCGTACGAGCCCAGTTCGCCGAACTCGCCCCGCACACCCTGCTGCTGAACAACTTCGGCTCCTCGGAGTCCGGGTTCAACGGCACGGCCACCGACGACTCCGGCCCCGAGAAGGGCTTCCGGCTGCACGTCAACGCCCGTACGACGGTGGTGGACCCGGCGACCCTCGCCCCGGTGGCGCCCGGCGAGCCCGGCCGGATCGCGCAGCGCGGCCATGTGCCGCTCGGCTACTACAACGACGCGAAGAAGACCGCCGAGACGTTCTTCGAGGCGGACGGGGAGCGCTGGGTGCTGCTCGGCGACATGGCCACCGTCGACGAGCAGGGCGTGATCACCGTCCTCGGGCGCGGTTCGCAGTGCATCAACACCGGTGGCGAGAAGGTCTATCCCGAAGAGGTCGAACAGGCCCTGAAGGCCCATCCGGACGTGTACGACGCGCTGGTGGCGGGCGTCCCCGACCCCCGCTGGGGCCATCGCGTCGCGGCCGTCGTCCAGCCCCGGACACAGGCGTCCGGGCTCACCGCCGACGCGATCCGCGACCACTGCCGGGAGCGGCTCGCGGGCTACAAAATCCCACGTACGGTCGTCTTCACCGACCGCATCCAGCGCTCCCCCAGCGGAAAGGCGGACTACCGCTGGGCGCGAGCGGTCGCGCAGGAGGCGGACCGGGACACCCCGAACGGCGGCTGAACCGTTGCGCACGGCGGCTGAACCGTTGCGCAACGCGGCCTGGACCGGTCCGCACCACGGCTGAACCGTTCCGCACCACGGCCTGAACCGCTCCGCCCTGCGACCAGGGCATGTCCGACGGATAGTGACGCCTGCGGCGGGCTGTCCCCCACCCCGCCCCTTCCCGAAACCGGGGGGCCCGGCCCCCGGCCCCTGGCGGGGCTCCGCCCCAGACCCCAGGGCCCAAGGGGCGCCTTCCCGAAACCGGGGCTTCGCCCCAAACGCCGGGATCCAGGGCGAAGCCCCTGGTAACGGGAAGGGGCGGGGAGCCAACCCAGCCCCTCCGGCGCCTGAGGAGCAGGGCCCAGGGGCAGAGCCCCGGCCGGGGTCTGAGGCGGAGCCCCAGGGGCCGGGGGCCAGGCCCCGCTCTCGGGGAAGCGCGGGGAGCCAATCCAGCCCCTCCGGCGCTTGAGGAGCGGGGCCCAGGGGCGGAGCTCCGGCGGGGGCCGGGGGCCGGGCCCCCGGTTTCGAGGAGGGGCGGGGAGGGGAAAGATCCGCCGGACACCCCGCAAGGCTGACTGGGTGCCCGACCCGCAGCCCTACCGCAGCCTCACGGCGCCGCCCGCTCGCACACTGACGGCAGCGACCGGCCCAGCGCCACACTGTGCAGCGCGTCCAGGTGCCGCCCACGGATCACCGCCGCGGCCCCAGCCGTGAGCCGTCCCACGCAGGAGGGGGCCTCCCGCACGGCCGCCGAATCCGCGATGGCGCGCACGAGTTCGCCGTTGATCCGGTTGATCTCCAGCCGGATCCGCCCAAGGTCGGGACGTTCGGTGGGCGCCTGTGCGGGGTCGGCGTCCCAGCGCCGGTAGAGGCCGCGCTGGACGACCTTGCTGGCCTCGATCTGGTCGCGGAAGATCCTCGACGTCGCCACGGGGTCGGCGCCCAGCTCCTCGGCCTGCCGCGCCACCGCGTCCAGCACCTCCCGTTCCCGCGCCGGGTCGTCGATCGGGCTGTCCGTGCCCCACTTCGCGGCGGCGACCTCATCGGCCACCAGGACCCGCTGCGCGGACAGCTCGACCAGCGGCCGCAGGGTGCCGTGGACACTGGCCGGACCCACCGGAGCGGCGAAGGCGGCGGTGGCCCCCGTGGCCAGCACGGCGGTGGCCAGCGCGGCGATCAGCGCATGACGCGGGGACAGATGCGGTCGCATGGGCGGGGGTTCCTCTCTCGGCGGGACGGGCGGCCCGAGGCGTCGCCCCGGCGGCCCGGGGCACCCGACGGGTTCTGGAACGATAGGACGCCGCACCGTCGGCACGCCACGGGGCCGGTCCCCCGGGAAAGCGGGACCGGCCCCGTGGCGCGATGGCCGGATCAGGCGGCACTGGCACTACTTGGCGCTTGGGCGCTACTTGGCACCACTGGCACTCAACGGGCCGCCCCCAGGCTCACTGCGATTCCGCACCCTCCCAATACGGCGCCCGCAGCCGCCGCTTGTAGAGCTTGCCATTGGGGTCGCGCGGCATCTCCACAATGAAATCCACCGACTTGGGGCATTTATAGCCCGCCAGCCGGGTGGTGCAGTGGGCGAGGATCTCGGCGGCCAGGTCGAGGCCCGGCGCATGCCCCTCGGCGGGTTCCACGACCGCGATGACCTGCTCGCCCCAGTCCTCGTGGGGGATCCCGAAGGCGGCGGCGTCGGCGACGGCCGGGTGGGTGAGCAGCGCGGCCTCGATCTCGGCGGGGTAGATGTTGACCCCGCCCGAGATGATCAGGTCGATCTTGCGGTCGCGGAGGTAAAGGTAGCCGTCGTCGTCCAGGAGGCCGAGGTCGCCGACGGTGAAGAAGTCGCCGATGCGGTTCTTCTCGGTCTTGCTCTTGTCCTTGTGGTAGGCGAAACCCCCGGTGCTCATCTTCATGTAGACGGTGCCGAGTTCACCGGCCGGGAGCCGGGTGCCCTCGTCGTCGAAGATGGCCAGCTCGCTGATGGGCCAGGGGCGGCCGACAGTCCCCGGCTTCTTCAGCCAGTCCTCGGCGGTGGCGAAGGCGCCGCCGCCCTCGCTGGCCGCGTAGTACTCCTCGACACAGCCGCCCCACCACTCGATCATCGCGCGTTTGACATGGTCGGGGCAGGGTGCGGCCCCATGGATGGCATGGCGCATCGAGGAGACGTCGTAGGACCGCTTGACCTCGTCGGGGAGGGCGAGCAGCCGGTGGAACTGGGTCGGCACCATATGGGTGTGCGTACAGCGGTAGGTGTCGATGAGGCGCAGCATCTCCTGGGGCGTCCACTTGTCCATGAGCACCAGGGGATGACCGATGTGCAGCGACGAGCTTGCGAACTGCAGTACGGCGGTGTGGTAGAGCGGTGAGCACACCAGATGGACGTGGTCGGGCTCCTCGGAGCGCGGTGTGATGCCGAAGAAGCGCAGAAAGCCGCCGAGGTGGCTCTCCTCGGGGAGCTTTCCGGTCAGCGCACGGCGGATGCCGCGCGGACGGCCCGTGGTGCCGGAGGTGTAGTTCATCACCCAGCCCAGCTCGCGGTCGGCGGGCGGCTCCTCCGGCCGCCCCTCGACGAGCTCGGCGTACGGGCGGAAGCCGTCGATGGCGCCGACCGCGTAGCGGTGGGTCGCCGGCAGCCCCGCCTCGTCGGCGGCCGCGGCCGCCTGCCCGCCGTAGCGCTCATGGGCGATCAGCACCTTGGCGCCGGAGTCGGAGACGATCCAGGCGATCTCGGGGCCGACCAGATGGTGGTTGACCGGCACCAGATAGAGCCCGGCCTGGGTGGCGGCGAGGGCGGCGACGAAGAACTCCACCCCGTTGGGCAGGACGACCGCCAGGGCGTCGCCGCGTCGCAGCCCGGCGGCGCGCAGCCCGGCGACGAGCCGGTTGCACGCGCTGTGCAGCCGCCCGGCGGTCCACTCCTCACCGTCCGGGGCGATGAGCACGGTGCGGTCGGGCTCGAGCGCGGCCTGGGCCCAGAAGCCGTTGGGTGTAGGGGACATGGCGGTCCGGTCCTCCTTCTGACGGCGGTGTCAGGCGGTGTGGGACGAGATCAGACGAGGTGGAGCGGGGGGTCGGGCGAGATCGGGCGGGATCAGGCGAGGTCAGGGGGGTTGCGGCGGGCGCGGTCAGGCGGGTTGGGGCGGGCGCGGTCAGCCGGGTTGGGCGGGCGCGGTCAGGCGCGCTTGGCGATGCGGATGACGCGGTCGATGGCGCGCTCGAAGCCCCGGGTCAGATCGTCGAAGACGGCCTGGACCGGGCGGACCTCGTCCATCCGGCCGACGATCTGGCCGACCGGCGTGCCGAGCAGCGGTTCCACCTCGTGCTTCTGGATGCGGGAGACGGCCTCGGCGACCAGCAGCCCCTGGAGCGGCATGGGCAGCGGGTCCGGGCCGTCCGGGTCCTCCCAGGCGTCGGTCCACTCGGTGCGCAGCTGGCGGGCGGGTTTGCCGGTGAGGGCGCGGGAGCGCACGGTGTCCCCGGATCCGGCCGCCAGCAGCTTGCGGATGAGGGCCGCCGAATGCAGTTCGGCCTCCTCGGTGGTGAGCCAGAGGGAGCCGATCCAGACGCCCTGGGCGCCCAGCGCCAGCCCGGCGGCGATCTGCTCACCGCTGCCGATGCCGCCCGCGGCGAGCACGGGCAGCGGGTCCACGGCCCGCACCACCTCGGGGGTGAGCACCATGGAGGCGATCTCGCCGGTGTGGCCGCCCGCCTCGTATCCCTGGGCGACGATGACATCGAGCCCCGCCTCCTTGTGGTGGAGGGCGTGGCGGGCGCTGCCCGCGAGGGCGGCCACCAGGATGCCGTGGTCATGGGCGCGGGCGACGACATCGGCCGGGGGTGAGCCCAGGGCGTTGGCCAGGAGTTTCACGGGGTAGTCGAAGGCGACGTCGAGCTGGCTGCGGGCCACCTCCTCGAGCCAGCCGGTGATCCGCCAGCCGGACGCCTCGCCCTCGGCGAGCCCGGGGACGCCGTGCTTGGCGAGGGTGTCCCGGACGAACGCGCGGTGGCCTTCGGGGATCATCGCCTCGATATCGGCCTCGGTGACCCCCTCCACCTTCTTCGCGGGCATCACGACGTCCACGCCATAGGGCTTGCCGTCGGCGTGCCCCTCCATCCAGTCGAGGTCGCGGGCCAGCTCCTCGCCCGCGCCGTAGCGGACCGCGCCGAGCACACCGAAGCCGCCGGCCCGGCTGATCGCCGCGGCCACGGCGGGGAACGGCGTGAAGCCGAAGACGGCGTGCTCGACACCCAGCCTTGTGCTCAGCTCCGTCTGCATGGTCGGCAGGATGCCGCAGGGCGGCGGACGAAGGAAGAGTTTTTCTGACGCTACGTCAGATTCGATGGAAGAAAAGCGCTCCCCGGGCCGTCCGAAGGACTCCCTGAGGGCTTTCGGGCGTCACTTCCCCAGCACCGCCATGGCCGCGTTGTGCCCCGGAATTCCGCTCACCCCGCCGCCGCGCACCGCCCCCGCGCCGCACAGCAGCACATTGGCGTGGCGCGTCTCCACGCCCCAGCGGCCGGTGCCCTCCTGGGCGTACGGGAAGGCCAGGTCCCGGTGGAAGATGTTGCCGCCGGGCAGCCGCAGCTCGGCGTCCAGGTCCAGCGGGGTCTTGGCCTCGATGCACGGCCGGCCGTCGGCGTCGTGGGCGAGACAGTCGGTGATCGGCTCGGCGAGATGCGCGTCCAGCTCCGCGAGGGTGGCGCGCAGCAGCGCGGTGCGCGCCGCGTCGTTGTCCTCGGTGAACAGCCGGGCGGGGGTGTGCAGTCCGAACAGGGTCAGGGTCTGATAGCCCTCGCGTGCCAGCTCCGGGCCGAGGATCGACGGATCGGTCAGCGAGTGGCAGTAGATCTCCGACGGCGGCCGGTGCGGCAGCTCCCCCGCGGCCGCCTGGCGGTACGCGTCCTCCAGGGCCCCGTACCCCTCGGCGATGTGGAACGTCCCGGAGAACGCCTCGCGCGGGTCCACCTCGCGGTCGCGCAGCGCGGGCAGCCTGCGCAGCAGCATGTTCACCTTGAGCTGGGCCCCTTCCGCGGGCGGGGCGGGCGGCTCCTCGCCCAGCAGCCGGGCCAGCTCGCGCGGCGCGGCCCCGACGAGCACATACCGGGCGGCCGCGGTGCCCTCCCCCGACTCGCCCTCGTACCGCACCTCGGCCGAGGTGCCGTCGGTGGCGATGGCGGTGACCTCGCACCCGGTCGCGATCCGCGCGCCCGCCGCGCGGGCGGCGTCGGCCAGGGCATCGGTGAGCGCGCCCATGCCGCCTACGGAGACGTCCCAGTCGCCGGTGCCGCCGCCGATCACGTGGTAGAGGAAGCAGCGGTTCTGCCGCAGCGAGGGGTCGTGGGCCCGGGCGAAGGTGCCGATGAGCGCGTCGGTGAGGACCACGCCCCGGATGAGGTCGTCGTCGAAGGCCGCCTCGACCGCCTCCCCCAGCGGCCGCTCGAACAGCGCCTGCCACGCCGCGTCGTCCCCGATCCGCGTCCGCAGCTCCTCCCGGGTGGGCAGCGGCTCGGTCAGCGTGGGGAAGACGCGCTCGGCGACGCGCTGGGTCATGCCGTAGAAGCGCTGCCAGGACTCGTACTCCCGCTCCGAGCCGGTCAGCCGCGCGAACGCGGCGCGCGTCCGGGCGGAGGAGCCGGAGTCCACCAGCAGCCCGGTGTGGCGCCCGCCCCGGACCTCGGGGGTGTACGAGGAGACCGCGCGCTTGCGCACCGCGAAGCGCAGTCCGAGGTCGTCGACGATCCGCCGCGGCAACAGGCTGACCAGGTAGGAGTAGCGCGAGAGCCGTGCGTCCACGCCGGGATAGGGCCGTGTGGACACGGCGGCGCCACCGGTGTGGCCGAGGCGTTCGAGCACCAGCACGCTCCGCCCGGCGCGGGCGAGATACGCGGCGGCGACCAGACCGTTGTGACCGCCGCCGACGATGACGACGTCATACGCATCGCTGTGAGACATGCCCTCTGGTTAGCACGCGCTGATCGCCGGGGCCAGGGCGCCGCAGCTCACCCCCGCCGCGCCCGCCGCCCCGAACGCCTGGGCCGTGGCCGCCGCCTAGGCCCTCCCGGGAGTCTCGGCCGTCTCGGGAGTCTCGGCCCTCTCGGGAGTCTCGGCCGTCTCGGCGCGCCGGCCCAGCCGCTCCAGGCAGTGGGCCTCGTCGCCGCGGCTGACGAGGGTGTCGGGATGGCCGGGACCCAGGACGCGGGCGCGGGCGCGGGTCACCCGGCGGTAGCCGTCCAGCGCGTCGGACCAGCGGCCGAGCCAGCCCAGGGCGACGGCCACCTCACGGCGGCTGACCAGGGTGTCCGGATGGTCGGGGCCCAGGGCGCGCTCGCGGAGGTCGCAGACCTCCCGCGCCTCGGCGAGCGCCTCCTCCCAGCGGCCCAGCCGGCCGAGGCTGACGCCGAGGCCGTGCCGGGCGCGCAGGGTCTCCGGATCGGCCGGGCCGTGGGCGCGGGCGCGGTCCTCGACGAGCGCGTGGTAGACCGCG
The DNA here is from genome assembly GCF_017592595.1 of Streptomyces sp. NEAU-YJ-81. Taxonomy (NCBI): domain Bacteria; kingdom Bacillati; phylum Actinomycetota; class Actinomycetes; order Kitasatosporales; family Streptomycetaceae; genus Streptomyces; species Streptomyces sp. NEAU-YJ-81. The sequence goes on along the minus strand of NZ_JAGFNO010000025.1, from coordinate 74,300 downwards.
AGGGCCTCCGCACCCCGGTCCAGCCGCCCCAGGCCGACGCCGATCTCATAGCGGGCGGCGAGGGTGTCGGGATGGTCGGGGCCGAGGGTGCGGGCGCGGTCGGCGGCCACCTCGCGGAAGATGCCCAGGGCCTCCCGCCAGCGGTCGAGGCGGCCGAGGGCGTACGCCACCTCGTAGCGGGTGACCAGCGTGTCGGGGTGGTCGGCGCCCAGCACCCGGGCGCGGTCGGCGGCCACCCCCTCCGCCATGCGGTACGCCTCCTCCAGGCGCCCCAGACAGCCCAGATTGAAGGCGAGGTTGTGGCGGCAGCGCAGGGTGTCGGGGTGGTCGGCGCCCATGGTGCGCTCGCGGGCGGCGAGCACGGCCGTGTAGAGGTGCTGGGCCTCGGTGAAGCGGCCGAGGCGGCCCAGGGTGAACGCGGTCTCCTGGCGGGCGGCGAGGGTCTCCGCGTGGTCGGGGCCCAGGACGCGCCCGCGGCCCACCGCGACCCGCTCGTACTCGCGCAGCGCGTCGCCGGGGCGGCCCAGGATCCCGAGGGCGAAGGCGGTCTCGTAGCGGCTGGCGAGGGTGTCGGGGTGGTCGGCGCCCAGCGCGCGCTCGCGCTCGGCGGCCACCGCGCGGTGTGTTGCCACGGCCTCCTCCCAGCGGCCCAGCCGCCCCAGGTCCAGCGCGGCGCGGTGCCGGTCGGCGAGCCGCGCCCGGACCCCGGGCGGGGGTGGCGGTGCGGGCTGAGCGGCGTCGCGGCGTCCGGTCCAGGCACCGGTGAGCGCGGCCGTCGCGTCGGGCGGGGTCGCCGACAGCAGTCCCACGCCGCCGGTGTGCGCCTTGGACCCGGTGGTCATGTCCAGGGCCCAGGCCGGAAGGCGCGGAGCCGACGGTCCGGCGGCCGGAAGTGCGCCGCGCGGCGCGGGGAGCGGCGGCGCCGTCGGCCACCGGGACGCGCGGGCCGGGGCGATCCGCCGGGCGAACTCGGCGGCGTCGTGTGGACGGCCCTCCGGGGTCTTGGCCAGCAGATCGAGGACGGCGCGCTCGAACCGCTCGGGGAGTTCGGGCCGGTGGCCGCGCGGCGGGGCGGGCGGGGTGTGGCGATGGCCGACGAGGACCGCCCATGCGTCGTCCAGGGCGAACGGCGGTGCGCCCGTGGCCAGTTCGTAGAGCACACAGCCCAGGGAGTACAGATCGCTGCGGTGGTCGACCGGGCCACCCGCGATCTGCTCGGGCGACATGTAGTGCGGGGTGCCCATGGCGACGCCGGTGCCGGTGAGCCGGGAGGTGAAGCCGACGTCATGGCCGAGGCGGGCGATGCCGAAGTCGCAGAGCTTCACGGTGCCGTCGGTGAGCCGCATGATGTTGGCCGGCTTCAGATCGCGGTGCACCACGCCCTGGTCATGGGTGTAGGCGAGGGCCGCGGCGACCTGCTCCGCGATGTCCAGCACCTCGGGGACCGGCAGCGGGCGGCGCTCGTTGTCCTTCAGCAGCTGACTGAGGTTGCGGCCCTCCAGCAGCTCCATGACCAGGTACAGCGCGCCCTCGTACTCGCCGAAGTCATGCACCACGGTGACCCCGCGGTGCTGCAGCGCGGCGGCCACCCGCGCCTCCCGGCGGAAGCGCTCCCGCACCACACCGGTGAACGAGGGGTCGTGGCGCGACCCCAGCGGTTTGAGGCATTTGACGGCGACGCGCCGGCCGAGCGACTCATCCCGCGCCCGCCACACCTCGCCCATTCCCCCGCGCCCGATCCGGTCCAGCAGCCGATACCGGCCCTGGATCAGCCTGATGTCCGCCATGCTCCCCCTGCCTTGGCGGAAGTCAGCTCCCGCCGCCCCCGTGGAGACCGGCCGCGTGCGGCCGAGCCCCCGTCGCATCCCCGCTGTCCAGTATGGCCGCGTTTCTGCGCAGTTTGTAGGGCGAGGGGCGGCTGCCCGGTCCGAGTCGCTCGACCGCCCGCATGATGTGCTTCGGCGGCAGCTGCCAGCGGGCCGTGGGCGGGATGCAGCGCAGCGCCCTGCCCATCGCCCGCAATCGGCGGGTGACCACGGGGGGCGGGGGTGCGGGGCGCCCGTACAGTTCGTGGGCGTACGGGGGCAGGGACCCGTAGGCGAGCGCGGCGAAGCGCCCCCAGATCGCCTCACGCGCCGGGACGAGCAGGGCATGGACCGGGGGCCGCCGCAGAAAGGCGTCCACCTCACGGGCCTCGGGGGTGTTGGCGAGTTGGGGGCGCACCTTCGCGAAGTACGCGGCGAGCGCCGCCGTATCGGCCGGTACGTCGGCGGGGTCGAGGCCGACCAGCCGGGCGGACACCACGTTCTCGGCGACATAGGCGTCCGCCTGGGCGTCGGTGAGCGGATAGCCCGAGCGCCGCATCACATGGAGGTACGAGTCGATCTCGGCGCAGTGCACCCACAGCAGCAGCTCGGGCTCGTCGACGCCGTGCCGGACGCCGGTGACGGGGTGGGTGAGGGAGAGCCTGCGGTGAATGCCCCGGACCTTGGCGCCCGCCCGCTCGGCGGCCTCGGTGGTGCCGTAGGTGATGGTGGCGACGAACCGCGCGGTGCGCAGCAGCCTCCCCCAGGCATCCTTGCGGAAGTCGGAGTTCTGGGTGACGCCGCGCACCGCGAGCGGATGCAGGGCCTGGAGGTACAGGGCGCGCACCCCCGCGATCCACATCACCGGGTCGCCGTGCATCTGCCAGGTCACCGACCTGGGGCCGTAGAGCCCCGGGTCGGCGTCCGATCCGCCCTGCCGTATGGCCGCCGCCATGGCCACCACCTCCCGACGGCCAGCCTAGGCGGCACCGGACCCCTGGGCGGGACCCGCTGAAGGGCTCACTTCTTCAGAGGCTGGGTGAAGCGCAACATGTTGCCGGAGGGGTCGCGGAACGCGCAGTCGCGGACGCCGTAAGGCTGGTCCATGGGCTCCTGCAGCACCTCGCCGCCCGCGGCGCTGACGCGTTCGAAGGTGGCGTCGCAGTCGTCCGTCGCGAAGATGACACCGCGCAACAGGCCCTTGGCCATCAGCTCCGCCATGACCTGTCTGTCGTCGGGCGAGGCGTTGGGGTCGGCCAGCGGCGGTTCCAGGACGATGTTCACGTCCGGCTGCGAGGGCGCCCCGACGGTCACCCAGCGCATTCCCTCGAACCCGACGTCGTTGCGGACCTCGAGGCCGAGGGCATCGCGGTAGAAGGCGAGCGCCTTGTCGTGGTCGTCGACGGCGATGAAGCAACTGGAAAGTGTGATGTCCATGGGGCTCACGCTACGGCCGGGCGGCGGGGCTCGCTTCTCCGTTCCTGACCGGTCGCGTGTGGATCTTGGCCATGCAGGCCGGGATGGCGGCGCCATGGTCATGGCTCCGGGCCCGGTAGCTGCTCGGGCTCTCGCCGACCAGCTCTGTGAAGCGCGAGCTGAACGACCCGAGCGACGTACAACCGACCGCGATGCAGACCTCGGTCACCGTAAGGTCGCCGCGCCGCAGCAGCGCCTTGGCCCGCTCGATGCGGCGGGTCATCAGGTAGCTGTACGGCGTCTCGCCGAAGGCGGCGCGGAAGCTGCGGGAGAAATGGCCCGGCGACATCAGGGCGCCATGCGCCAGCGCCGGGACGTCGAGCGGCTCGGCGTAGTCGCGGTCCATCCGGTCGCGGGCCTGCCGCAGCCGGACGAGGTCATCGAGATCCTGCCGTTTCACCGGCTCAGTTTCCCACAGCGCCCGGGGCCGGGGAGGCGGAGCGACCGGCCGGGAGAAACGGCCGGCCGGACCGGTCAGGAATGGAGAAGCCCCGGTCACGCGGGCGCGGCTAGCTTCATCGCCATGGACCTCACCATTCACTGGACCTTCCTCCCGCATGACGACCCGGACGCCTCGCTGGCCTTCTACCGCGACACCCTCGGCTTCGAGATCCGTAAGGACGTCGGCTACGACGGGATGCGCTGGATCACGGTCGGCCCCGCCGGGCAGCCCGGAACCTCCATCGTCCTGGAGCCCCCGGCCCTCGGCCCCGGCATCACCGACGACGAGCGCCGCACCGTCGTCGAGATGATGGCCAAGGGCAGCTACGCCCGCATCACCCTGGCCACCGCCGACCTCGACGGCGTCTTCGCGCGGGTGCGGACCAGCGGCGCCGAGATCGTCCAGGAGCCGGCCGAGCAGCCGTACGGGATCCGCGACTGCGCCTTTCGCGATCCCGCGGGCAACATGATCCGCATCAACGAGCTGCGCTGAGCCGTCCGGCCCCGGCAGCCACGGCCTGCGAACCGGACGTATTGTTCGAACCTGGTCAGATCGAGCCAGGCGACACCGCTGGATACCGCGAAGGCGGCCCCCGCCCGAACCAGATGGAGACACGATGAGCATGGCCACGGACACGGACCAGCGGTCGGCTGTGCCCCACGCCGCCGACAGCCACGATCTGATCCGGGTGCACGGCGCGCGCGAGAACAACCTCAAGGACGTCAGCATCGAGATCCCGAAGCGCCGGCTGACGGTGTTCACCGGCGTCTCCGGCTCGGGCAAGAGCTCGCTGGTGTTCACCACGATCGCCGCGGAGTCGCAGCGGCTGATCAACGAGACCTACAGCACCTTCGTGCAGGGCTTCATGCCGACGCTCGCCCGGCCCGAGGTCGACGTACTCGACGGGCTGACCAGCGCGATCATCGTCGACCAGCAGCGGATGGGATCCGACCCCCGCTCCACCGTCGGCACCGCCACCGACGCCAACGCGATGCTGCGCATCCTCTTCAGCCGGCTCGGCGAGCCGCACATCGGCCCGCCCGGCGCGTACTCCTTCAACGTCGCCTCGGTCTCGGCGAGCGGTGGGTTCACAGTCGACCGCGGTGCCGAGAAGAGCAAGACCGAGAAGGTGAGCTTCAGCCGCACCGGCGGCATGTGCACCCACTGCGAGGGCCGGGGCTCGGTCTCCGACATCGACCTCACCCAGCTTTACGACGACTCCAAGTCGCTCGCCGAGGACCCGTTCACCATCCCCACCTACACCGGTGGCGGCTGGGTCGTGCGGGTCATCACCGAGTCGGGCTTCTTCGACAAGGACAAGCCGATCCGCGCGTACACCAAGAAGGAGCGGCACGACTTCCTCTACCGCGAGCCCACCAAGGTGAAGATCAACGGCGTCAACCTCACCTACGAAGGGCTGATCCCGAAGATCCAGAAGTCGTTCCTCGCCAAGGACCGCGAGTCGATGCAGCCGCATATCCGGGCGTTCGTGGACCGGGCGGTCACCTTCGCCGAGTGTTCCGAATGCGGCGGCAGCAGGCTCAGCGAGCTGGCCCGCTCCTCGCGGATCGGCAAGGTCAACATCGCCGACGCGTGCGCGATGGAGATCCGCGACCTGGCCGAATGGGTCCGCGGACTGGACGAGCCGTCGGTGGCTCCGCTGCTCGCCAAGGTGCGACACACCCTCGACTCGTTCGTGGAGATCGGCCTCGGCTACCTCTCGCTCGACCGCGCCTCGGGCACGCTCTCCGGCGGCGAGGCGCAGCGCATCAAGATGATCCGCCACCTCGGCTCCTCGCTCACCGATGTCACCTACGTCTTCGACGAGCCCACCATCGGCCTGCACCCGCATGACATCCAGCGGATGAACGACCTGCTGCTGCGGCTGCGGGACAAGGGCAACACGGTGCTGGTGGTGGAGCACAAGCCGGAGACGATCGCCATCGCCGACCATGTCGTGGACCTCGGCCCCGGCGCCGGCACGGCGGGCGGCACCGTCTGTTTCGAGGGCACCGTCGAAGGGCTGCGGGCGAGCGAGACCGTCACCGGCCGCCATCTTGACGACCGGGCCGGGCTCAAGGAGACGGTCCGCAAGGCCAACGGCACCCTGGAGATCCGTGGCGCGACGGCGAACAACCTGCGGAACGTCGACGTCGACATCCCGCTCGGCGTGCTCTGCGTCGTCACCGGTGTCGCCGGCTCCGGCAAGAGCTCACTCCTCCACGGTTCCATTCCGGCCCCGGAGGGTGTGGTCTCGGTGGACCAGACCCCGATCCGCGGCTCGCGCCGGAGCAACCCGGCGACGTACACCGGACTGCTCGACCCGATCCGCAAGGCGTTCGCGAAGGTCAACGGCGTCAAGCCGGCGATGTTCAGCGCCAACTCCGAGGGTGCCTGCCCCACCTGCAACGGCGCCGGCGTGATCTACACCGACCTGGCGACCATGCAGAGCACCGCCACCGCCTGCGAGGAGTGCGAGGGCAAGCGGTTCGAGGCATCGGTGCTGGAGTACCACCTCGGCGGCCGTGACATCAGCGAGGTGCTCGCGATGTCGGTGGCCGAGGCCGAGGAGTTCTTCGGCAGCGGCGAGGCGCGCACACCGGCGGCCCACAAGATCCTCCAGCGGATGTCGGACGTCGGACTCGGCTACCTCACCCTCGGCCAGCCGCTCACCACGCTCTCCGGTGGCGAGCGGCAGCGGCTCAAGCTGGCCGTCCACATGGCCGACAAGGGCGGCGTCTATGTCCTCGACGAGCCGACCACCGGTCTGCACCTCGCCGACGTCGAGCAACTGCTCGGCCTGCTCGACCGGCTCGTCGACTCCGGCAAGTCGGTCATCGTCATCGAGCACCACCAGGCGGTCATGGCACACGCCGACTGGATCATCGACCTCGGCCCCGGTGCCGGTCACGACGGTGGCCGCATCGTCTTCGAGGGCACCCCCGCCGATCTCGTCGCCGAGCGCTCCACCCTCACCGGCGAACACCTCGCGGAGTACATCGGCGCCTGACCGAGGTGGCCGGCGCGTGCCACGAGGGCCGCCGGAGCCGCGGTGTCGGTGATATTTCGGGGCTGTCGGTCCGATGCCGGTGGTTTGTCGGCGGAGGACCGGTGGTTTGTCGGCGAAGGGCCTGAGCCTTGCCGGAGAGCCTGCCGGGTGCCCATCCGGCAGGCATGCGACAGGCAAGGAATCAGCATGACCACTCACGTCACGATCATCGGCGCCGGACTCGGCGGGCTCACGCTCGCCCGCGTCCTGCACGTCCACGGCATCCCGGCCACCGTCTACGAGGCGGAGTCCTCGCCGACGGCGCGTTCGCAGGGCGGGATGCTCGACATCCACGACTACAACGGCCTCCTGGCCGTGCGGGCGGCCGGTCTGATGGATGAGTTCCGCGGCATCGTCCTGGAGGGCCGTCAGGCGGTGCGGGGTCTCGACCGGGAGGGAAACGTCCTGGTCGACGAACCCGACGACGGTACGGGCGGACGCCCTGAGGTGCAGCGCGGCGAGTTGCGGCGGCTGCTGCTCGACTCGCTCCCGGCGGGCACCGTCCGGTGGGGGCACAAGGTCAGCGGTGTCCGTGGCCTCGGCGAGGGCCGCCATGAGGTGACCTTCGCCGACGGCGGCACCGTCGTCACGAGCCTGCTGGTCGGCGCGGATGGCGCGTGGTCACGGGTCCGGCCGGTGCTTTCCACCGCCGGCCCCGTGTACGCCGGTACGTCGTTCGTCGAGACCTACCTGTTCGACGCCGACACGCGGCACCCCGCTGCCGCGAAGGCGGTCGGTGGCGGGTCGATGTTCGCGGGCGATCAGGGCACGAGGCAGATCGGGGCGCAACGGGAGAAGGGCGGAACCCTTCACGTCTACGCGATGCTGTCCGAGCCGCTGGAGTGGTTCGGCGGTATCGACTTCACCGATTCCGCCGCGGCCACCGCACGGATCGTGCGGGCATTCGACGGCTGGGCACCGGAACTCACCGCCCTGATCACCGAGAGCGACACCGCACCGGTGTTGCGCCCCCTCTACTCGCTGCCGGTCGGGCACCGGTGGGACCGGGTGCCGGGGGTGACCCTGGTCGGCGACGCCGCCCACCTGATACCCCCGAACGGCGAGGGCGCCAACCTGGCCATGCTGGACGGCGCCGACCTCGGTGAGGCGCTCGCCGCACACCCCGGCGACATCGAGGCCGCGCTCTCCGCATACGAGCACGTGATGTTCCCTCGCAGTGCCGAGCAGCTCGCGACAGCCGAAGACCCCGACAATCCCACCCTCCAGGACGTGATCAACATCTTCGCCCTGGACGAGCAGCCCTCATGAGCCGCCAACTGAGACCGCCACGGTGACGGCCACTCCCGCTCAGGTGCCTCCACCGCTCCGTGATCGCCGTTGGTGGAACGGTCACGGTGACCGTTCCACCAACGCATCTCGCCTGCTCAGCGGCGCACCCGCGGCATCCCCAGGCCGATCCAGGAGATGATCTCCCGCTGGATCTCGTTGTTGCCGCCGCCGAAGGTGAAGACGACGCTGCTGCGGTAGCCGCGCTCCAGCTCTCCGTGGAGGACCTCGCCCGCGGAGCCCTCCTTGAGCGGACCGGCGGCGCCGACGATCTCCATCAGCCAGGCGTAGGCGTCGCGGCGCGCCTCGGAGCCGTACACCTTGACGGCGGAGGCGTCCTGCGGGGTCAGGGTGTCGCGCTGGAGGGCGTCCACCATCTGCCAGTTGAGCAGCTTCATGGCGTCCAGCCGGGCGTGCGTACGGGCCAGCCGGCCGCGCACCCAGGCGAGGTCGATCACCCGGCGGCCGTCGGGGAGCTTGGTGTCGGCGGCCCACTGGCGGACACCGCGCAGGGCGCGGATGGCCATGGTGCCGTGGGCGGCGAGGGTGACCCGCTCGTAGTTGAGCTGGGTGGTGATCATGCGCCAGCCCTCGTTCTCGGGGCCGACGCGGCGGGTGGCCGGGACGCGGATGTTCTCGTAGTAGCTGGCGGTGGTGTCGTGGGAGGCGAGGGTCTTGATGAGGGTGGCGGAGTAGCCGGGGTCGTCGGTCGGGACCAGCAGGATGCTGATGCCCTTGTGGGGTTTGGCGTCGGGGTCGGTGCGGACCGCGAGCCAGACCCAGTCGGCGGTGTCGCCGTTGGTCGTCCAGGTCTTCTGGCCGTTCACGGTGTAGTAGCCGGAGGCGGTGTCGCCGTCGCGCACCGCGCGGGTCTTGAGGGAGGCGAGGTCGGTACCGGCGTCGGGCTCGCTGTAGCCGATCGCGAAGTCGATCTCGCCGGAGAGGACCTTGGGCAGGAAGTACGCCTTCTGCTCCTCGGTGCCGAACCGCATGATGGTGGGCCCGACCGTGTTGAGCGCCATCAGCGGCAGCGGCACGCCGGCCTGGGCCGCCTCGTCGAAGAAGATGAACTGCTCGGCCGGGCCGAGCCCGCGCCCGCCGTACTCCTGGGGCCAGCCGACCCCCAGCCAGCCGTCGGTGCCGAGCCGGCGGATGGTCTCGCGGTAGAACCGCTTCTGCCCGGTGGAGTCGGCGTAGCGGGCGTAGGCGTCGTCGGGGACCAGTTCGGCGAAGTACGCGCGCAGCTCATCGCGCAATCGCCGCTGATCAGGGGTGTATTCGAGGTCCACGGCCCCTCCTGGAGTCTCGCGTGCGCCGTGACGGCGGTCTGGGAGCGTCCTGGGATCGAGGGGCACGGTAGAACGTGTTCCAACAATACGGAAGGGCCGTGGACCGGGCCCGTCGACCCGGTCCACGGCCCGGGCCTCAGCTCGCCACCCGGGGCGGGCTGTCGTCGGTGCCGCGCCGTACGACCTGTACCGGCTGGCCCGGACGCCAGGTTCGCAGCACCATCTCCCCGTTCTCCAGGGCGGTGTGCACCACCTCGGTCAGCTCGGCGCGGTAGAGGTGGAAGGGCTCGGGCGGCCGGACCTCCTCGGCGAAGCGGGCGACCGTCTCGGGGTCGGTCACCTCGACCGCCCGGCCGCTCACCCGCACATCGCCCTCGGTCAGCCCCTCGCCGGGGCCCGGGTTGGCCTGCACCGAGAACCGCGGATCGCGGCGCAGGTCCAGCGCCTTGCGCGAGTCGGGCATCATGCCCAGCCACAACTCGCCGGAGAGGAAGTTGACTTCGAGCGGTGTCACCCGCGGGGAGCCGTCCTGGCGCAGGGTGGCCAGCACATGGTGGCGGTAGCGGCCGAAGCGGTCCTGGGCGTAGTCGGCGAAGGCGGGCTCGGCCGCCGCGAATCCGGCCCAGCTGGTGGTCGGGTAGGTCATCGTCATGGCGCCCATGCTCGGGCCGTTTCCGGACGTCTCCTGTCGGGATTTCCCGGCTTCCCACTCCCGTGCCTGATCCGGTGGCAGATACGCGTTCCACTCGGTGCCCGGCAGCGGATAGCCGACCCAGGTCCGGGCGTAGGACGGCGGCCGGGTCTGGCCGCGCCGCAGCAGCAGCGCGGTGGGTTCACGGGCAGCGCGGCGCAGCAGCGTGGGCAGGGTGGTGGACCGGTTGTTGCCGCTGGTCTGCGCGGAGGAGCAGCCCGCGTGGTACGCGACGGGCAGGGCGCGGTCGCCGGTCACCAGACAGGGCGGCCGCAGCCCCAGCCGCTGCAGCCCCTGCGCGGCGGTGCGATAGCGCCCGGTGGTGTGGTCGGACTGCTTGGCGGTGTGGTTGAGGATGACGAACTGGCTGGCCAGATGGAGTGTGATGACCACCCCGAGGGCGACCGCCAGGTGCTGCGGTGAGCGCGCGGCCCGTACGGCGCGGAACACCAGCCCGGCGATCGGCAGCGCCAGCAGCGCGTAGGAGGGCATCAGGAAGCGCGGTGCGGAATAGCCGATGAGCAGCAGATACGGCAGGGCGAGGGTGGCCGCGCAGACGATGGGCAGCATGGTCAGCGGCACCGCGGGGAGCCGGGCGGCCGGTCTGCCCAGCCCCACCCGCACCCGGCGCAGCTCTTGGCGGTCGCGCAGCGCGCCATGGACGCACAGGAGGGTCAGCACGGGCAGCGCCAGCCACCATACGGTCAGCTCCGGGTGGCGCAGCGGCACCTCGCAGGGGCGGCACAGCTGAGGTCCGTTGAGGCTGCGCAGCGCGGCCCCCACGCTGAAGTGGAGGCCCATGCCGCCCTCGACGTCGCTGGAGACGTTCAGCCGCTCGCCGATGCCGCCGAAGCGGTCGTACGCCTCGCCGATCCACTGGGCGGCGCCGAGCAGCGGCCCGCCGATCAGCGCGGGCAGGGCGGGCCGCCAGGTGCGCACCCCGATCGCGCCGATCAGCAGCGGCAGGGTGAGCCAGCCCCCGTCGGGGGTGCGCACCAGTGTGACGCCCGCGAGGACGGCGGCCAGCCACCAGCGGGCGTTGGACTCGTGCGGCGCGCGGAGGAACCAGCCGACGGCGGCGACGGCGCCGATCGCCACCCAGAGGTTGGGCATCACCGCGGGCCCGCTGATCTGGGTGATCCACAGTCCGGAGAAGAGCAGCGCGGCCAGGGCGACCTGGGCCGGGGGCAGCAGCCGGGTCCAGACCCGGAAGGCGCCGTAGAGCGCGCCCGCGGAGACCAGCATGAGCAGGATCCGCAGCGCCGGAATGGAGTCGGTCGCGGCGACGAGGGGCGCGACCAGGAGACTGACGCCGCGCGAGCGGGGTGCGCTGAAGTACGCGGGCGGGGTGCGCGGATCGACCTGGGAGACGTACACGGACTCGTCCCAGCCCAGCGCGTGGCCGGTGTGCGGGATCACCATGGCGAGCTGGACCACGGCGTATCCGATGGCCACCAGCCCGAGCCAGGGGGCCGGGCGACGGTACCGCCGCGGCTGGCGTGGCTGGGGGTGCGGGGGCAGGACGGCGGCCGCCGGTGCGGCAGTATTCTCCATGCGCGCACCATATGATGTCTATGTACCTTTTTCGTCCTATTAGGCCATCCGGCTCAGTGTCCAAGGGGTGCCATGGACGCGACGGATCCGTAGGCTGTTGCAGCGGTGCACAGCCCCATCCGGCGGAGGACGGACACACCCATGAAGATGCTCATCAACGTCCCCGAGACGGTGGTCGCCGACGCGCTGCGCGGAATGGCCGCCTGCCACCCCGAACTGATCGTCGACGTCGAGAACCGGGTGATCGTCCGGCGGGACGCGCCGGTCGAGGACAAGGTGGGGCTGGTCTCCGGCGGCGGATCGGGACACGAACCGCTGCACGGCGGTTTCGTGGGGAGCGGCATGCTCGACGCCGCCTGCCCCGGCGAGGTGTTCACCTCCCCCGTGCCGGATCAGATGGTGCGCGCCGCGGCGGCGGTGGACAGCGGCAAGGGCGTGCTGTTCATCATCAAGAACTACACGGGCGATGTGCTCAACTTCGACATGGCCGCCGAGCTCGCCGAGGACGAGGGCATCCAGGTCGCGAAGGTCCTGGTCAACGACGATGTGGCGGTGACCGACAGCCTCTACACGGCGGGCCGGCGCGGCACCGGGGCCACTCTGTTCGTGGAGAAGATCGCGGGTGCGGCGGCCGCCGAGGGCGCGCCACTGGAGCGGGTGGAGTCGATCGCCCGACGGGTGAACGAGCTCTCGCGGAGCTTCGGCGTCGCGCTCAGCCCCTGTTCCACCCCGTCCAAGGGCGGCCCCACCTTCGAACTGCCCGCCGGGGAGCTGGAGTTGGGCGTGGGTATCCACGGCGAGCCGGGGCGTGAGCGGCGGGCGATGATGACCTCCCGCGAGATCGCCGACTACGCCGTGCAGGTGGTGGTCGAGGACCTGCGCCCGGAGAACCCGGTGCTGCTCCTGGTCAACGGCATGGGGGCGACCCCGCAGCTGGAGCTGTACGGCTTCGCCGCCGAGGTGCACCGGGTGCTCGGCGAGCGGCAGGTGGCGGTGGCGCGTACGCTCGTCGGCAACTACGTCACGTCACTCGACATGGCGGGCGCTTCGATCACGCTGTGCCAGGTCGACGAGGACCTCCTGCGGCTGTGGGACGCGCCCGTGCGGACCGTCGGGCTGCGCTGGGGTGCCTGAGGCCGGCCGGCCCCCGATACGTACGCTGTCGCCGTTGGCTACGACCGAGGAGGCGCCTGTGTCCAGCAGTGAACCCGCCGTCGATGACACGCTCGACACCCCTTTTTTCCTCCGATGGCTCACCGCCGCGGCCACGTCCGTGAGCCGTGAGGCGGCCCGTCTCACCGACCTGGACTCCGCGATCGGCGACGCCGACCACGGCACCAATATGCAGCGCGGCTTCGCCGCCGTGGCCGAGGCGCTGGAGAAGGAGCCGCCGGGCTCGCCCGGGGCCACGCTCATCCTGGCCGGGCGCCAGCTGATCTCCAAGGTGGGCGGGGCGTCCGGACCGCTGTACGGGACGCTGCTGCGGCGGGCCGGCAAGGCGCTCGGCGACGCCGAGCAGATCACCCCGCAGCAGCTGGCGGACGCGCTGCGGGCCGGGGTGGACGCGGTGGCGCAGCTCGGCGGCGCCGCGCCCGGCGACAAGACGATGCTGGACGCGCTGCTCCCCGCCGTCGAGGCGCTCGGCGGGGCCACCGGGTCGTTCGCGGCCGCGGGCGAGGCCGCCGAGAAGGGCGCGCTGGCCACCGTGCCCATGCTGGCGCGCAAGGGCAGGGCCAGCTATCTGGGTGAGCGCAGCGTCGGCCACCAGGACCCGGGCGCCACCTCCTCGGCGCTGCTCATCGCGGCACTGGCGGAGGCGGCCCGATGACCGACGAGGGCGAGAAGAAGCTGGTCGGCATAGTGCTGGTGTCGCACAGCGCGGCGGTGGCGGACTCGGTGGCCGAGATGGCGAAGGGGCTGTCCGGCGGTGGCGCGGCGCCGGTCCGCGCGGCGGGCGGCACCGCGGACGGCGGGTTCGGCACCAGTCCGGAGCTCATAGCGGAGGCGGCCCACGCGGTCGACCGGGGCGCCGGAGTGGCGGTCCTGGTGGACCTGGGCAGCGCGGTCCTGGCCGTCAAGGCGCTGCTGGCCGAGGGCGATGAACTGCCGGAGGGCACCCGATTGGTGGACGCCCCGCTTGTGGAGGGGGCGGTCGCGGCGCTCGTCACCGCCTCCACCGGGGCGGATGTGGACGGGGTGCTCCAGGCGGCCTCGGAGGCGTACGACTACCGCAAGGTCTGACACCGCGAGGTCCGACACCACAAGATCGGGCACCACAAGGCTATTGAACGGGGCTCCGCCGGGGAAGGCGGAGCCTCGTTCGATCTTCAACGAACCCTCTGTCGCAATATTGCGCGCCGCTTATTCCACTGATACTCGCCGCGTACGGGGCGAGTTGCCCGTTTCGGACCGCACCCGGCTCGGCGAGACCTCCCCGGCCCCCGGCCGTCAAGTGATAGGCGCGATACCAGAACGGGCTTCCGAATCCGTCGATCTTGCGTCTAGACTGCTGATGTCCGAGTGGGGGGACTGGCGGCACTCAGGGGGAATAAATGGGCGTGATTGAGTGTGCCCGCGCACACCTGGCATCCATCGAACCGATGATGCCGACGCGGGTGTCGCACCGGCCGGTGCCCCATTGCGGGCTGGCTTGGATTCCTAGCGCGGAAATGACCCGACCGCGCCGATCTCATGGTCCCCTGAGCGTCTGATCTTCGCGCCCGTCGCGGCGCGTTCGACCCATCGACCATGGGGCAGCGGTCACATCCCGCTCCTGCCTTCATGGTGCCGTACACAGCACACACGGCAATCCATCTTTTCCAGAGAAACAAGGGTTTCCGCGTGCCTGTTTCCTTCTCCTTAATCAACGGATTTCGACATTTCGACGTGGAGGAGTCAGTCGCATGACCACACCCACGCTCAGCCCCGGCCGCTTGGATGCGGATACCGTCCGCGAGTCGGTGGACGTCGTACTCGAAGACTTTCTGTCGGCCAAGGCCCGCACCACTCCGCAACACCATCTGCCGTATCTCTCCGGACTGCTCAAGGATTTCCTGTCCGGTGGCAAGCGCATACGGCCCCTGTTGTGTGTCACCGGCTGGCAGGCCGTCGGCGGCGGTGAGGACACCGACGCGGTGTTCCGGGTGGCCGCCTGCCTGGAGATGTTCCACGCCTTCGCGCTGATCCACGACGACGTCATGGACGACAGCGACACCCGCCGCGGCCGGCCGACCATCCATCGCACCCTGGCCGCGCTGTGCGCCGCCGACCGCAGGCCGGATCAGATCGAGCGGTTCGGGGTCAGCGGGGCGGTGCTGCTCGGCGACCTCGCGCTCACCTGGTCGGACGAGCTGCTGCACTCGGCCGGTCTCACCCCCGCCCAGTTCGACGCCGTGCTGCCGCTGCTGTCGGAGATGCGCACCGAGGTGATGCTGGGCCAGTACCTCGATCTGCAGGCCACCGGGGAGCTGACGGACGACGTCGAGGCCACCCTCACCGTCAACCGGTACAAGACCGCCAAGTACACCATCGAGCGTCCGCTGCACGTCGGAGCCGCCATCGCGGGCGCCGCCCCGGAGGCCATGGAGGCGTTCACCGCCTACGCCCTGCCGCTCGGCGAGGCGTTCCAGCTCCGCGACGATCTGCTGGGCGTGTACGGCGATCCGGAGTCCACCGGCAAGTCCCAGCTGGACGATCTGCGGGCCGGGAAGAACACCACCCTGATCGCGCTCGCCCTGCGCGGCTCCGACAGCGCCCAGGCGGCGCGGTTGCGCAGCCTCATCGGCAATCCGCTGCTCGACGAGTCGGACGCCGTGACCATCCAGGAGATCTTCGCCGCCACCACCGCCCGGGAGGCCGTCGAGCAGATGATCGACGACCGCCGGACACAGGCCCTGCGGGCCCTCGACGACGCCCCATTCACCGCGGACGCGGTCAACGCGCTGAAGCTGATCGCCCGCATGGCCACTGTGAGGAACTCATGACGACAGGACTTTCCACGGCCGGGGCCCAGGACATCAGCCGGAGCAGCGTCCGCCCGTACCTGGAGGAGTGCACCGGCCGCTTCCAGGAGATGTTCGACCGCTACGTCGTCACCCGGCCCACCAAGGTCGAATTGACCGACGCCGAACTGCGCGAGGTCATAGACGACTGCAACGCGGCGGTGGCCCCCCTCGGTAAATCGGTTTCCGATGAGCGCTGGATCTCCTATATGGGGGTGGTGCTCTGGTCCCAGAGCCCCCGCCATATCAAGGACATGGAGGCGTTCAAGGCCGTCTGCGTCCTGAACTGTGTGACGTTCGTGTGGGACGACATGGATCCCGCACTGCACGACTTCGGTCTCTTCCTGCCGCGGCTGCGCGCGATCTGCGAGAAGTACTACGACCCCGAGGACGCGGAGGTCGCGTACGAGGCCGCGCGCGCCTTCGTCACCAGCGACCACATGTTCCGCGACTCGCCCATCAAGGCGGCGCTGTGCACCACGTCCCCGGAGCAGTATTTCCGTTTTCGGGTCACGGACATCGGCGTCGACTTCTGGATGAAGATGTCGTACCCGATCTACCGGCATCCGGAGTTCACCGAACACTCCAAAACAAGCCTGGCCGCGCGGATGACCACCCGCGGACTCACCATCGTCAACGACTTCTACTCGTATGACCGCGAGGTCTCGCTGGGCCAGATCACCAACTGTTTCCGGCTCTGCGATGTGAACGATGAGACGACGTTCAAGGAGTTCTTCCAGGCCCGGCTCGATGACATGATCGAGGACATCGAGTGCATCAAGGTGTTCGACCAGCTGACGCAGGACGTCTTCCTCGACCTGATCTACGGCAACTTCGTCTGGACCATCAGCAACAAGCGCTACAAGACGGCCGTCAACGACGTCAACTCTCGCATTCAGTAAGGGAACGGGGAACCGTGACTTCCACGAAGAGCTCCGCACAGCCGGAGCACTCCTGGACCACCGGCACGGCGCCCGGCTCGGTGCCGCTGCTGGGGCACACTCTGGCGCTCTGGCGCCGTCCGCTGCAGTTCCTGGCCTCCCTGCCCGCCCACGGCGATCTGGTAGAGGTGAGGCTGGGGCCCAGCCGCGCCTATCTGGCCTGTCATCCCGAGCTGGTCCGCCATGTGCTGCTCAATCCCCGTGTGTTCGACAAGGGCGGGGTCTTCGACAAGGCACGGCAACTGCTCGGGAACAGCCTCTCGGTCTCCCGGGGCGAGGATCACCGCACTCAGCGGCGGATGATCCAGCCCGCGTTCCACACCCCGAAGATCGCCGACTACACCGCCGCGGTCGCCGATGACACCCGCGCCGCGATCGGCTCCTGGGAGCCGGGGCGGACCCTGGACCTCAGCGACACCATGCACGCCCTGCTGATGCGGGTCGCCGCGCGGACGCTGTTCTCCACCGGGATCGACGAGGCGACGATCGACGAGGCGCGCCACTGTCTGCGCATCGTCTCGCACGGCATCTACAAGCGCACCATGGCGCCTTTGGGGATCATGGAGAAGCTCCCGACCCCGGGCAACCGCCGCTATGACCGGGCCAATGCCCGGCTGCGGGAAATCGTGGACGAGATGATCCGCGACCGCCGGCGCTCCGGCGCCGACCACGGCGATCTGCTCTCCACGCTGCTGCGCGCCGAACACCCCGAGACCGGCGAGGGGCTGGACGACGGCGAGGTCCTCGACCAGGTGGTCACCTTCCTGGTCGCCGGGAGCGAGACCACAGCCTCGACGCTCGCCTTCGTCTTCCATCTGCTGGGCGCCCACCCGGAGGTGGAGAAGCGGGTGCACGCCGAGATCGACGAGGCCCTCGAGGGCCGTTCACCCACCTTCGAGGACCTGCCGTCCCTGGAGTACACCCGCGGGGTCATCACCGAGTCGCTGCGGCTGTATCCGCCGTCCTGGATGGCGATGCGGGTGACGGCGGCCGAGACGGACCTCGGCGGCCGCACCATCCCGGCGGGCACGATGATCCTGTACAGCGCCCAGGCGCTGCACCACAACCCCGAACTGTTCCCCGACCCCCAGCGGTTCGACCCGGAGCGCTGGCTCCCCGACCGTGCCAAGGAGGTGCCGCGCGGGGCGCTGCTCCCGTTCGGCGCGGGCAGCCACAAATGCATCGGGGACGTCCTGGCGCTGACCGAGACCGCCCTCATCGTGGCGACGATCGCGAGCCGGTGGCGTCTTCGCCCGGTGCCCGGGACGACGTTGCGCCCCGAGCCGAAGGCGACGCTCGAACCCGGCCCGCTGCCGATGGTGTGCGAGCCGCGCTGACGACGTCCGGTCCGGGGTCCGCCCCGGACCGGACGCCCCGTACCTTCCGTACCCCACCTCGCGAGCGAAGGACATCTTCCGCATGAGGACCGCGCAGCAACCGGCGACGCGCCACTGGCGGCACGCCCTCGCCCCCGGCGGGCTTCCGCTGGCCGGCCATGTCCTGCTGATGGGCCGCAAGCCGCTTCAGTTCCTGGCTTCCCTGCCCGCCTACGGCGATCTGGTCGAGCTCCGGCTGGGGCCCCGGCCCGTCTTTCTGCCCTGTCATCCGGAGCTGGTCCAGCAGGTGCTGGTGAACGCGCGGATCTACGACACCGGCGGACCGGTCAAGGAGAAGGCGAAGCCCATCCTGGGCAACGGCCTGATCACCTCCGACTGGGCGGACCACAGACGGCAGCGCCGGCTGGTACAGCCCGCCTTCCAGGCCGCCCGGATCGCCAAGTACGCCGAGGTGATGGAGCGGGAGTGCGAGGCCGAGTCGACGGCGTGGACGGCGGGCCGTCCCATCGACGTCAGCCATGAGATGCTCGCGCTCACCGCGCGGGTGACGGCCCGTGCGCTCTTCTCGACCGATATGGCGCCGCATGCCGTGGCCGAGATCCAGCACTGTCTGCCCATCGTCGTGGAGGGCGCCTACCGGCAGGCGATCGACCCCACCGGGCTGCTGGCCAAGCTTCCGCTCGCGGCGAACCGGCGCTTCGACGACGCGCTCACCCGGCTCAACCAGCTCATCGACCGCATGATCGACGACTACAAGGCGGCGGACGACGGCGACCGCGGCGATGTGCTGTCCGCACTCTTCGCCGCACAGGACGACGAGACCGGCGGCACGATGTCGGACCAGGAGATCCACGACCAGGTCATGACCCTGCTGCTGGCCGGGATCGAGACCACCGCCTCCGCGCTGACCTGGGCCTGGTTCCTGCTCGGCCGCAATCCCCGGGCCGAGGCCGCGCTGCACGCCGAGGTCGACGAGGTGCTGGGCGGGCGGGCCCCGCGGTACGCCGACGTCCCCCGGCTCGCCTACACCCAGCGGGTGTTCAGCGAGGCGCTGCGGCTCTTCCCGCCCGCGTGGCTGTTCACCCGGACCACCACCGAGTCCACCGAGCTCGGCGGGCGGCGGCTGCCCCCGGCGTCGGACGTGCTGATCAGCCCGTATGTGCTACACCGCGATCCGGCCCTCTTCCCCGACCCGGAGTCCTTCGACCCCGACCGCTGGCTCCCCGAGCGGGCCAAGGATGTGGCGCGCGGCTCGTATCTGCCGTTCGGCGGTGGCAGCCGGAAGTGCATCGGCGATGTCTTCGGCATGACGGAGGCGACACTGGCCCTGGCCGCGATCGCGGGCCGCTGGCGGATGCGCCCGATTCCGGGGACGAAGATCCGGCCGAGGGCGCAGATGAGCCTTACCGCCGGTCCGCTGCGCATGATTCCGGAACCACGCTGAACGCCCTGGCCCCCGGACCGCGGTGGGCACGCACCGCGGTCCGTCGAGCGTCCTCGGCCGGGGCGGCCCGTCGAGCGTATCCGGCCGGGGCGGGCGGGGGCTCAGGCGTCCGGAGCCGGAGTTCAGGCGTCAGGAGTGGGGGTGAACCGTACCGGCAGCCGGCGCAGTCCGCGCAGCATCAGGCTGGGCCGCCAGGCGAGTTCGGCCGGATCGGCGTCCAGGGCGAGATCGGGGCAGCGCTCCAGCAGGGCCCGGAAGGCGACGGCTCCTTCGAGCCGGGCCAGCGGGGCGCCCAGGCAGTGGTGGACCCCGTGCCCGAAGGCGAGATGGCCGCGCGACGAGCGCCGGATGTCGAAGTGGTCCGGCTCGGCGAAGCGATGGGGGTCGCGCGACCCGGCGGCCAGGGCGACCGCGATCGGCTCCCCGGCCGCAATGGCGGTACCGGCGATCTCCACCGGCTCCTTGGTGAAGCGGAACGCGGCGCTCTCCACCGGGCCGTCGTAGCGCAGCATCTCCTCGATCGCGCCCTCCAGCAGCGACCAGTCGGCGCGCAGCGCGGCCAGCTGCTCGGGGTGGCGGAGCAGGGCGAGGGTGCCGCTGGAGATCAGGTTCGCGGAGGTCTCGTAACCGGCGACCAACAGCACGAACGTCATGCCGAGCATTTCCTCGTCACAGAGCGCGTCACCGTCCTCGTCCATGGTGCGGACCAGGGCACTGAGCAGATCGCCGCCGGGAGCGCCGCGCTTGGACTCGATGAGCTCCGCGAAGTACCCCGTAAGGGCCTGGGCGGCGGCACCGGCGGCCTCCGGGCGGGTCATGTCGGTGCTCTCGAGGTACCAGTCGTGGAACGCCTTGTGATCCGTCTCCGGGACGCCGAGCAGCTCGCATATGACGGCCAGGGGCAGCGGCAGCGCGTAGTCCTCGACGAGATCGGCCCGGCCCAACGGGACCATGGCGTCCAGGAGTCCGTCCGCGATCTGCCGCACGCGCGGGCGCAGTGCCTCGATCCGCCCCGGGGTGAAGGCGCGGGCCACCAGCCCCCGCAGCCGGGTGTGGTGCGGCGGGTCGGTCTGCACCATGTTCCGCCCGATGGCGTTGCCGCCGTCGTCCTGCCACGCCGCCGAGTGCCGGACGTCGTTGCTCAGCCGGGGATCGGTCAGCGCGGCGCGGGCCTCTTCATGGCCGACGACGAGCCAGAACTCACCGGAGGCGTCGGTGCGCACCCGGTGGACCGGGCCCCGTTCCCGCAGTCGTGCGTAGACCGGATACGGGTTGACGACGAAATCCGCGCCGAGCGCGGACAGATCCTGGGGCATGCGATCCCCTCAGTCGGATGGCGGCTTCCCCCGAAGCCAGAACCGGGGATAGTTCTCCGGTCCTTCGGTGATCTTAACACTAACCGGAGAGATTCCCCCGGTTAGTGTTAGGGTTGCGGGCCATGGGCAGCCGTGTGGAGAAAGAGACACCGTTGCGCCGAGACGCACGGCGCAACCGCGAGATGCTGATAGCTGCCGCCCGGGAGATCTACACGGATCAGGGTGTGGACGCCCCGCTCGACGACATCGCCCGTCGGGCCGGAGTCGGCAGCGCCACTCTCTACCGGCGGTTCGCCGGCCGGGCGGAACTCATCGAGGCGGTATTCGGCGATTCCCTACGGGAAATCCTGCGGGCCGCCGAAGAAGCCCGCTCGGCGCCGGACGCCTGGGTCGGCCTGACAGCCTACCTGGAGCGCATATTCGGACTGCTCGCCGCCGACCGGGGCACCAACGACCTGATGACCACCGGCATCCAAGGCGTCCCCTCGCTCGACGCGCTCCGTAAGGAGAACCACAAGACGCTCGACGTCCTTCTGCGCCGCGCTCAGGAGCAGGGCGCGGCACGGAAGGACACCACGGCGGAGGACCTGCTGTTCCTGCTGGCCGCGCTCGGCCGCGCGGTCCCGGGCTCGACCGTCGCCGCACCGATGGCCTGGCGCCGCTATCTGGCCCTGCTGCTCGACGGGCTGCGCCCCGAGGGGTCCCACCCGCTCCCGGCCCCCTCGCTCACCGGGGACCAGCTCGGCGCCGCCATGCTCCAGCTCGGCAAGGTGCGGCGGCCTCGTACGGGGCGGGCCGACTAGGGGGCATTCGGGGCGGGAGGCGCCGACCCGGGGCATGTTGGACGGGGCCGTGCCGGCTCGGGGGCACCCTGGGCGGGGCGCGTCACCACAGTGGCCGGGTGAAGTGTGTCGCCCGCCTACATATCCGAGCCGAAGTGCGCATTTCTACGGTGTGGCAACACAAAATCGTCCCCGCACCCCGCTCGGAAGTGGTGACCCATGACCACCCCGGATTCTCCGGCCTCCGCTCCCCCGACCCCACCCGGCTCACTGCGCCGCATCGTCGCCGCGAGCCTCATCGGCACCACCATCGAGTGGTACGACTTCTTCCTCTACGGCTCGGCCGCCGCCCTGGTCTTCAACAAGCTCTTCTTCCCGGACTCCGATCCGCTCGTCGGCACGCTGCTGTCGTTCCTGACCTACGCGGTCGGCTTCGCCGCCCGGCCGGTCGGCGCCCTGGTCTTCGGCCATTACGGCGACCGGCTCGGCCGTAAGAAGCTGCTGATCCTGAGTCTGCTGCTGATGGGCGGCGCGACCTGCGCCATCGGGCTGCTGCCCACCCACTCCACGGTCGGTTCGGCGGCGCCCGTACTGCTCACCGCGCTGCGTCTGGTCCAGGGGTTCGCGCTCGGCGGCGAATGGGGCGGGGCGGTGCTGCTGGTGTCGGAGCACGGGGACCCGCGGCGGCGCGGGTTCTGGGCGTCCTGGCCGCAGACCGGCGCCCCGGCCGGGCAGTTGCTGGCCACGGGGGTGCTCTCCGCGCTCACCGCCCTGCTCTCCGACAACGCCTTCGAGGCGTGGGGGTGGCGGGTGCCGTTCCTGCTCTCGGGGGTGCTGGTACTGGTCGGGTTGTGGATTCGTCTCTCTGTCGATGAATCGCCGGTGTTCAAGGCGGCGCAGGCCCGGGCCGAGGCCCGTAAGGCGGCCGCGGGCGAGGCGGCCACCGAGAAGATGCCGCTGGTGGCGGTCCTGCGCCACCACTGGCGGGATGTGCTGATCGCCATGGGCGCGCGGATGGCCGAGAACATCAGCTACTACGTCATCACCGCCTTCGTCCTCGTCTACGCGACCTCCGACCATGTGGACCTCGGCAAGCAGACCGCGCTCAACGCCGTACTGATCGCCTCGGCCGTGCACTTCGCGGTCATCCCGGCATGGGGCGCGCTGTCGGACCGGATCGGGAGGCGCCCGGTGTATCTCCTGGGCGCGGTCGGCGTGGGCGCGTGGGCCTTCCCCTTCTTCCTCCTCATCGACACCAAGGGCTTCCCTGCGCTGCTGCTCGCCGTGACGGTCGGGCTGATCTTCCATGGCGCGATGTACGCGCCCCAGGCGGCCTTCTTCTCCGAGATGTTCGCGACCCGGATGCGGTATTCGGGGGCGTCGATCGGCGCGCAGTTCGCGTCCGTCGCGGCCGGTGCGCCCGCCCCGCTGATCGCCACCGCGCTCCTGGCCGACTACGGCAGCGCCACCCCGATCGCGCTCTATGTGATCGCGGCGGCCCTGCTCACCGTGGTGGCCGTGGGCGTCGCCAAGGAGACCCGGGACCGCGATCTGGCCGCCGTCGAACCGACCTCGGCCCCGTCCCCGCGCCCGGCACCGGATGCGGCGGAGCGCACGGCCCGTTCGGCCTCGGCTCAGTAGCCCACGGCCGAGGCCAGGCGGTGCAGCCGCAGGGCGAGCTGGATCTCCAGGGAGCGGGCGGGCGACTGCCAGTCGGGACCGAGCAGCCGCCCGATCCGCTCCAGCCGCTGCGCCACCGTATTGACGTGCACGTGGAGGGCGTCCTTCGTACGGGCCGGGCTCATCCCGCCCGCGAAGTACGCGTCGAGGGTGCGGATCAGTTCGGTGCCGCGCCGCTCGTCGTAGTCGATGACCGCGCCCACGGTGCGGGTCACGAAGTCCTGGACGCCGGTGCCGTCCGGGGCGCCCTCGCGGGTACCGGCCAGCAGCAGGCCGAGAAAGCCGAAGTCCTCGGCGGCGGCGCCCTGTCCGGCCCGGCCCAGCACCCGCAGGGCGGCCAGACAGCGCCGCGCCTCGGCATAGCCCGCGGCGACCTCCCCGGGCCGTGCGGCGGGCGCGGGGACGGGTGCGGAGGCGCCGACGGTGACCGCGGCGTGTACGGCGGTGCCCAGCTGCCGGGCGGTGCGGCGGGCGAGGGCGTCGGCCGTGTCGCCGTCGGCCAGCGGCAGCAGCAGAACCGTGCCGCCGTCGCGGGCGGCGGCCAGACCGTGCCGGGTGACCGCCAGATGGGATGCGGCGGACCACAGCCGCCGACGGCCCTCGGCGTCCTCGGCGGGCGCGCTACCGGAGCCGCCGCCGGGTGCGCCGCCTGACCTGCTTCCGGGTGTGGCGCCGGGGCCGCTTCCGGGTGCGCCGCCGGGACTGCCTCCGGGTGTGCCGCCGGGACCGGCGGCGGGGGTGCCGGTATCCGGGGCCTCGATGCCCGCGGCGAGCACCACATGGGGCGTGTCAAGGTCCGCCCGAAGCCGCGCGGCGCGCTCGCGCAGCAGCCGGGGCTCGCGGTCGGGGGTGTCGAGGAGGTCGTCCAGGAGCTCACCGCGCACCCGCTGTTCGGCCTCACCCGCCGAGCGGCGGGCGAGCTGCAGCAGCGAGGTGACCATCGCGGCGCGCTCCAGGGTGCGCTGGTCCATGGGGTCGAGCCGGGGGTGGCCGCGCAGCACGAGCGCGCCGAGCAGCTCGCCACCCGCCGAGACGGCGGCGACCCAGTCCTCCTCGCCGTCGCGCACCGCGTGGCCGTCGGCCCGGGACCGGTCGACGGCCGCCGCGGGCGCCTCGTCGACCTCGAGGAACTCCACGGAACCGCTGAGCACCTCGGCCACGGCATCGGCCACGTCGTGCACCCCGCCACCGCGCAGCACCAGCTCGGTGAGCCGGTCGTGGACCTCGGAGGCGCGCTCGATGACCCGGCTGCGGTCCCGGATGATCTCGTTGGCGGCCTCCAGCTCGGCAAGCGCCGTACGGGTCTCGGCGAGCAGATGGGCGGTGTCGATGGCCACGGCCGCGTGGGCGGCGAACGAACCGAGCAGGGCTGTCTGCTCGCGTTCGAACACCCGGGCCCGGCGGTCGGCCGCGAACAGCACACCGATGACCCCGCTGCCGAGCAGCAGCGGCACCCCGAGGATGGCGACCAGTCCCTCGTCCCTGACCCCCGCGTCGATGGTGTGGGTGTGCTGGAACCGCGGATCGTGGAAGTAGCTCTCGGTCACATAGGGGCGGGCGGTCTGGGCCACCAGACCGCCGAGCCCCTCCCCCATGCCGAGCCGAAGCTGCTGGAAACGGGCCGAGACCGAACCGTCGGTGACCCTCATATAGGTGTCACCGGCCGTCGGATCGTTCAGCGTCAAATAGGCGACCTCGGTGCCCAGCAGGGAGCGGGCGCGCTGCACGATGGCCTGGAGCACCGCGTCCAGATCGCGCAGCCCCGCCAGGTCGTGGGCAGTCTCGTAGAGGGCGGACAGCTCGGCCTCGCGCCGCCGTCGCCCCTCCAGCTCACCGCGCACCCGCAGCGCGAGCAGCTTGGCGCGCTCCAGGGCCGCCAGCCGGTCGGCCGGGGCCTTGTCGGCGCGGGCGCGCAGCACCGGGCGCTCGTACGCCTCGGCGGGCGCGCCGCGTACGAGCAGTTCCAGGTAGGGGGCCTCCGGCCGGTCGTCGGACATGGGCACAGGCATACTCCCGCCGGGCCCGGCGGCGCCAGCCGTAAGGCGGCCCGGTGCTCCTTCGACGGGGCGGCCGGGCAGTACGCGGTCCAGTGGCTGAGCCAATGGGCCACTGTCCGCCGACGGCTGAGCCAATCCGTTTTCGTGGCCCGGTGGCTGAGCCAATCGGCCTTCGTCGCCCGGTGACCGATCCGCTGGGCCGCTCAGTGGGCGGTCCATCCGCCGTCCATGCTGAGCGAGGCACCGGTGACGAAGGACGTGTGCGGACCGCAGAGATACGCGACGGCCTCGGCGACCTCCTCGGGTTCGACCAGCCGCTTGACCGCCGTATCGGCCAGCATCACCTCGGCGACGACCCGCTCCGGCGAGATCCCGTGGGCCTCGGCCTGGTCGGCGATCTGCCGTTCGACGAGCGGGGTGCGCACATAGCCGGGGTTGACGCAGTTGGAGGTCACCCCGTGCGCCGCGCCCTCCAGGGCGGCGACCTTGGAGAGCCCCTCCAGACCGTGTTTGGCGGCCACATAGGCCGACTTGTACGGGGAGGCGCGCAGCCCGTGCACGGAGGAGATGTTGACGATCCGGCCCCAGCCCCGCGCGTACATATGCGGCAGCGCGCCGCGCACCAGCCGGAACGGGGCCTCGAGCATCACGGTCAGCACCCGGGAGAAGACCTCGGGCGGAAAGTCCTCGATGGGCCGGACGAGTTGGAGCCCGGCGTTGTTGACCAGGATGTCGATGCCGACGGCGGCCCGTTCGGCGGCGTCGAGGTCGGTGAGGTCGAGGGGGTGGGCCTCGACCGGGCCGGGCAGTCCGGAGGCCGCGGCGACCAGGTCGGTGAGGCCCTCGGCGTCCAGATCGACGGCCCGCACCCGCGCCCCGGCGGCGGCCAGCCGCAGCGTGCAGGCCCGGCCGATGCCCCCGGCGGCGCCCGTGACGAGTGCGGTACGGCGGGACAGATCGAGGCCGTCGGACGGCCGGGGGCCCGGGCCTGGTGTGGTGGACGCGCTCATGAGGGGCACATTAGGCAGCCGCCGGGCCCGGTCCGATGTGGGGGCGGCACATACTTCACTCCGCGACGGTGGGCTCGAACCATGTCGGGCCGTCCTGGAGCGCCTGCTTGATCCGGGACAGGGAGAAGTCCTCCATCTCGGGGAGCGCGTCGAGCGGGAACCAGTCGACGTCCATCGACTCGTCGTCGTTCACCCGCGCCTCGCCGCCCACCGCACGGCAGCGGAAGCAGACGTCCACGAACTGGCACCGGTCGTCGTTGGGGTAGGTCACCGGCGCCAGGGTCCGTACGAGCACGATGCGTTCGGGGACACAGCGCACCGCGGTCTCCTCCTCCACCTCGCGGACCACCGCCGTGGCCGGCTGCTCACCGGGTTCGGGGATGCCGCAGATGATCGTCCAGCGGCCGTTGTCGGCCCGGCGACCCAGCAGCACCCGCCCCTGGTCGTCGAAGACCACGGCGCTCACGCCCGGCAGATAGAGCAGTTGGTGACCGATGGAGGCCCTGAGGTCACGGATGAAGTCGGGGGTCGGCATGGGCCGAGGGTATCGGGCGGAAAAGGGGGCGCGCACGGCGGCCGAACGGCACCCTCCACGGCGGGCGTTTCACGACCGACTCATCGTTTCTGCGCACCATATACACATTCCTTACGACAAGCGCTACGGTTTCGGGTGTCATGGCTCGCACGACGGCCGTAAGGCGTGTCGGTGCGGTGCCCGTCACGACGGGGGGTCGACGGGATGACGTCATCAGTGGTGGAGCCTGTCGTGCAGGACCACGGCAGACCGGCCGACGGATGCGCCGGCGCGTCCGATATCGCGGGGGTCCTGATCCTGGCCGGCTGCGCCGTCTGGGCCCTGATCGCGGCCATGGGGCGGCCGGCCCGCCCCGAAGGGGTGCTGCTCGCGGTACTGGCGGTGGCCGCCGGTTACGCCTGCGGCCGGATCGCCGGATCGCTGCTGCCGGTCACCGCGACGGCGGCAGCCGGGCTCGCGGGGTTCGGCCTGGCCTGCGCCTCGCCGTACGGGCTCACCGGTCATGAGGGGGCGGGCGCGGGCCAGCTCACCCTGGCCACGGGCGCGGTCTGCTGTGCGGCCTGGGCCGCCCCGCGGGCGCTGCGCCCGGCGCTGTGGCTGCTGGCCACGGCGATCACGCTGACGGCCGTGGTGGCCGGCTCGACGACGGGCTCGGTCGCGAGCGGCGCCGTCCTGGTGTGCTCGCTCACCGCCGCCCGGCACCGGCACCGGGTGCCGGCGCTCGCCGCGTGCGCGCTGATCGCGGCGGTCGCGGTCGGCGGCACCTGGGCGGTGGCCAAGGAGGCGGTCCCGGGCGGGCTCCCGCCGGCCCTGCGCGCCCATCTCACCGAGCACCGGATCCGGCTGTGGCAGGACGCGGCCCGCATCGAGGAGACGGACCCGCTGCGCGGTGCGGGCCCGGACCGCTTCGGCGAGCTGAGCCCCGCGGCGGCCCAGCCGCAGGGCCCGGAGACCAAGCCCCATTCGGCGCCGCTGCAGCAGGCGGCCGGTCAGGGGCTGCCGGGGGTGGTCCTGCTGGGCGCCGCCTTCGGCTGGATGCTCCACGCCCTGTGGCGCTCTCCGCGCCCGACTCCGGTGGTCCTTACGGCGGCCGCGACGCTCACGGCCCTGGCCGTCGTGTCCTGTCTGGACAACGCCCTGAGCTTCTCCCAGATCACCGCGGGAGCGGGCCTCCTCGCCGGACTGGCGACCGCCCGCCTGAACGACGGCCCGGGAGCGGTGCCATGAGACCCGGCACGGCGGGAGAGAACGCGCCCTCAGACGCGTCCGACGACAGAGAATGCGGGCCCCTGACAGCCGCGACGGACAGCGCGTCCCCCGAAAGGCATCCGCGTCCCCCGAAAGAGGGGGACGGGGACCGGCTAGACCTGGGAGGTGCGCGCCGCGATCAGCCGCACCCGGTCACGGATGACCCGGACCGCCGCCTCCGCGTCGTCGACCGTGACCGTGAAGACGCGCCCGTCCCCGAGGCGGACCACCACGCCCTCGCCTCGGCGCACCACCACCGCCGTGCCCTTGTCGGGGCGCCAGCGGTAGCCCCAGCCGCCCCACTGGCAGGGGGTGACCTTGCGGGCCACATCGGCGTGGACCACATCGCTGAGCGGGATGCGGCGGCGCGGGAGCCCCATATGGCCGCAGCGGATCTCCAGCACTTCGTCGTCGACCCGCACCGCCACATGGACGAAGGCGAGGGTGCCGAAGAGCATCAGCAGCCCGGCGGTGACACAGCCGATGACGGACATCAGCAGCGGGGCGAGGCCCGAGCCCCATGGTGACTCGACGGCGAGGTCGACACCGAGCGCCAGGCACGCGGCGCCCGCCACGGCCAGCACCCACTGCCCGCGGTTGTGGGCTCGTCCGGTCCAGACCGCGGGCGGCTGCCCGTGGGCGCTCGGCGTTCCGTGGTCGTGGTGCCTCATGGTTGGCAGCGTACTCAGGTTCCGGCCACACGGCAGCGGGGAGAGTGATTCCGCTGGTGAACAGCGTTGCGGTCAGCTCACCGCACGAGGCGCCGCTGTCAACCGCGCGCCGGGGCGACGGGTGCCAGCAGCACTCCTTCGGCGTAGGTCAGGGCGACCTCCGGCAAGGGGGCCTCGCGCCCGCCGAGGATGACGGTCAGACCCCCGGGGGCGACCACGCCGTCCGGCGGAAAGGGGTCGGCGCCGATCCGGCGCAGGGCCTGGGCGGCGACGGCCCCGGCCGAGCCATGGAGGGCGATCGGCGGCGCGTCCGGCTGCTGCACGGCGGCCCGGATGCGGTCGGCGACCAGTTCGTAATGGGTGCAGCCCAGGACGACGGTCGTTACCTCGCGCGGAGTGCGGGCCGCCGCGGCGGCCACCGCGGCGTCGATCCCCTCGGTGTCGGCGTGCTGCACCGCGTCCGCGAGTCCCGGGCACGGCACCTCGGTCACCTCGACGCCGTCCGCGAAGTCGCGGATCAGTCCGCGCTGGTACGGGCTGCCGGTGGTGGCCGGAGTGGCCCAGATCGCGATCGGCCCTCCCCCGGCCGCCGCGGGCTTGATGGCGGGCACGGTCCCGACGACCGGCAGCACGGGCTCCAGCTCGGCCCGCAGCGCGGGCAGGGCGTGGACGGAAGCGGTGTTGCAAGCGACGATCAGCGCGTCGGGGCGGTGCGCGGCGGCGGCCCGAGCGCAGCCCAGGGCGAGCTGGGTGACCTCCTCGGGCGTGCGCGGTCCCCACGGCATGGTGGCGGGGTCGGAGGAGAGAAGGAGATCGGCGTCCGGCCGCAGTCGGCGCATCGCGGCGGCGGTGGGCAAGAGCCCGATTCCGGAGTCCATAAGCGCGATCTTCACCCGGTCACTTTAATGGATCGGTCCGGTGCGCCCGACGGCCGGGCACACCTTCGGGCAGACTTCGGCGGGTGAGCGCGCTGATGTGGATCGCCGCCGGGTCGTTGGCCGCATGGCTGTGGCTGCTGCTGGGCCAGGGCTTCTTCTGGCGTACGGACGTCCGGCTGCCCCGGAGGGGCCCGGACGGCTCCGGGCCGCCGGAGCCCGCGGCATGGCCCTCGGTGGCCGTCGTGGTGCCCGCCCGGGACGAGTCCGCCGTGCTTCCGGCCAGCCTGCCCTCGCTGCTCGCCCAGGACTATCCGGGACCGGCGGAGATCTTCCTGATCGACGACGGCAGCTCGGACGGCACCGGAAAGCTCGCCCGTGAACTGGCCGAGGAGTACGGAGGGCTGCCGCTGACCGTCGACTCCCCCGGCGAACCCGGCCCGGGCTGGACCGGCAAGCTGTGGGCGGTGCGGCACGGCATGGCGCTCGCGACGACCCGTATCGCCGCGGACCGTGCGGGCGACGGCGACCGTAAGGACGAGGGCGACCGTAAGGACGACGTCGGCGTCGACTACCTGCTGCTGACGGACGCGGATATCGCGCATGAACCGGACTCCCTGCGGGAGTTGGTGCGCGCGGCCGAGGCGAACGGACTGGACCTCGTCTCCCAGATGGCGCGGCTGCGGGTGGCGACCTGCTGGGAGCGGCTGATCGTGCCCGCCTTCGTCTACTTCTTCGCCCAGCTGTACCCCTTTCGGTGGGTCAACCGGCCCCGGGGGCGCACCGCGGCGGCCGCGGGCGGCTGTGTGCTGCTGCGCCGGGAGGCGGCCGAGCGGGCCGGGATCCCGGAGACGATCCGGCAGTCGGTCATCGACGACGTGGCGCTGGCCCGCACGGTGAAACGGTCCGGCGGGCGGATCTGGCTGGGGCTGGCCGACCGGGTCGACAGCGTGCGGCCGTATCCGCGGCTGGGCGAGCTGTGGCGGATGGTCTCGCGCAGCGCGTACACCCAGCTGCGCCACAATCCCCTGCTGTTGCTGATGACGGTCGCGGGGCTGGCGGTGGTGTACCTCGTGCCGCCCACGGCCGTGGGCGCCGGGGTGTTGACGGGGCGTCCCGCACTACTGTCGCTGGGAGCCGCCGCCTGGGTCCTGATGGCGGGCAGCTACATCCCGATGCTGCGCTACTACCGGCAGACCCTGTGGCTGGCGCCGCTGCTGCCCCTGACGGCCCTTCTCTACCTCCTGATGACCGTGGACTCGGCGGTGCGGCACCACCTCGGACAGGGCGCGGCCTGGAAGGGACGCACGTACGCCCGCCCCAGCGCCGCGCCCTGACGACAGCCGCGCCCCGTGCACCGGGCCTTCACTTGCGGCCGGGTGTCCAGTTCATGCCCCAGCCGTAGGCGTGGTCGAGGGTGCGCTGCGGGCTGACGCCGCGCTGCGGCACCAGATAGCGGGCCTCGCGCTGTACGACGAGATCGCTGCCGGTGTTGGTGATGAGCGCGAGCGCGCAGACCGGGGACGGGACGGTGCACTCGTCGAGCGAGAAGTCGATCGGGGCGCCGAACTGCGGCTGCAGGGTGACCGTGGCGTGGAGGTTGGCGAAGCTGCGGGCGCCCTCGTAGATGGTCACGAAGACCAGGATCCGGCGGAACGACCGCAGGTGGTCGAGGTTGATGGAGAGGTTCTCACCGGCCGCCCGGGCACCGGTCCGGTCGTCGGCGTCCAGGTGGATGAAGGGCGGCTGGCGCAGCGAGCCGAACGAGTTGCCGAGCGCCTGGACCACGCCCTTGCTGCCGTCGGAGAGTTCGAACAGCGCCCCCAGGTCGAGATCGAGCTCGTTGTGCATGGCCATGGCCTTGCCCAGCTTGGAGGCCCACCCCGAGAACTGCTTGTGCACCTGCCAGTTGAGGTTGACCCGCATGGTGCCGGAGGTGCCGCCCTGCTTGGTGAGCGAGACCGCGGGCGCCTCCTTCGTCAGGGTGACCTTGCTGAGGCTCACCGGCGCCGAGCCGGGCGCGGGAGCCGGGGCGGCCGGTGCGGTGGGCGGGGGCGGCGGAAGGGGCGTGGAGGCGGCGGTGGGCGGCGGAGGCGGGTACGCCCCGGCAGGAGGGCCGGACGGCGGTGCGGGGGCGGCGTACGGGTTCTGCCCGGCGCTCGGCGGCGCGGCGGGGGCAGGAACGGGGGCGGCGGGCTGAGCGGGCGTCTGCTGCGGTTCGTCGACGCTGATGCCGAAGTCCGTGGCGAGCCCCGCCAGCCCGCTCTCGTACCCCTGGCCCACCGCGCGGAACTTCCAGGCGCCCTGCCTGCGGTACAGCTCGCCGAAGACGAAGGCGGTCTCGACGGTGGCGTCCTCGCTGTCGAAGCGGGCGAGCTCCGCGCCGCCCGCGGCGTCCAGCACCCGGATGTGCAGACCGGGGACCTGACCGAACGTTCCGCCATCGGCCGAGCCCGCGAGGACCACAGTGTCGATGGCGGGCTCCACGCGGGCGAGGTCCACCGAAAGGGTGTCGGTCACGGTGTCACCCGTGGTCCGCTTCCCCTCGTGGCGCACCGCGCCGGAGGAGTGCGCCGCCTGGTTGTAGAACACGAAGTCCCCGTCGGACCTGACCTTTCCGGACATCAGCAGCAGCGCCGAGGCGTCCACGTCCGGTGCCCCCGGTCCGGCGCGCCAGCCGAGCTCGATCCGCACCGCGCTTGCCGGTACTGGCGTGTTACCGCCCTTGCGCATCGCCATTTCCGTCCCCCTGCCTCTCTGTTCGCTCGGTCACCGGGCCGCTCGGCCGCCGCATAGCGCGGACCACCGGTGGTTACCCGCTGAAAACGCGCTCTTTACACGATCTCAACGTACCCTGACGACCGATTTTCCCGGGTTCGCTCGGATTGGGGATCCACGGCCACTCCGAACACTGAAAACAACCCTCCTACCGGACTCCCCAATCAGCACATGGTGGGCTTAACTTATGGTCTATGACCTCCCCCCGCAGCACTTACGGTGGCGGCTACTACTCCTCGCCGTCCTTCCCGGACACCCCCATCTACGACAGCCTTGTCGCCGAGCGGGGCACACCACAGATCGCACCCATCAGGGTGCCGTCCGCCTACGACACCGGAAGTCATCTTCCGGCCCTGCCCTCAGCGCTTCCCGCGCTGCCGGCCGCGCCCTCGCCGCAGCCCATGTACCAGGGCTACCAGCAGCAGCCGCAGCCCACCGGGCTGCAGCAGGCGCACGCGCCCTACATCCCGCCGCAGCCGACCGGCCCGCGGGGCTACCCGGGCACTCAGCAGCCGCAGATGCAGCGCCCCGGCCCGGCCGCGCCGATGGGGTACGAGGCGATGCGCCCGGCCATGGCGCGTCCGGCCGCGCCGCGTCCGGCGGCCCCCGCGCCGTCTCCCTACGAGGACCCTTACGGGCGTCAGCAGTACCCGGGCGGCCGGTCGCCGCAGCCGGGAGGCGGCTACTGACACGTGTCGGGAGGTGATGCGACCGGGCCGGTGCCCGGTCGCGGGAAGGATCGGGCCGGATGGGGCATCCCCGTCCGGCCCCTGATTTTTGTGCGGGCCGTCCGGCCTCTGGATTTCCGGGGGCCGGGACGGTCCTGTCTCTCGAGGGGGCCGTTCGGCCCCTCCCCGGCGGCGGAACGCATCGCGATGCTGGACCGGGCAATTCCGCGAGCCATCTCCATCACGGGGGCGGACCGGGCTCTCACTCCACTGCGGTGAAGGGCATCTCGGCCGGTCCGCCTCGTTCGGTGTGGGGCGCGGGGCCGGCAGGGGAGCCGGTCTCGCGCTCCATGCGAAACGCGCGCCGGGCCCACCGTAAGGACGTCACCAGGACCACCGTAGGGGCGTCATCCGGCCCGCCGTAAGGACGTCATCGGCTCGAGGCCGTACCGCTCACGGGCTCACTGACCCGTTTCGCGCTCCTTGATCCGCTCGGCGATCACCGCGGCCTGAATGCGCCGCCCCACGCCCAGCTTGGACAGGATCGCGGAGATGCGGTTCTTGACGGTCTTCTCGGCCAGGAACAGCCGCTCGGCGATCTGCCGGTTGGTCAGCCCGTCGCCGATGAGCTGGAGGATCTCCCGCTCCCGGGGTGACAGGTTCTCCAGCTCCACGGGCCCGCTGGGCGCGGGGCCGCGCAGCCGGGCCATCACCCGTGCGGTGGCGCCGGGGTCGAGCATGGAGCGGCCGTCGGCCACGGTACGCACCGCCGACACCAGGTCGGATCCGTTGATCTGCTTGAGCACATAGCCCGCGGCCCCGGCCATGATGGCGTCGAACAGCGCCTCGTCGTCGTCGAAGGACGTCAGCATCAGACAGGCGAGATCGGGGAGGCGGGCCCGCAACTCCCGGCAGACCTCGATCCCTTCGTGGTCCCCGCCGTCGCCCGAGGAGCCGAGCCGTACGTCGAGCACCGCGACCCGTGGCCGGACGGCGGGGGCGCGGGCGATGGCCTCGCGGGCGTTGGCCGCCTCGCCGACCACCTTCAGATCGGATTCGGCGTCGAGCAGGTCACGCAGTCCGCGCCGCACCACCTCGTGGTCGTCGAGCAGAAAGACCCTGATGGGGCCGTCGGGGTCGGCTGTCTGGGGCACGGCCTCTCCATCCATGGCGCACGGGTCGCCGGTCGCGATCCGGCTGCCCAGCTTTACGTTCTGCCGCAGGGCGGCGTAAGGGGCCATTCGGCCCCCGGGCCGCTCTCCGCGCCCTCCGGCCCGATCATGGCGAGATCCCGCCCGCGTACGGCCCGTACAGATCCAGCAGCCGGGTGCGGGCGCTCTGCAGCCGGCCCCCGATCACCTGGGCACAGGCCAGCGCGAGGGCATAGCCGAGCTCCGGGTCCTCGTCGCACAGCCGGCGCACCGCCTCCGCGTTGAATTCGTGCGCGCGCACCGGGCTGAGCGCCTCCGCGCCCAAATGCCAGGTGTCCGGCGGGAAGAGCCAGGACCAGCCGATGAGCTCTCCGGGGCCGAGGGTCTCGATCACCGCGGCCCGCCGCCCCGGGACATGCAGATCGAGGGTGACCGCGCCGGTGCGGATGATCCAGAAGCGATCGGCCCTACGGCCCTCCTCGAAGATGCGACCGCCCGCGGGGAAGGACACATCGTGGGCAAGCGCCATCACCCGCTCACGATGTTCGGTCTTCAGCGCGCTCAGAAGTCCCATCATGACCTCACTCTGCCGTTTCCTCTCCCCCCTCGCCCCTCGGCGGTCACTGTGCTTACGAGACGACGAGAGGCAGCGATCCAAAGCGATACGCCGACGATCGGGTATCGCTTAACCCTTACCCATTTCCGGTCACGTTTCCGATATGACACGTCATTCGTGGTCGTGATGACCGATGAGGCCCCACTCCCCGTACCCTCGGCTGCTTCACCGACCCTGCGATGTCGCTCGTACTCGTCACCAAACGGGAGGCACTGGTGCTAGCCGACCCTCGTCGGTCCGCCGATCGAGCCGGAGAACACCTGCTCCACCGCCATTTCACCGCCGACGAGCTGCCCCGGCTGCGGGTGCAGATCGAGGAGTGCGCGGCCTGGGCCGGGCTCTGCGAGGCCCGCCGCGGGGACTTCGTGCTGGCCGTGGACGAGATCGCCAACAACGCCATCGAGCATGCGGGCGGCACCGGCTCCCTGCTGCTGCGGCGGGTCGGCGACGAGTTGGAGTGCCGGATCAGCGACTCCGGCCCCGGCTTCTCCGAGGACGTCATCCCCCGGATCCTGCCGGGGCTGGACGGCGCCACCAGCGGCCGCGGACTGTGGCTGACCCAGCTGGTCACCGACCGGCTGGTGATCAGCGCGGGGGCGGTGGGTGCCGTGGTGACGCTGGCCATGCGGCTGCGCTGAGTGAGCCGCCGGACTCCCTCGGCGACCGCTTCGGCGGGACAATGGGAGGGGACACACCCATGTGCCGGCAGGAGAGGCGGTGGGCACGGTGGAGCTTCCCGTGGTCGTCGGGGTCGACGGTTCGGACGCCGCCTCGGACGCACTGGACTGGGCGGCCGAGCTGGCCGGGCGCCGCGGGCTGCCGCTGCGCGTCGTCCACGCCTCCCTGTGGGAGCGGTACGAGGGCTACGTCGCCGGAACGGCCGCCGACCGCCCCGCCGAGCGGCTCCACAGCGAGGCGGTGCTGGCCGCCGCGGCCGAGCGGGCCGGGCGGCGGGTGCCCGCCCTGAAGGTGATGACCGACCTGGCGGCCGACGACGCGGTCACCGCCCTGCTGCGCGCCGGGCAGAGCGCCGAGGCGCTGGTGGTCGGCTCGCGCGGCCGCGGCGAGTTCGCCTCCCTGCTGCTCGGCTCGGTCGGACTGGGCATCGCGGCCCGCGCCCAGTGCCCGGTGGTCGTGGTGCGCGGCCGCCCGGAGAACGTGCACGGCGGGATGAACCGGGTGGTGGTGGGAATCGCCGAGCGCGAGCGCCCGAGCGAGCGGGAGCCCGCGCCGCCCTCCGCCGCCGTCGCGTTCGCCCTGCGCGAGGCGCGGCTGCGCGGCGGGGAACTGGAGGCGGTGCACGCATGGCGCTGCGCGGGCCCCGAGGACCACGGAACGCGCGAGAGCCATAGGGCACACGGGAACCACAGGGCACGCGAGAACCACGCAGGACACGAGAGCCACGGAGCGCGCGAGGACCACGCACGGCGCGCCGCCGAGCTCCTGGACGAGACGCTGGGCGGCGCCACGGCGGCCGGGCTGCCGCCGGTGCCGGTGGCACACCGCCCGGTCGAGGGCTCGGCGCGCAAGGCGCTGCTGGACGCCTCCGCGCACGCCGATCTGCTGGTGGTGGGGGCCCGGCGACGGCAGGGGCACTTCGGCATGCAGCTCGGGCTTGTCAACCACGCCGTACTGCATCACGCCAAGTGCCCGGTCGCCGTGGTGCCGGTTTCCTAGGCTCTCGTCCCTCAGCGGCTCCTGACCCTGGCCGAGTTCCTTCCATAGCCGCCACCACCGGCCCCTGCCCCGGCTACCCTGCTGGTGAGAGGCTCATGGGGGGGACGGTGGCCAGGTGTCGGGCAGTGCGGATCAGGGACGCCATCCGGCCCTCCCCCAACTCCGGCTCGACCAGCTTCTCGATGAGCTCCAGGCGCGGCTGGACGCCGCCCGGTCCACCCAGGACCGGATGCACAACCTGCTGGAGGCCGTGCTCAGCGTGGGCCGCGAGCTGGATCTGGAGCAGGTGCTGCGCCGGATCGTGGAGTCCGCGGTGGTGCTTGCCGACGCGGAGTACGGCGCGCTGGGCGTGATCGACCGGCATCGGCTCTCGCAGTTCCTGCCGGTGGGCATATCCGAGGAACGAGCCCACCGCATCGGCCCGTTGCCCAGTGGTCACGGACTGCTCGGCGAGCTGATCCGCCACCCCCAGTCACTGCGGCTCACCGATCTGTCGGAGCATCCGGCGAGCTATGGCTTCCCCGAGCACCATCCGCCGATGCGCTCGTTCCTCGGCGTGCCGATCCGGGTCCGTGACGAGGTCTTCGGGAATCTCTATCTGACCGAGAAGCGCGGGGGCGTCCAGTTCGACGCCGATGACGAGGCGGTGCTGACCACCCTGTCGGTCGCCGCCGGGGTGGCCATCGACAACGCCCGGCTGTACCACGAGAGCCGACGCCGCGAGCAGTGGCTGGAGGCGCTCGGCGTCATCACCCGTACGCTGCTGGCGGGCACCGCGGCGGGCGAGGCGCTGAGCCTGATCGCCCGGCTCGCCCTGCAGGTGGCCCTCGCCGACTCGGCGGCGATCCTGCTGCCGGCCACGGGCACCGACTCCCTGATGGTCGAGGTGGCCGAGGGGCATGACGCGGAGGCCATCGGCGGGCTCGTGGTGCCCTCCGACGGCTCGCTGGCCGGGCTCGCCGCCCGCACCGGACGCCCCGCGGTCGCCTCGGACGTACGGGTGGACTCCCGGGCCCGGTCCTGGCCGCTGCCGGCTCCGGAGAGCGAGTTCGGCCCGGTGGTGGCCGTACCGCTGGTCGCGGGCGCGCGGGCCTCCGGTGCGCTGCGGCTGTGCCGGCTCGCCGGGCGGCAGCCCTTCGACGACCATGAGGTGGAGCTGCTCTCAGGGTTCGCGGCGCAGGCGGCGCTCGCGCTGGAACTGGCCCGGCACCGCGCCGAGTCCGAGCACATGGCGCTGCTCCAGGACCGTGACCGGATCGCCCGGGACCTCCATGATCTGGCCATTCAGCGGCTCTTCGCGACCGGTCTCACCCTGCAGAGCGCGGGCCGGCTGATCGAACGCCCGGAGGCGGCCGAACGGGTGGGGCGGGCAGTCGACGACCTGGACGAGACCATCAAGATCATCCGTTCCACCATCTTCGCCCTGCGCACGGTCGGGGACGACGGCGGCGAGCCCGCCACGCTGCGGCGCCGGCTGGTCAAGGCCGTCCGGTCGGCCTCCGACACCCTGGGCTTCGCACCGTCGCTGCTGATGGACGGCCCGGTGGACACCGATGTGCCGGACACGACCGGCGACCATGTGCTGGCGGTGCTCGCCGAGGCACTCAGCAACACCGTGCGGCACGCCCATGCCCAGCGGGTGGAGGTGCGGCTGACCGTCGGCGCCGACATCACCTTGGTGGTCGCGGACAACGGGGTGGGCATCGGGGGCGCGGCCCCCAGCGGAGGGCTGGTCAACATGCGGTCAAGGGCCGAACTCCTGGGCGGCACATTGGACATCGAGGCGCCCGAGGCGGGCGGCACCCGGCTGGTCTGGTGTGTCCCTCTGAACCGCCGACGGCCCGCCGGAACGGCGAAAGGGCTGGCCCCGTGATATTGCTCTCTCTTCACCGAATTCGCGCATATCCGGCCCGCCATGCGGTACCCACGAATGGGGAAGGGGGTATGTGATCCATGCGAATGATCTGGGGGCTGTGGCGCTGGCGGCGTAATCCGCTGCGCCGTAAGACCGACGTCGTGGAGGCGTGCGCGGCAATGATCGCCGCGGCGCTCATCCTGCTCGTCGCCCCCGTCGCCGGCTGGGCATCGGGGTCCTTGGCGCACGGGGCGCTGGTGAGGGCCGCGCACGAACAGCGGGCCGAGCGTCATCCACTCTCGGCCACCGTGCTGAAGGTGCTGCCGCATCCGCCCATCGACTCCGATCCCGAGACCGCTTCCGCGAGAGACGCGCACCGCCGCGTCCTCGCGCGCTGGACGGGGCCGGACGGCAGCAGACACCAGGGCACGCTCGGGGCCCACCCCGGTGCCGATCCCGGTGAGCGGTTCCGGATCTGGACCGATGACCACGGCCGCCCGGTGGGCCGCCCGCTGGACACCGCGACGGCCACCACCCACGCCGTGCTGGCCGGGATCGGCGCGGCCGGGGCGACGGCGGTCCTGGTGGACGGCGCCCGGCGGCTGGTCGTATGGCGGCTCATGCGCCGACGCTACACACAGTGGGACATCGCCTGGGAGCGAGCCGGTCAGGACTGGGGCCGGGCGGACGCCGACAGCTAGCCCCTGCGAGTGGGCCGTTGGCCCCTGCGAGTGGGCAGTGCACGGGCGGGAGTTGTCATATGAACGCCAACTCCGCCCGTGCTCCACAGGCAGGTCATCTCATGACGCCGTGCGCACGCTACGGTGGGGCATTCCATATGCGCAGCGACAGTCCGCAGCGGCAGTCAGGCGTGCGCACACCGGCAACGCACGAGGTGGGGGCACAGCAGCACCATGGCACAGGGCTCGGTCGTCCAGGTGACGCACAGCGGAACGTCGCGGTGGCGGCGCCGCACCGGAGAGTACGCCTCCCTCACGGCGGCCCTGGAGGCCGCCGGGGACGGTGATGTGCTCTCCATCTCGCCCGGCACCTACCGCGAGAATCTGGTGGTGGGCCGGGCCGTCACACTGCGCGGCCCCGAGGGCTCGGCACGCGGTTCGGTGCGCATCGCGCCGGTGGACGGAGTCGCGCTGACGATACGCGCCTCCGCCGTGGTCCAGGATCTGCATGTCGAGGGCCAGGACTCGGCCGCCCCCGCGCTGCTGATCGAGGACGCCACCCCGGAGGTGTCCGACGTACGGGTCGCCACGCGCTCGGCGGTCGGCATCGAGGTGCGCGGCGGCGCCCGTCCGACCGTGCGGCGCTGCACCGTGGACAACCCCGCGGGCGTCGGGCTCAGCGTGCTGGGCGGCGCGGGCGGGGTGTTCGAGGAGTGCGAGGTGGTGGCCGCCGGGCAGTCCGGGGTGGCGGTGCGCGGCGGCGCCCGTCCGCGCCTGGACCGCTGTCGGGTCCACCACGCGTCCGGGGCGGGCTTCTCGCTGACCGGCGAGGGCTCCTCGCTGGAGGCCGTCGGCTGCGAGGTGTACGAGATCAGGGGCGCCGGGGTGCAGGTATCCGGGCGCGCGACCGGGCATCTCACCGACTGCCGGGTGCACCGTACGACGTCCGACGGGGTCAACCTGGACACGGACGCGGTGCTCACGCTCGCCGACTGCGAGATCCATGACATCCCGGAGAACGCGATCGACCTGAGGTCGCGTTCGGTGCTGACGCTGACCCGCTCCACGGTGCGCCGGTTCGGGCGCAACGGCCTGTCCGTGTGGGACCCGGGCACCCGGGTGGACGCCAACCAGTGCGAGCTGCACGAGAGCACCGGCGACTATCCGGCGGTCTGGGTGAGCGACGGGGCGACCGCTGTGCTCGACTCGTGCCGGGTGCGCGAGGTGCCGGACGCGCTGTTCGTCCTGGACCGCGGATCGCGGGTCGATGTGGTCGACAGCGATCTGTCGCAGGTGCGCTCCACCGCGGTCTCGGTCAGCGACGGGGCCATCGTCCAGCTGGATGACTGCCGCATCCGGGAGGCGGCCACCGGGGCGTGGTTCCGCGACCACGGCAGCGGCGGCACGCTCGCCAACTGCACGATAGACGGGGCCGCCACCGGAGTGATCGTCACCAAGGGCGCCGATCCGACGGTCGAGCGCACCACGGTCTCCGGGCCGACAGAGGCCGGGTTCTACGTGTCCGCCGAGGGCCGGGGCACGTTCACCGGCTGCCGGGTGACCGGCAGCGGGGGCTACGGCTTCCACATCATCGACGGCTGCCGCACCACCTTGACCCGGTGCCGTACGGAGCGGTGTGCGCGCGGCGGGTACGAGTTCTCCGAGGCGGGGCCGCTCGTCGAGGACTGCACCAGCGACGAGAGCGCCACCACGGCGCTGGGCTCCCCGACCACGCCCGGCCGGCCCCCGCTCACCGCGCCCGCCGTGGAGACCGCCGCCTCGACGGGCGGGCTGCTGGGCGGCGTCCCGTCGCAGCGGTCCGTCCAGACCTCCGCGCCCGCCGTCGAGCCCCCGGTCTCCGTCCGGCCTTCCTCGGCGGTGCTGGGCGAACTCGACACACTGGTCGGGCTGGAGAGCGTCAAGCGCGAGGTGCGCGCTCTTACCGACATGATCGAGGTGGGCCGGCGGCGTCAGGAGGCCGGGCTCAAGGCCGCCTCCGCCCGCCGCCATCTGGTCTTCACCGGCTCCCCGGGCACCGGTAAGACGACGGTCGCCCGGCTCTACGGGGAGATCCTGGCCTCCCTCGGGGTGCTGGAGCGCGGCCATCTGGTGGAGGTCTCCCGGGTGGACCTGGTGGGTGAGCACATCGGCTCCACGGCCATACGCACCCAGGAGGCGTTCGACCGGGCGCGCGGCGGGGTGCTGTTCATCGACGAGGCGTACGCCCTCTCGCCGGAGGACTCCGGCCGGGACTTCGGCCGGGAGGCGATAGACACCCTGGTCAAGCTGATGGAGGACCACCGGGAAGCGGTCGTGGTCATCGTCGCGGGATACACCGCCGAGATGGAGCGCTTTCTGTCCGTCAACCCCGGTGTGGCCTCCCGCTTCTCGCGCACCATCACCTTCGGCGACTACGCCCCGGAGGAGCTGCTGCGGATCGTGGAGCAGCAGGCCGAGGAGCATGAGTACCGGATCGGCGAGGGGGCGGCGGAGGCGCTGCTGAAGTACTTCACGGCCCTTCCCAAGGGCCCGGCGTTCGGCAACGGGCGCACCGCCCGGCAGACCTTCGAGGCGATGGTGGAGCGGCATGCGGGTCGGGTCGCCCAGCTGAGCGACCCGACCAAGGACGACCTCACGCTGCTCTACCCCGAGGACCTGCCGGAGCTCATCTGACCGGCGGCCCCTTCCTGCGGAGGCGGCGGCGTCTGCTCCGGGAGCCGGGCCAGCAGCCCGGCCCGCTCCCGGTCGAAGACGGGGTCGGCCTGGTAGTCCCCATGCCCCAGGATCGGCGCGGGCAGCGGGTGTTCGGGCGTACGGCCATAGACCAGCGGGTCCTTGAGCGCGTCGCAGTCGACCTCGGGCCCGCTGCCGTCGGGCAGCCGGATGGGGCCGCCGATCGGGTCGGTGTAGCGCCACAGATTGCGCCAGTAGCGCACCTCGCCGTGGAGCGAGAGCAGCTGCGTGGGGCCGAAGTAGGCGGGGAACCAGCGCCCGTAGAGCCGCTCCAGCGGTGAGCCGTAGGTGAGCAGCGCGACCTGGCCGCGGGTGCGGTGGTCCAGCTGCCAGACCGACGCGGCGGCCAGCACACTGCCCTGGGAGTGGCCGGAGATGACCAGCCGGCCGCCGTACCGGCGGGTCCAGGTCTCCATCCGCCAGGTCAGATCGGGCACCGCCCGCTCGGCGTAGCACGGGGGCGCGAAGGGGTGGGCGGCGCGCGGCCAGAAGGTGCCCACGTCCCACAGGATGCCGATGGTGCGGCGGGCGGAGGGGCTGCGGTAGGCGCGGCGGGCCCAGGTGACCAGCATCAGGAAGGCCAGGCCCATCAGCCAGGAGCCCAGCGCCTGCGCGGTCTGGGCGGCGGCGTCCACGGCCCCGGGCGCGTCGTCGGCGGCCCGCCCCGGCACCTGGTCCGTGACCCAGGCCCCGGTGACGGCGGCGGCGCCGAACAGCAGGGTCAGCAGCGCGACGGGGCCGACGATCCACGGGGCGGAGTCGGTGAGGCCGGCGCGGGCGATCGTGCGCGCGATCCGCCGGGTGCGCACCGGGTCGGGCCGCTCCCCCGGATAGCCGTCCATGATGGTCGGCAGCAACTGGTTGCGCACCCGCCACACTCTTACGGTGAAGATCAGCAGCAGCCCGACCAGGGCGAGCAGCAGCGCGGGGATGGCCGTGGCCAGCCAGGTCAGCAGAACCGGCGGGGCGATGCCCGGCCCCTCACCGGGGGTGGCGCCGCCGTCCAGCCAGTCGGCGAAGCGCTGGGCGATACCGCCCGCGAGCACCGCGCCGAGCCCGCAGGCGAGCACGGCGACGGCGGGCCCGGCGAGCCCGTACAGCGGCGTGCGGCCGGGAGCGGAGCGGCGGAGGACCAGGGCGCACACCGCCATGGTCACGATCAGGACGCCCTCCCCTATGGCGATCGCGCAGAACGCCTGGTTGCCCGGCAGCTTGCCGGTGGAGGCCCAGCCGGGGCGGGACCACCCGGCATACAGCACGGAGAGCGCCAGCACCGCGAGGGCCGCGCCTGGCAGCGCGGTGATGGTGATGCGGTCCAGCTCCCCGTCGACCTTGGTCTCACTGCGGCCGCGGTAGCACACCACCGCCACCACCGCGACCGCGCCCACGGCGAGCAGCGTCAGCAGCGCCCAGCCCGCGGCGTCCTGCAGCCCGCCGCCGCCCGGCTTGCGGTCGTAGGTGGTGGTGGGCAGGGTCAGGCCTGC
Source organism: Streptomyces sp. NEAU-YJ-81 (assembly GCF_017592595.1). Lineage (NCBI taxonomy): Bacteria > Bacillati > Actinomycetota > Actinomycetes > Kitasatosporales > Streptomycetaceae > Streptomyces > Streptomyces sp. NEAU-YJ-81. Next base: position 31,228 of record NZ_JAGFNO010000025.1, on the reverse strand, counting down.
CGCGATGGTGAGGAAGCCGGCGGCGGTGTGCGCGGCGCGCAGCCGGGCGACGATCCTGCGGCCGTACCAGAAGCCGGGCAGGCACAGCGCGGGGCGGTTGCCCGCCTCGGGGGCGGACTCGTCGACCGGGCGCTCCAGCGGCGGGGAGGACTCGTACGCGCTCCAGGTGCGGTTGGACAGGTACCACAGCAGTCCGGTGAGCGCGCCGGGCAGCACCGCGGCGAGCGCGAGCCTGCGGCCGGGCTGGCTCCACCAGCCGTGGTTCTCCGGGGACAGGAAGCCCAGCCAGGACTTGCCCCCGGCGCAGTCGGCCGAACCGGCACACTGCCAGGCGATCAGGTCCAGGGCCACCTCACAGGCCCCGGCGATCAGCAGCACGGTCAAGGTGAGCGCCACGAGCCGGACGAACAGGCCGTAGGTGCGCACGGTCCGCTCGCGCCGGTCGGCCGGGGGCCGCATCCAGTGGGCGAGGTTGGCGACCATGAACGGCAGTAAAAGCAGCCACAGGGCGCGTGAGCTGTTGCCCGAGGTGAGGTTGCACCATACGTATGCCTCGCGGATCGGGCCCTCACGGTCCTCCGGCGGGCGCTGCTCGGCGTCGACCTCGTCCGCCCTGCGGTAGACGGCCGCGGTCTCGTCGCCGGTGACCCGGCAGGTGCGCGGATCGCGCAGCATCTCCTCGGGGGTGGTGCCGCCCACTCCGTGGACGAGGAGTTCGAGATCGGGCGGCGCTCCGCCCTTACGGGCTGCCGTCGCCCGTTGCGCCCCGTCGGCCGGCGTGTCCGTAGGCATGGTCGCTGGCACCGTGTCCCCCGATTCCGGTGTGGTGCGGTCGTTCTGCTCCAGGATTGTGCCCATCGGCCACCTCCCCCGACCCTGACAGAGCGGGCGTGGCGAAATCGTAACCCCGGGTGCTGTGCGACCGGCTGTCCTCACCTCATGCGAAGATGAACGCGCGGGCGACGAGGGCCGACCGGAGGGAGACGAGGCAGGGTGAGCGACAACCAGAACCTCCTCGCGGAGCAGCGGCGCGCCCTGATCCTCGACGAGGTCAGGCGGCGCGGCGGGGTGCGGGTCAACGAGCTGACGCGCAAGCTCAATGTCTCGGACATGACGGTTCGTCGCGATCTGGACGCGCTGGCCCGGCTGGGCGTGGTGGAGAAGGTGCACGGCGGGGCCGTGCCGGTGGCCGAGGCGAGCACGTACGAGCCCGGGTTCGAGGCCAAATCGGGCCTCGAGCTGAGCGCCAAGGAGGACATCGCCAAGGCGGCGGCCGCGATGGCCACGCCGGGCACCGCGATCGGTCTGGCCGGGGGCACCACGGCCTTCGCGCTGGCCCAGCAGCTCCTGGAGGTGCCGGATCTGACCGTGGTGACGAACTCGGTCCGGGTGGCCGATGTGTTCTACAACGCCCAGCGGTCGGCGGCGGTCGGCGGGGTGGGCCCGCGCCCGGGTGCGGCCACCGTCGTGCTCACCGGCGGGGTGCGCACGCCGTCGGACACGCTGGTGGGGCCGGTCGCGGACGCGGCGGTGCGCTCGCTCCACTTCGATGTGCTCTTCCTCGGAGTGCACGGCATATCGGTGGAGGCGGGTCTGTCGACGCCGAATCTCGCGGAGGCGGAGACCAACCGCCACTTCGTCAGGGCCGCGCGGCGGGTCGTGGTGGTCGCGGACCACACCAAGTGGGGCACGGTGGGGCTGAGTTCCTTCGCCTCGCTGGACCAGGTGAACGCGCTGGTCACGGACCCGGGGCTGCCGGAGGAGGCGCGGGCGGAGATCTCCGAGTATCTGCCGGAGCTGGTGGTGGCGGGCGAGCCGTCCCGCACCGCAGACATCTGACACCCCGGCAGTTATCGTGTGTCCATGACACACCGGTTGCGTGCCGTCGGACTGGAGTACGTCGAGACCGCACCACTACGGCTCGTCTTCGTCGCCGAGGTCTCGGCCTCCCCTGAGGCGGTGTTCGAGGCGTTCACCGATGTCGAGGGCTGGCCGCGGTGGTTCCGGGCGGTGAAGGAAGCCCGCTCCACGGACCGCGGCAAGGGCAGGGCGATCCGCCTCGTGGGCGGCGGCCGCTTCCGCGAGACGGTCATGGCGGTCGATCCGCACGAGCGCTATGCCTACCGCGTCGACGAGACCAACGCACCGGGGCTGCGGGCGCTGCTGGAGGAGTGGACGCTGCGGCCCTCGGACGGCGGCGGGACCGTGGTGCGCTATGTGTTCGCGGTGGACGGCACGGTACTGCTGCGCGCTGTCGTACGGGCGATGCGGCCGGGTCTGCGGCGCGCGTTCCACCAGGCGGTGCGGAACCTGGACCGGATGGTGGCGGCGGCCTGACGGCCGTACGGCCGGAAATCGGCCGGTCCGGCCGTGAGCGCCGTCAGTCGGTCCAGTTGCCCGTGGTGAGGAAGATGTCGAGCGTCTGCACATACGGCTCGATGTCCAGCCCCTGCTCCTCGAGCCATGCGTCCGAGTAGTACTTGTCCAGATACCGCTCCCCCGGATCGCACAGCAGCGTCACCACGCTCCCGGTCCGCCCCGCGGCGACCATCTCCGCGACGATCCGCAGCGCGCTCCACAGCCCCGTCCCGGTGGAGCCACCCGCCTTACGGCCGATGGCCCGCTCCAGGGCGCGCACGGCCGCGACGCTCGCCGCGTCCGGGACCTTCATCATCCGGTCGATCGCGCCCGGTACGAAGCTGGGCTCCATCCGGGGGCGGCCGATGCCCTCGATGCGTGAACCGTGGTCGCTGGAGGCGTCGTCGTCATGGTGGACCCAGCCGTCGAAGAAGCAGGAGTTCTCCGGGTCGGCGACACACACCCGGGTGTCGTACTGCATGTAGTGGACATAGCGGGCGAGGGTCGCCGAGGTGCCTCCGGTGCCCGCCGTGGCGACGACCCATGCCGGTTCGGGATAGCGCTCCAGACGCATCTGCTGATAGATCGACTCGGCGATGTTGTTGTTGCCCCGCCAGTCCGTGGCCCGCTCGGCGTAGGTGAACTGGTCCATGTAGTGCCCCCCGGACTCCGCCGCGAGAGCGGCGGACTCCTCGTACATGGTCCGCGGGTCGTCCACGAAATGGCACTGGCCGCCATGGAATTCGATCAGGCGGCACTTCTCCCGGCTGGTCGTGCGGGGCATCACCGCGATGAAGGGCACCCCGATCAGCTTGGCGAAGTACGCCTCGGAAACGGCGGTCGAGCCGCTGGACGCCTCGATCACGGGCTTGCCCGGTCGGATCCAGCCGTTGCACAGCCCATAGAGGAACAGCGAGCGTGCCAGACGGTGCTTGAGACTCCCTGTGGGGTGGGTGGACTCGTCCTTGAGGTAGAGGTCGATCCCCCAACGCTCGGGCAGCGGGAAGCTCAGCAGATGGGTGTCCGCGGACCGCTGGGCGTCCGCCTGCACCTTTCGGACGGCCTCCTTCAGCCATCCGCGATAGCCGTGGTCGCTGCGGTCCACGTCGATCGTCTTGATGATCCCGCGCGCAGTGCCGTCCAACGCCCACTCCTCCTGCTCGTGCCCATGCCCAGCCCAAGTGGCATACTCGTGCCGTTTCGATCCTCATTGTCCCCCAGTGCGCCCTGGTGCCCGGGGCCGGTCCCGGGCACACTGCGCAGCAGGGAAAATGAGAGACGGCGGCAGAAGCGCCAGTCGGAGCCATCGGGGAGGCGGTTGTGATGGCCGATAACGAGTTCAACGCCAGGGGAGTGCGGATCGAGCGGTTCCTGCGCTCGGTCACCCGCGCCGGTCAGGTCTTGATCAAGGACGGCAGGCTGGAGTTGCTCACCAGCTACGGTCGCGAGATCGACAGCGCGCCCGTGCAGTCGGTGCGCGCCAGCAAGCCCTGGTTCGTCGACGGGGACCAGGCCATGGCCACCGTGAACGGCACCCGTTACCGTCTCACCCTCGGCTCGCAGGACACCAAGTCCACCTCGGCCAAGTCCGGCTCGGGGGCCGCCAGCCGCTTCCTCGACGCCGTCCGGTCCGCTCGGGGGCACTCCCAGAAGCGGTGAAGTGGCCGAGTTGCGCGTGCGCGCGGTGGGACCGACCCTGGACGAGTATCAGTATCACTGAGGGTCAACAAGCGGTGACGCTGAGAACCGTCCCACCGGTCGCGCCCAGCAGCCACCACTGCTGAACGTGTTCGTCGCCCGCATCTGAATCAGGCTAGCCCCAACTTCTTCAGGGAGTCGCAGCCGTGATCAGTCGTCCTAGCAGGCAGTGCACGGTGGAGCTGCAGGCCCTGCCGTCGCGGATCGGACAGGTCCGCAGAATCGTGTCGGCGCAGTTGCGCTACTGGCATCTGGATCCGCTCATCGACCCGGCGGCGCTCGGCGTCACCGAACTGCTCACCAATGTGCATCGGCACGCCGAGCCGGACAAGCAGTGCACGGTGGAGATCGTTCTCATGCTGGACCGGTTGACTGTTTCGGTCCGCGACCAGGATCCGCGACTGCCCCGACTTCGGGCATGCGATCCCGTCGCCACGCATGGCAGGGGGCTCGCGCTGGTCGCGGCCGTCAGCCAGAGCTGGGGGATGCACGCGCGGGACGACGGAAGCGGGAAGGTCGTCTGGTTCACGCTGGCCGTGCCGCGTCCCACCGCCACCGCCAAGTCGCCCCTCACGGCGCATGGAGCGGGCCGTACCGCACCGCCTCATCGCACGGACGCCTCCCGCCCGGCACCGGCGCCCACCACGCCCATCACCGGCCCCACGCCCACACCCGGACCCGCCACCGCCCCGACACCGGTCGCGCCGGCGCCCACCCCCGTACCTGTCGCCCCCGCGCCCGTCGCCCCGGCTCCGGCCCCCGCGCCCGTCGCTGCGGCCCCGGCACCGGCCGCTGCCGCAGCCCCGGCGCCTGCGGTGCGCGAGCGGGCTCCCGCGGCCGCCCGGTCGGCAGCCTCCCGCTGAGCACGTAGGCGTCCCGCCTCCCGCGAGGCGGGACGGTCCGGACGGCCCCGACCGCCCTGACAGTCCGGGCAGCCCCGACCGCCCTGATGGCCCGGACGGCCTGAGCGCCCCGCGTCAGCGCCCCCACACCGTCAGCGGTCAGAGGGCCCCGCCCTTCGCATGGCGTCCGAACTGCTCGTCCAGGACGGACAGTCGGCGCCAGTACTCGTCCTCGTCGATCTCACCGGCCGCGAAGCGACGGCCCAGCACCGCGATCGGCGATCGCTCGCCGAAGTCCACGGGTCCCTGCCGCCAAGGGGCCCGTCCGCGCCGCCCGGCGCGCCTCAACAGGACGACCGCACCGCCGACGACCAGCGCCCACATCAGCGGGAAGAGCAGAATCCACGGTCCGGGGCCGTCGCCGTCGGCGAAGCCGTGCGCCAGGGTGTTCATGATGATCGCGCTCCTCGGGAGTGGTTGTCTCATGGCCACTTCTCATGGCCCTTTCTCATGGCCACTTCGAGGATCACTCCCTTACAGTGCCCCGGTCGTCGTACGGCCGACGACACTCCCGGTACCTCACGGGGAGTACGCGCGCCGGGGGCGACCCACTCTGTACCTACTAGTGTGTACGATCGAATCGAAGCAGCGAACGGACACGAACACACGCCCCGCCGACAGGAGTTCACCGATGCTCGTCATGCAGTACCGGATCACCCTGCCCGCCGACTACGACATGAGGATCATCCGGGACCGGGTGGCGACGAAGGGGCCGCTGCTCGACGACTTCTCAGGGCTGGGCCTCAAGGCGTACGGCATCCGGGAGCGGGGGGTGGACGGCTCGCCGGTCCATCAGTACGCCCCGTTCTATCTGTGGACCGCGCCCGAGGCCATGAACCGCTTTCTGTGGGGCCCCGGATTCCAGGGCATCGTCCGGGACTTCGGCAGGCCCGCGGTCGAGCACTGGCAGGGGCTCGCCTTCGAACGGGGCCCGGCCGCGGGCGCCGTGCCGCGCGCCGCCACCCGCCACGCCGCGCCGGTCCCGGCCGCCGCCGATCCCGCCTCCGTTGTCGAGGACGCGCTGGCGCGGCTGGCCGAGCGCGCCCGTACGGACGGCGTCCACGCGACGGCCCTGGGCATCGACCCGCGCGGCTGGGAGCTGATCCACTTCACGCTCTGGGAGGACTCCGCACCGCCCTCGGAGCCCGGCGACCGCTACCAGGTGCTCCACCTGTCGACCCCGGACCTGGACGCGCTCCCCCGGGGCCGCCAGTGGTGACCGCCGTAAGGACCGCGCGGCGGTCAGCCCACGCCCAGGGCCGCCAAGGGGTCGTCCAGCACCGGCTGCCACGCCAACTCCGCCGCACCCACCAGGCTGTTGTGGTCCAGCGTGCACGGCAGAATCGGCACGCCTCCGCTCCGGCCCCACAGGCTCCGCTCCGCCACCACCGCGCGCAGCCGCTCCGGGTCGGCCTCCAGGAGTTCGCGGTGCAGCCCGCCGAGGATGATGCGGTCCGGGTTGAGGATGTTGACCAGACCGGCGAGCCCGAGACCGAGGCGGTCGATGAGCTGGCAGGTTGCGGCCCGTACGGACGGCTCCGTGGCGTACTCCTCGCGCAGCAGATCGCGGGCCTGCTGCAGCAGGGACACCTCCGGGCCCGGGTCGCGCCCGGCCGCGGTGAGGAAGGCGAGCGGATCGGCCTCGATGTCCAGACAGCCGCGGCTGCCGCAGTGGCAGGGCGGGCCCTCGGGGTTGACGGTCAGATGGCCCACCTCGAGGGCGAGCCCCGCGCTGCCCGTGTGCAGCCTTCCGTCGAGCACCAGCGCACCACCGACGCCCCGGTGCCCCGTGGCGACACAGAGCAGATGCTGGGCGCCGCCGCCCGCACCATGGCGGTGCTCGGCGAGCGCGGCCAGGTTGACGTCATTGCCCGCGAAGCCGGTGACCGGCTCCCCGTCGTCGCCACGGATACCGGCCGCGGCCAGGCTGCGGTTGAACAGCTCGCGCACCGGAGCGCCCGCGGGCCAGGCGACGTGCAGCGGGTTCAGGGCGGTGCCCTCCGGTTCGGCGACCGCGGACGGGACGGCTAGCCCCGCGCCGACACAGCGGCGGCCGGTCTCCCGTAGCAGCCGGGCACCGGCCTCCACGACCGCGTCGATGACATGCGCCGGGTCCGCGGGCACGGTCATGCTGCCCGGGGCGGTGGCCACGGTCCGGCCGCCGAGCCCGACGAGCGCCGCGCGGAAGCCGTCGGCGTGCACCTGGGCGGCGAGCGCGACCGGCCCTCGGGGGGCGATCGACAGCCGGTGCGAGGGACGGCCCTGCGCCCCGGCGGCCCCGAGCGGCCGCGAGTCGACCTGGATCAGGCCGAGCGCCTCCAGCTCGGCGGCGACGGCGCCCGCGGTCGCGCGGGTCACCCCGAGCTCGGCCGTGAGCACCGCGCGGGTGGGCGCGCGGCCGGTGTGGACGAGTGCCAGTGCCGGGCCAAGAGCGCTTCGGCCGCGCTCGAGCCTTGTCCGTGTCTGGGTCACGCCCCTATTCTCACTTTGTGCCGACTCCAAACAAAACACGGACGGCCATCCTGGGCGCGCGCCGCTCCGTCACCACGGATCGCGACCTCGCCCGACTCCGCGCCGCCATCACCGCGTTCTTCTTCCTCGACGGCTTCGTGTTCGCCGGATGGGTCGCCCGGATCCCCGCGATCAAGGACCAGACGAGCGCCTCGGAGGGCGCGCTGGGGCTGGCGCTGCTCGGCGTGTCCGCGGGCGGGACGGCCACGATGATGGCCACCGGACGTCTGTGCCGCCGCTTCGGCAACCACCCGACGACGGTGGCCGCCGGTGTGCTGTTCGCGGGCTCCGTCGCGCTGCCGCCGCTGACCCACTCCGCGCTCGCCCTCGGTCTGGTGCTGCTGGTCTTCGGCACCGGGTTCGGCGCGCTCAACGTGGCCATGAACAGCGCGGCGGTCGACCTCATCGCCGCCCTGCGCCGCCCGGTCATGCCTGGTTTCCACGCCGCCTTCAGCCTGGGCGGGATGGCCGGGGCCGGGCTGGGCGGGCTGATCGCCGACCACCTCTCCCCCACCCGCCATCTGTCCCTGCTCGCGGTCTTCGGGCTGCTGCTCGCGGCGGTCGCCGGCCGGACGCTGATCTCGCTGCCGGTGCCCGCGCCGCGGGACGGCGCCGGGCCCGTGGCCGAGTCCGAGAACGCCGCCAGCGGCCCCGAGCCGTCCCCCGGCGCAGAGCGGCCGGGCCGCGCCCGGTGGCTCGTCGCCGTCTTCGGCCTGATCGCGCTCTGCACGGCGTACGGCGAGGGCGCGATGGCCGACTGGGCAGCCCTCCATCTGCACCAGGACCTCGACGCCTCCGCCGGACTCGCCGCCGCGGGCTACTCCGTCTTCGCGCTGATGATGGCCGTCGGCCGGCTGACCGGCACCGCGCTGCTCGAACGGCTCGGCCAGACCAGGACGTTGATCGCGGGCGGCGCCACGGCCGCGGCCGGCATGCTGCTGGGCTCGCTCGCGCCCACGGTCTGGCTCGCGCTCCTGGGCTTCGCGGTCACCGGGCTGGGGCTGGCCAACCTCTTCCCCGTCGCCATCGCGCGGGCGGGCGCGCTGACGGGGCCGGGCGGGGTCGCCGCGGCCTCCACGCTCGGCTACGGCGGCATGCTGCTGGGCCCGCCCACGATCGGCTTCCTCGCCGACTGGTACTCGCTGCCGATCGCGCTCACCACGGTCGCGGCGCTGGCGGCCGTGGCGGCGGTGGTCGCGTACGGCACACGGAACGCCGTGTGCCCGGCCGGAAGTTGACGTCCTCGCCGTCCAGCCCGGCGGATGTCGGAGGTGGCTGGCATGATTCCGCCATGGATACTGCTGAGTTGATCGGAATCGTGGACCGCGAGGGCCGGCTGCTGGCCGACGCCGCGGCCGAGGCCGGAGTGGACGCCCCGGTGCCCACCTGCCCCGACTGGCGCGTCCGTGACCTGTTGTCCCACCTCGGCCAGGTGCACGGCTGGGCTGCCCGGATCGTCGGCGAGGGCCTGACGGACCCGGTCCGGCCGACGCTCGGGCCGGCGCCTGCCGACGCCGAGATCCTGTCCTGGTACCGCGAGGTCCATGGACGGATGGTCGACACCCTCACCGATGCCGATCCCGAGGTGAAGTGCTTCACCTTCCTGCCCACGGAGTTCCCGCTGGGCTTCTGGGCCCGGCGCCAGGCTCATGAGACGGCCATCCATCGGGTCGACGCGGAGTCGGCGCGGGGCGGGGACCTCTCCCCGTTCGCCCCGGAGTTCGCGGCCGACGGGGTCGATGAGCTGCTGGCCGGTTTCCACAGCCTGGACCGGTCCCGGGTGCGCACGGACACCCCGCGCACGCTCCGGGTGAGGGCCACGGACCATGACGCGGCGTGGACGATACACCTGTCACAGGACGTTCCGCGGACCGTGCGCGACGGCGAGGGGGCGGCCGACTGCGAGCTGAGCGGCCCGGCCGGCGACCTCTATCTCGCGCTCTGGAACCGGCTGCCGATCACCGCGCTGGACACGGAAGGGGACGAGAAGCTGGCCGAGCTGTGGCGGGAGCGCTCGGGCATCTGATAGGCCGAGCCCTGCGGGTTACCAGCGAGTAATATCACGTGCTAGCTTCCTGACATGTCACGTCGATCGATGTCCGCGCGCCGCCTGCGCCGCGCGATGAACTGGTGGCCGCCCTATCTCTTCGCCGGAGTGCGGGTGGTCCACCTCGCGGAGGACTGGAGCAGTGTCCGGGTCAGGCTGCGGCTGCACCGCTTCAACTCCAACTACGTGGGGACCCATTTCGGCGGTTCGCTGTTCGCGATGAGCGACCCGTTCTGGATGCTGCTGGTGATGAACCGGCTCGGCCGGGACTACATCGTCTGGGACAAGGCCGGCGAGATCGACTTCGTCTCGCCCGGCCGCGGCGACGTGTTCGCCGACTTCAAGCTCACCGAGGAGCGGCTGGAGGAGATCCGCGAGGCCACGGCGGACGGCGGCAAGGCGCTGCCGTGGTTCGAGAACGACGTGGTCGCCGCGGACGGTACGGTCGTGGCACGCGTACGCAAGCAGCTCTATGTGCGCCACAAGCAGCGTGACGGGCAGCGCGAGCCGGGGAGGACCGGCTCGGCGGCAGCCACAGGACAGCAGGCGGAGGGCTGATTCGAGATGACCGGACCCCATTCCCAGGACGAGCGCGACACGCTCACCGTCGAGATAGTGTTCGCCCTGGTCACGGCCGGTCTGCTGGCGGCGGTGCTCTATGTCGCGGTCGCGAGCCCCGCGCTCTTCGGCGACCTGGGCCGGGCCCAGGAGACGGCCTGGAAGGGCGCCGCCTTCGTGGTGGCCACCATCGGATTCGCCGTCCGCCTGGTGCGGGCGCTGTGGCTCTTCTCCCGGCAGCGGCGCTGATGGCCCAGGGCCCGCGGCCGGCACGGTGGCAGTGCGCGGGATCGCGCTGGGGCCACCGCGGGCCCGCGCTCGTCTGGCGCCATCCGGCCCAGGGTGAACGGCTCTCCCCGCTGACGCCGGACCGCCCGCTCTCCTTCACCACCGGGCCCCGGCGCGACTGCGTCGGCGTCCGCAGGGGCGCCCGGCACACCCCGTGCCCGGCCGGGGCCGAGGTACCGGCCTCCGCCGTATCGGCGCAGTGCCCGGACTGCGCCCGGCTGGACCGCTCGTACTCCGTGGCCGCCGACACCCGTACGGACGACCCGCGCCCTTACGACGTCTATCTCGCCTGGTTCGGTCCGGATCTGATCAAGGTCGGGATCACCGCGGCCGAGCGGGAGGGGGCACGGCTGCTGGAGCAGGCCGCGCTCTCCTACTGCCTGCTGGGCGGTGGCCCGCTGATGGCCGCGCGCCGCGCCGAGGCCGTGCTGGGCACAGCGCTCGGCGTCCCGGACCGCTTCCCCTACGCCGCCAAGCGCACCGCCCGCGAGGCCGCGCCGCCCCCGGAGCGGCGGGCCGCCGACCTCGCCGAGCTCCATCAGCGGGCGCGCGGCCTGGCCGGTCTGCCGGAGTCGCTGACTCTGGCGCCGTTCGAGCCGGTGCACCATGACGCGGCGTTCCATCTGGACCGGGTGCGCCCCGCGCTGGGGCTGATCCAGCTCGTCCCCGGGACCACCGTGGCCGGTCGGATCGACGCCGTGGCGGGCCCGGACGTCCACCTGACCTCGACGGACGGCCGGATCCTGCTGCTGGACACCCGCCAACTGGCGGGCTGGCCACTGACGGTGGCCGCGGCGGACGCCCCGACGACGGCGCCGGTGGCGGCGCGGGCGCGGGAGGCGGAGGCCCCGGAGGGGCTGTTCTGAGCGAAGGAATCTGAGAACGCCCTGAGCACCTGGCATCCTCGCCACCGACCCCTGAGCGCGGGGCCTTCCTCAGCCCAGCCAGCCGGGCCGGACCAGGCCCGACTCATAGGCGAGCACGACGAGTTGGGCGCGGTCCCGGACCCCCAGTTTGACCATCGTGCGGCTCACATGGGTCTTGGCGGTGAGCGGGCTGACCACGAGCCGCCGGGCGATCTCCTGGTTCGACAGCCCCATGCCGACCAGGGCCATCACCTCCCGCTCCCGCTCGGTCAGCTCCGCCAGCGCCGCCGCGGGCGCGGGTTCCCTGGAACGGGCCGCGAACTCGGCGATGAGGCGGCGGGTCACCCCGGGCGACAGCAGCGCGTCGCCGCCGACGACCGCGCGCACCGCCCGCAGCAGCTCCTCCGGTTCGGTGTCCTTGACCAGGAAGCCGGAGGCACCGGAGCGGATCGCCTCGAAGACGTACTCATCGAGTTCGAAGGTGGTCAGCATGACCACCTTCACCTCGCCGAGGGCCGGGTCCCCGGTGATCCGGCGGGTGGCGGCGAGGCCGTCGAGCACCGGCATGCGGATGTCCATGAGGACGACGTCGGGGTGTTGCTCCCGCACGAGCGCCAGCGCCTGCTCCCCGTCGGCCGCCTCGCCGACCACCTCGATATCCGGCTGCGCGGCCAGCAGGGCGCGGAAGCCCGCGCGGACGAGGATCTGGTCATCGGCGAGCGCGACACGGATCACGGCGTCGTCCCTGTCCCCCTCACTCATGGTGTCTCCCTCCCGCCCCTGAACGGGATCCGGGCCCGGACGCGGAAACCGCCGTCCGGGCGGGGGCCCGCCTCCACCGTGCCGCCGAGCGCGGCGGCCCGCTCGCGCATGCCGACCAGGCCGTTGCCGCCGCCCGTCACCTCGCCCCCGGCCGCCGGACCGTCGTCGTCCACCAGCAGCTCCAACTCACCGGGGGCGTAGCACAACAGGACATGGGCGTTCCGGGAGCTGGAGTGACGGACGATGTTGGTCAGGGCCTCCTGCACGATACGGAACGCCGCGAGGTCGGCGCCGGGCGGCAGGGCCGTCCGTACGCCCTCCACCTCCACCCGCACCGCGAGGCCCGCGTCCGCCGCCTGCCCGGTCAGCTCCTCCAGGCGGTCCAGACCGGGCGCGGGCGAGCGCGGCGCGGCGCCGGACGCGCCGGAGGTCCGCAGCGTGTCGAGGACCTGGCGGACCTCGCCCAGCGCCTCCTTGCTGGCCGCCTTGATGGTGGTCAGCGCGGTGCGGGCCTGCTCGGGGTCCTGGTCGAGGAGGGCGAGGCCGACGCCCGCCTGGACGTTGATGACCGAGATGCTGTGGGCAAGGACGTCATGCAGTTCGCGGGCGATCCGCAGCCGCTCCTCATCCGCCCGGCGCCGCGCCGCCGCCTCCCGTTCGGCCCGTTCGCGGACCCACCGCTCACGCCGTACGCGGACGAGCTCGGACGCGGCGACGATCGCCAGCGCCCAGGCGGTGATCCCCAGCTCCTGCCCCCATCCGACGGGCCCGTCACCGCGCGGCGGCAGCCAGCGGTAGAGCCAGTGGCCGATGAGCAGATGGCTGCCCCACAGCAGCCCGAGCGCGCTCCACGCGGCGATCCGCCGCCCGGCGGCGACGGCCGCCACACAGGCGACGACGACGCTGAGGAAGACGGGCCCGTACGGATATCCGGCGGCGATGTAGACCACGGTCACTGCCGACGTGCCGACCACGACGGTCCCGGGGTGGCGATGGCGCAGGAGCAGCAGCGCGGGCCCGGCGAGCAGCAGCGCACCGGCCCCGGGCCCGAGGCCCGCCCGGGCGGGCTGGTCATGCGCGGCGAACCCGGTGCCCATCAGCTGGACGACGGCGATGGCGAGCGAGGAGGGCCAGGGTACGGCCGAGCGCGGTGGGCCGAAGGGCATCTCGCGCCGGCGTCCGCCCGGCCGGTGCCAGGGGCCGGGCTCCCCCGTGAATCCGTGCATACGGCAACGCTAAACCGGCCGGGCGGGCCCGGCGTCCCCCTTGCGCGGTGCCCGCGCGTACTCCCGGCGGAGTACGTCGCGCCGGCCGGGCCCGGATCGCCGGGAGGCGCCCGGTCTTCCGCGTCACTGGCGAGGCCGCGCGACGCATCACCGGCGAAGGCTCGGGACCGCCGCACGACGCACTACCGGCGAAGGCTCGGGACCACCGCGCGACGCATCACCGCCGCGCGACGCACTACCGACGAAGACGCGGTACCGCCGCGCGACGCATCACCGCCGCGCGACGCCCGGGAGAAAGCGGCTAGCCCCGGTCCATCGCCGCAAGGGCCCGGCGGGCGGCCGGGTGGGTGCGGACGAGGTCGCCCAGGGTGGTGGTGCCGCGGGTGATCTTCGTAAAGGTACGCCACGCCGGGCGGAAGCCGGTGAGAGCCGCGTGGAACATCCCGGGGCGGCGGGCGAAGATCGTGTACAGACGGCGGCCGACGCCCATCTCCACGCCGAGCCCCGCCTTGATCGCGAAGGCGTAGTTCAGGGCCTGGCGGCGGGCGTCCACCGCGTCATGCGCCTCGGCGACGCGCACCGCCCACTCGCCCGCGAGCCGGCCCGAGCGCAGCGCGTAGGAGATGCCCTCGCGCGTCCACGGCTCCAGCAGCCCGGCCGCGTCCCCGCACACCAGGACCCGGCCGCGCGACAGCGGCGAGTCGTCGGCGCGACAGCGGGTCAGATGGCCGGAGGAGATGCTCGGCTCGAATCCGGCGAGGCCGAGCCGGGCGATGAAGTCCTCCAGATACCGCTTGGTCCCGGCGCCCTCGCCGCGCGCCGAGATGACGCCGACGGTAAGGGTGTCGCCCTTGGGGAAGACCCAGCCGTAACTCCCCGGCATCGGGCCCCAGTCGATGAGCACCCGGCCCGCCCAGTCCTCCGCGACGGTCTCCGGAACGGGGATTTCCGCCTCCAGGCCGAGATCCACCTGGTCCAGCTTCACGCCGACATGCGCGCCTATGCGGCTCGCGCTGCCGTCCGCGCCGACCACGGCCCGCGCCAGCACCGTCTCACCGTCGGCGAGCACCACGGCGACCGTGCGCCGGTCGGGCACGGCCGGGCCGTGCTGTTCGACGCGGGTGACCGCGACGCCCGTACGGACCTCGGCGCCCGCGTCCTTGGCGGCCTCGACCAGGGCCGCATCGAACTCCGGCCGGTTGATCAGCCCGAAGAGCGCGTGCTTGGAGCGGCGGGTGCGGGCCAGCTTGCCGTTGAGCGAGAAGGTCACCGCGTGCACCCGCTCCCGCAGCGGCAGTTCGAAGCCCGGCGGGAGTGCGTCGCGCGAGGGACCGATGATGCCGCCGCCGCACGTCTTGTAGCGCGGCAGTTCGGCCTTCTCCAACAACAGCACCCGGCGTCCGGCGCAGGCGGCGGCATGGGCCGCGGAGGCACCCGCAGGGCCCGCGCCCACCACGACGACGTCCCATACCGTCTCATTGTCCGGGGCTGCGTTGTCGCTGCTCACGTGTGGATCCGCTCCCAATCGACCGACCTGATGCGCCTTCCCGGCATCCTACGGCTCCCCGACGGATGACCCCGCTGTGGGATGATCGGCCACGCGGCATCAAGCCGTACATACGTGCCCATCGCAGCGCATCCCGCCGCCTGCCCGTCGCACCCCAGGAGTGACCCCCATGGAGAAGGCACCTCTCGCCGCCACCGTAGCCGCCCTGCAGCCGCGCGCGAGGGCCGAGCTGGCGGAGCTGGTGGCCTTCAAGTCGGTCGCGGACCCGGCGCAGTTCCCGCGCGAGGAATGCGAGGCCGCCGCCCGGTGGGTCGCCGACGCCCTGCGCGCCGAGGGGTTCGAGGACGTGGCGCTGCTGGACACCCCCGACGGCACCCAGTCCGTCTACGGCTTTCTGCCCGGTCCGGCCGGCGCCCCGACCGTGCTGCTCTACGCGCATTACGACGTGCAGCCCCCGCTGGACGAGGCCGCCTGGCACACCCCGCCCTTCGAGCTGACCGAGCGCGACGGCCGCTGGTACGGGCGGGGCGCCGCGGACTGCAAGGGTGGCGTGATCATGCATCTCACCGCCCTGCGGGCGCTCAAGGAGCAGGGCGGGGTCCCGGTCAACGTCAAGATGATCGTGGAGGGTTCGGAGGAGCAGGGCACGGGCGGCCTGGAGCGCTATGCCGAGGCCCATCCGGAGCTGCTGACCGCCGACACGATCGTGATCGGCGACGCGGGCAACTTCCGGGTCGGGCTGCCGACGGTCACGGCCACACTGCGCGGTATGACGCTGCTGCGGGTCTCGGTGGAGACCCTGGAGGGCAATCTGCACTCCGGCCAGTTCGGCGGGGCGGCCCCGGACGCGCTCGCCGCGCTGATCCGCGTCCTGGACTCGCTGCGCGCCGAGGACGGCTCGACCACCGTCAAGGGCCTCGAGGCGGACGCGGAGTGGGACGGGCTGCAGTATCCGGAAGAGGAATTCCGCAAGGACGCCAAGGTGCTCGACGGGGTCGGGCTGGTCGGCTCCGGTACGGTCGCCGACCGCATCTGGGCGCGCCCCGCGGTCACCGTGATCGGCATCGACTGCCCGCCGGTGGTCGGCGCCACCCCGTCCGTCCAGTCGAGCGCGCGGGCGCTGGTCAGCCTGCGGGTGCCACCGGGCGTGGACGCGGCCGAGGCCAACCGGCTGCTCGCCGAGCACCTCCGGTCCTCGGTGCCGTGGGGCGCGCGGCTCTCGCTGGAGCAGGTCGGCCAGGGCCAGCCGTTCCGCGCGGACACCACGAGCCCGGCGTACGCGGCGATGCGGGAGGCGATGCGCCTGGCGTACGACGGCCAGGAGATGGCGATCGCCGGGCAGGGCGGCTCGATCCCGCTGTGCAACACGCTGGCCTCGCTCTACCCGGAGGCGGAGATCCTGCTGATCGGGCTGAGCGAGCCGGAGGCGCAGATCCACGCGGTCAACGAGAGCGTCTCGCCGCAGGAGTTGGAGAAGCTCTCGCTGACCGAGGCGCTGTTCCTGGGGATGTACGCGGCGGGCAAGGGCTGAGCTTCCCCCCTCCTGCCGTCGCCCCGCGGCCGGTTCCGGACCGTGGGGCGACGGCCCGGTCCCGCTATGGGGCGCGGCAGGCCGGTGGGGCACGGGCGGGCGGACGAGGTACGAGCGGGCCGGTGGGTCAGCCCGTGGGGACGCCCGCTTCGAGATAGAGCGGGCGGCCTTGTTCGCGGGCGCGCAGCGCCCAGCGCAGTCGGCTCAGCCGCACCGGCGGCAGCAGCGCGGCCGCCTCGCTCTCGGTGACGAAGCGCCAGCCGCGCAGTTCGGAGCCGGGCAGCAGCACCTCCCGGGCGGCCGCGCTGGAGAGCTTGCCGCCGTCGAAGAGCAGCCGCAGGCCCCCGTAGCCGGGCGGCTGGGGGCGTTCCCAGTCGGCGACCAGCAGCCGCAGCGGTTCGTCGAGCCGTACGCCCAGCTCTTCGGTGACCTCGCGGACCCCGGCGCACATCGGGGGTTCGCCCGGTTCGACAACGCCGCCGGGGAACTCCCAGCCGGGTTTGTAGGTGGGGTCGACGAGCAGCACGCGGTCCTCCTCGTCGAAGAGCAGCACCCCGGCGGCCAGCGTCTCCGCCGTCGGCTCCGGAGTCTGCACGATGTCGCAGCTCCCGGCGCCGTCGCGGACGGCGTCGGCGATGTGCTGGGCGGTCTGGCGCGGGGTGATGCCGGTGGTGTCCACGACATGGGCATCGGCGGTCAGCCAGGGCAGGGCCGCCCGGTAGGGGGCGAGATGGGCCAGGCACCACTGACGTACGGACTCGTTCGCGTCCGGGTCCCCGGGTATCTCCTCGCGCCCGGCTATCCGCTCGCGAAGGATCGTTTCATCGGTGTGGAGCAGAACATGCCGCACGGGGATGCGACGGGCCGCGAAACCACCGAAGATCTCATCCCGGTACTCCTGTCTGAGGACCGTCATCGCCACCACGAGCGGACCGCCGACCTCCGCGATCAGCGCCGCTCCGGTGTCCACGACCAGCCGGCGCCAGGAGGGCAGATCCTGGTAGTCGGACACCTGTTCAAGACGTTTACGCGGAAGCATCATCCGCAGACCGTTGCCGACCAGCTCCGGGTCGTAGAACGTGCTGCCGGGCATGAAGTCCACCAATTCACGGGCCGTGGCGGTTTTACCCGCACCGAACGCACCGTTCAGCCAGACGATCACATTTCCCCCTATTCCATCGCCTCCTGACAGTTGCCCGCATCACCCTGCCACGGAAACGCCCGAAGACGACCGAGTGACGGATCGCGCCGCTCCGGACCGTATGGGCGCATGACGCGGGCGGTGCGGTGAGGCGTGGTCGGGGGTCGTGGGGCCCTTGTGCCACAGGGGTCACCGCGGCCACATGGACCACGGTGACCCCTGCCGTATCAGCCCTTGCTGGCGCCGAGGGTGAGTCCGGCGATGAAGTGGCGCTGCAACAGCAGGAAGACCAGCACCGTGGGCAGCGCCACGATCACCGAGCCCGCCGCGAGCAGGTTGTAGTCGGTGAAGAACTGGCCGCGCAGATTGTTGAGCGCGGAGGTGATGGGCAGCTTGTCACCGTCGGAGATGAAGACGAGCGCCCACAGGAAATCGTTGTACATCCAGGTGAATTGCAATGTGGCGAGCGCGGCGAGCGCCGGCCGGCACAGCGGAAGCGTGATGTTCCAGTACTGCGTCCACACCCCCGCGCCATCCACCCGCGCCGCTTCCGTGATCTCCTCGGGAAGGGTGCGCATGAAGTTGGCGAGGACGAAGACGCAGAAACCCACCTGGAAGGCGACCTGGACGGCGAGCACGGCCCAGTAGGAGTCGTACATCGTCATCGAGTCCGACATCCAGTAGGGCAGATTGATCTTGGTGAAGAGCACATAGAGCGGGGTGACGATGACCTGCTGCGGCAGCAGATTGCCCGCCGTGAACACCATCAGCAGCACGAGCCCGCCGCGCATTCTCAGCCGGGTCACGCAGAAAGCGACGAACGAGGCGAGAAACAGCGTCAACAGCACTCCGGGCACCGCGATGATGAGCGAGTTGATGAAGTACTTGCCCATTCCGGAGTCGTTGAACGCCTGCGCGTAGTAGTCGAACGACAGATGGCGCGGCAGCGAGAAATAGCCGTATTTGGCGGTCTCCTCGTAGGGCCGCAGCGAGGCGTAGATGGCGAGCAGCAGCGGGGCGAGAAAGGCGAGCGACACGGTCATCAAGAACGCGTGCAGCCCGAGCCGTCCACGGCTCACCCGGCGCTTGCCGGTCACCGGCGCCACGGTCCGTACGGGGGCGGTCCGGGTGATGGTCATCCCTTCTTCCCCCCTCGCAGTTCCTGCACCAGATAGGTCACGATGAATCCCATGGACACGGCCAGCAGGACGACGGCGATCGCGGAGCCGAAGCCGATCCGGCTGGCCTCGCCGATGATGTTGTCGGTGACCAGCACCGAGAGCAGTTCGAGCCCGTTACGGCCATGGTTGATGGCGTAGACGATGTCGAACGCGCGCAATGCCTCGATCACGGTGATGACACCGACGATGACATTGACCGGCCGCAGAGTGGGCAGCACGACCCGGAAGAAGGTCTGGGTCTCGCTGGCGCCGTCGATCGCGGCCGCTTCCTTGAGCGAGGGATCGACGGATTTCAGCCCGGCCAGATAGAGGATCATCACATACCCGGTGTGCCGCCAGGCGGCTGCCAGCAGCACCATCCAGATATTGAGCTCCGGGTCTCCCAGCCAGTCCACCGGGTTGTCCTTGTTGCCCAGAATCGCGTTCAGCGCGCCCTGGTCACGGGAGAAGATCAACTGCGCGATGAAGCCGACGATGGCGAGGGAGAGCACCACCGGCATATAGAGGGTGGACTGGTAGAACCGGCTGAACCGGACGCCCTTGTCCAGCAGTACGGCCAGCAGCAGCCCGAAGGGGGTCGCGACAAGGCCGAGGAAGGCCACCCAGAGCAGATTGTTGCGGACGGCGGGCCAGAACGGCGGATAGTCGGTGAAGAGGGTCTTGTAGTTGTCGATGCCGACCCATTGGATATCGCCGATCCCGTCCCAGTTGGTGAAGGACAGACCGATGGAGGCGAGGGTCGGGCCCCAGACCAGGGCCAGGTCGAGCAGGATGGGTATGCCCAGCAGCACGCCGATAACGGCGAGGTCGCGGGAGGTGAACCTCCGGGGACCCCGCCGTTTGGCACGCCGCGCGTTGATGAGCGGCACGGCGCGAATCTCCTAGTTGCCGGCGAAGATGGTCTTCTTCTGGGACTCGATGTCCTTGGTCAGGGAGTCAATGTCGTCCGGCTTGTTGATGAACTGCTGAATGGCCCGGATCATCACCTGGGACGCGAAGTCCGGCCGGGTGTCGCGGTCCATGAACTGGGATATCTGCTTGGCGTTCGAAATGAGGTCGACGGCCTTCTTCTGCAGCGCGTTGTACGAGGAGGTGGACGCGCCGTCGTTGACCGCGATGTTGTTCGGGTCCCGCTTCAGGTAGATCTCCTCGGCGGCAGGTGTGGCGAGGTACTTGAGCAGCTCCTTGCCCTCCTTCTGCCGCTTGGACTTCTTCGCCAGCAGAAAGCCGTCGATGGGCGCCTCGACCGCGTCCTGGCCATAGGCGGAGTCGATCTCGGGGAAGGCGAAGAAGTCCAGATCGTCGCGGTCGGCGTCGGGGAACTGCTGTCCGGGGTGGGGCAGTCCGAAGACCGCCATACCGGACTTCTTCTGCGCCAGGCTCTGGGCGGCCTCCTGCCAGGTCCGTCCGTTGGCGCCCTTCTGGTGGTACGGCATCAGACCGCGCCACAGGTCAAAGACGTGCTTGACCCGGGGATCGGTCCAGGACTCCTTGCCGCCCATCAGGGAGATATGGAAGTCGTAGCCGTTGGCCCGCATATTGAGATAGTCGAAGGTCCCCATGGCGGGCCAGCCGTCCTTGTCGCCGAAGGCGATGGCGTCGAGGCCGTCCTTGTCCATGCGCTTGGCGAGGGCCCGGAACTCGTCGAAGGTCTTCGGCACCTCATAGCCGCGCTGGGCGAAGACGCTCTTCCGGTAGAAGACCGCCCAGGGGTAGTAGTAGTACGGCACGAGGTACTGCTTGCCGTCCTTGCCGGTGGACTGCGCCTTGAGCGCGTCGGAGAAGCCGTCGAAGCCCTTCCACAGATCGCTGATCTCGGCGAGCTGCCCCTGTTCGGCGAAGAACTGCATGCGGTACCCGGCGAACCACATGAAGACGTCGTCGGGGGTGCCCTTCAGATAGCGGTTGATGCCTTCCTGAAAGGCTTCGTGGTTGACGGTGTTGACCTTGACCTTCTTGTCCGACTTCTTCTCGTACGCGTTGAACACCTCGGCGAACGCCTTCCGGGGCACCGCGTCGGAGGCGTTGGAGCCGATCTTCACTTCGTTGCCCGGACCACCGCAGGCGGTCAGCAGCGTCGGGAGGGTGACCGCGCCCGCTCCGGCCGCGGTACCTCGTAGCAGCGCACGGCGGGAGATCCGATGTCCTGACAATGACGGTGCCATGTGCCCCTCCACAGAGGTCCAATCAAACACAATCGAACGCGAGTGAGGGGATCTCACCCGGCACCCAGGCAGAACGTCAAGGGTTTTGACGAGATATCGAACAACTGTTATCGCATCTCTTCCAACAGACTCCAACAGGGTCTACCGTAAACGCTCGCATGTGACGCAGCCATGACACTGCGTCACCCCCGTTGAGAACGGAGGACCCGCATCGTGCGCCATCGCTTTTTTCGCCCCTCGAAGCGAAGAGTCATCGGAGCATTGAGCGCCGGCCTGCTGGCGACGGCCGGTCTGGCCCTCCCGGCCGTCGCCCAGCCGTCGCACCCCGCCGAGGTCACCACACCGGCCTCCGCACCGGGCGCCGCGCCCGGTGACGGGCTCGCCCTCACCCCTCCGATGGGCTTCAACAACTGGAACTCCACCCATTGCCGCGCCGAGTTCAACGAGGCGATGGTCAAGGGCATCGCCGATATCTTCGTGGCGAAGGGGCTGAAGGACGCCGGATACCAGTACGTCAACCTCGACGACTGCTGGGCGCTGCCGCAGCGCGACGCGGACGGCAAGCTGGTCCCCGACCCGGTCCGCTTTCCGAACGGCATCAAGGCCGTCGCCGACTATGTCCACTCCAAGGGACTGAAGATCGGCATCTACACCAGCGCGGGCACCAAGACCTGCAACACCGCCGGCTTCCCCGGGGCCCTCGGCCATGAGAAGTCCGACGCCCAGCAGTTCGCCGACTGGGGCATCGACTACCTCAAGTACGACAACTGCAATAACCAGGGTGTCGACGCCAAGCAGCGCTACCGCGCCATGCGCGACGCGCTGAAGGCCGCGTCCGAGTCCACCGGCCACCCCATCGTCTACAGCATCTGCGAATGGGGCGAGAACAAGCCATGGGAGTGGGCCGGTGAATTCGGCCAACTGTGGCGGACGACGGGCGACATCAGCGACAGCTGGGGCAGCATGCTGTCGATCGCCAAGCAGAACCTGCCGCTCGCGCAGTACGCCGGCCCCGGCCACTGGAACGACCCCGACATGCTGGAGGTCGGCAACGGCGGGATGACGGACACCGAGTACCGCAGCCACTTCTCACTGTGGTCGATCATGGCCGCACCGCTGCTGATCGGCACCGATCTGCGCAAGGCCACCGACGAGACCTATGAGATCCTCGGCAATCGCGAGGTCATCGGCGTCGATCAGGACCCGCTCGGCAAGCAGGGCACCGTGGTCTCGTCCGAGGGCGGGCGCTGGGTCATCGCCAAGGAGATGACGGACGGCAGCCGCGCCGTCGCGCTGTTCAACGAGACCGACCGGCCGCAGCACATCGCCACAACGGCGACCGGGGTCGGGCTGCCGAAGGCGACCGCGTACCGGCTGCGCGACCTGTGGTCGCACAAGGACTACAACACCGCCGGAGCCATTTCGGCCACCGTCCCGGCCCATGGCACCGTGCTCTACCGGGCCTCGGCCGACGCGCGCTGGGCCTCCTACCCGCCCCTCGCCGAACTCGGCATCGACGGCACCGCGCTGACCGAGGCCGGAGACACCGCCCAGGTCGTCACCGCCCTCACCGACCTCGGCCGCACCCCCGCCCATCAGGTCTCGGTCCGCCTCACCGGCCCCGACGGCTGGCGGATCAAGGCCACCTCGCCGACCCGGGCCGCCTCGCTGCCCACCGGCTCGAAGCTGGCCACACGCTGGCAGGTCACCGCGCCCGCCGGGGCCGCACCCGGTGCGTACGATCTGACGGTCGCCGCCGACTACCGCTCACCGAAGGGCGCCAAGGCCGCCGCGCGGCTGGTCTCGGCGGTCCATGTGGTGGTCGCACCGCCCTCCGGCAGCTCGTACGCGAGCGATCTGTCCTGGCTGAGCGCGCTCAACGGCTGGGGCCCGGTGGAGAAGAACACCAGCGTCGGCGAGAGCGGGGCGGGTGACGGCCATCCGCTCACCCTCGGCGGCACCACGTACGACAAGGGCCTGGGCGTGCACGCGCCCAGCGAGGTCACCTACTACACCGGGGGCCGGTGCTCGCGCTTCACCGCACAGGTCGGCGTGGACGACGAGGAGGGCACCGAGGGATCGGTCGCCTTCGAGGTCTGGGCGGACGACACCAAGGTGGCGTCGTCCAAGACGCTGACGAACGCCGATCCGGCCACCGCCCTTACGGCCGCCATCGGCGAGGCGGACACGGTCCGGCTCGTCGTCACCGACGGCGGGGACGGGGTCACCAGCGACCACGGGGACTGGGCCGACGCGTCCTTCACCTGCTGAGGTCTGTCCACCCCACGCTGAAACCTCATCACCCCACGGAGATCCGCCCCTTCCCGCGGCCGCCCGGGCTCAGCACTCGGGCAGCCCGGGGAGGGGCTCGTCGTTGTTCCCGCCCTTGACGTAGACGACGCTCACATAGACATCGCGATGGCCGTTGTCGTCGTCGGTCCTGGCCCACCACACGTTCGACCACTTGCCGTAGGTCTCCCGGCGGCCCAGGTTCTCCTGGCAGAAGAAGTAGTTCACGCCGTGCTCGAGAGTGCCGACCGGCTCACCACCATGGCTGTACGAGGTCGCGTCCCGCCACACCTCGCAGTCGTACCGCCCGCCGCCACTGCCGTGGCAGACGGGCGCGGCCCCCGAGGGCGGGGCCGATGAAGCCGCCGTGCCGCCCCGGTCGCCATTGCCGCCGCCCGGGCTGCGGGACGCGGACGGTGAGGCCGTGTCACCCGGCTCGACGCCATCCTGCCCGGCCGTGCCGCTCGCCCTTCCGCCGCCCGGTGAGGCGGTCTCCGCGGGCCCCGCCGGGTCGCTCGGCAGGTCCTTGCCCGGCTCCGACACCGGATCCTTCGTCGGCCCCGACGCTGTGGTGTGGTCATCGCCTGCGACCAGCGCGTACGTCACCCCGCCGGCGATGAGCACGACGGTGGCGGCGGCAGCCGCGATGAGCGCTCCGCGGGGCCTGCGCCTTGCGCCCCGCACCGCGACCTCCCGGCCGAGCACCGCGTCCACGGCCCTGCAGACCACGCCCATGCCGCCCCGGCCGAGCCGGCCCGTCACCCGGTACCGCCCGCCCAGGAGCCTGCCGGACAGATCGCCGCCCATGTCCACCGGTGCCACCGCTCCCCCTCGCGCTCTCCTCGGCCCCGCCTGGCCGCTGCCAGGCTTCAGGGCTTCGAGCTGAGGGCGAACAGCTTAGGGGGAGACGGTGACAGCGGGGCTCAATCGCCGGTCGGATGCGCGCCCGCCACCGGGCCGAATCCCTCCAGCCGCGCCTCCTGCGCCGCCGCGGCGGCCGCGCCCACCAGCCCCGCGTCGGTGCCCATCTGCGCCGGGACGACCTCCAGCCCCTGGACGAACGACAGGGTCGCGTAGTCGCGCAGGGCGCGCCGCAGGGGCGTGAAGAGCACGTCCCCGGCGCCCGCCACCCCGCCGCCGATGACCGCCACCTCGATCTCGACGAGCGCGGCGGTCGCGGCGATTCCGGCGGCCAGGGCCTGGGCGGCCCGTTCGAAGGAGGCCCGCGCGACCGGGTCGCCGTCCCGCGCCGAGGCGGCGACGGCCTGGGCGCTGGTGTCGCCGTCCGGACCCGGGCGCCAGCCCCCGTCCAGGGCGCGGCGGGCGATGTTGGGACCGCTGGCGATCCGCTCCACGCAGCCGCGTCCGCCACAGGGACACAGGTCGCCGTTCAGCTCCACGCTGATGTGGCCGATGTGCCCGGCGTTGCCGGTCGGGCCCGGGTGCAGCCGGCCGCCCAGGACCAGCCCGCCGCCGACGCCGGTGGAGACCACCATGCACAGCGCGCTCTTACGGCCGCGCGCCGCGCCCTGCCAGTGCTCGGCGGCCGTCATCGCCGGCCCGTCGCCGACCAGCGACAGCGGCAGTGCGCCGGTGGTCTCCCGGACCCCGGCGACCAGCGGGAAGTCACGCCAGCCGGGGATGTTGACGGGGCTGACGGTGCCCACGGAGGCGTCCACGGGGCCAGCGCTGCCGATGCCGACGGCGGCGACCCGCGACCAGTGCGCGGTGGCCGCGAGCTCCTTGAGCACGGCGGTGACCTGCCGCATGACCGTCGCGCCGGCTTCCTGGGCACGGGTGGCGCGGCGGGCCCGTACGACCAGTTTTCCGCTCCCGTCCACCAGAGCGCCCGCGATCTTGGTCCCGCCGATGTCCAGTGCGGCGATGAGGTCACGTGGCATAGGTGTCGACTCTCCTGGTGGGCCTGCTGGTGGGCATGGACGTGTTCGGTGTGCGACAACAGTCTTCCCGCCGCTGACAACGTTGTCCAGGGGCTATGCTCGTCACTCCCTCCCCCACGACGACCAGCGACGGGACGAGCGCACTGTGACCGACACCGCCCCGAGCACCGCCACACGCCGTTACGGCACCCGGCCCACTATGAAGGACGTCGCCGCACGGGCCGGGGTCGGCCTCAAAACCGTCTCCAGAGTGGTCAACGGCGAACCGGGCGTCACCCCCGACACCGAGCGCCGCGTCCAGGAGGCCATCACCGCACTCGGCTTCCGCCGCAACGACAGCGCCCGCATCCTGCGCAAGGGCCGTACGGCGAGCATCGGACTGGTCCTGGAGGATCTGGCCGACCCCTTCTACGGTCCGCTGAGCCGCGCCGTCGAGGAGATCGCCCGGGCCCATGGCGCACTGCTGATCAACGGCTCCAGCGCGGAGGACCCCGAGCGCGAGCAGGAACTGGTGCTCGCCCTGTGCGCGCGCCGGGTCGACGGCCTCGTCATCATCCCGGCCGGCCATGACCACCGCTATCTGGCCCCCGAGATGGCGGCCGGGGTCGCCACCGTCTTCGTCGACCGGCCCGCGGGCCGTGTCGACGCCGACGCCGTCCTCTCCGACAGCTTCGGCGGTTCCCGCGACGCCGTCGCCCATCTGATCGCCCACGGCCACCGCCGGATCGGCTTCCTCGGCGACCTGCCGGGCATCCACACCGCCGCCGAGCGGCTGCGCGGCTACCACGCGGCGATGAGCGACGCCGGACTGCCGGTCCATGACGCCTGGGTCTCGCCCGGCCCCACCGATCCGGAGCGGGTCCGGGCCGCGGCCACCGCGATGCTGAACGCCACTGAACCGGTCACCGCGCTCTTCGCGGGCAACAACCGGGTCACGGTCACGGTCGTACGGGTCCTGGCCGAGCGCCCCACGCCCGCCGCGCCGGTGGCCCTCGTCGGCTTCGACGACTTCGAGCTCGCCGATCTGCTCTCTCCCGGGATCACCGTCATAGCCCAGGACTCGGCCCAGCTCGGCCGTACCGCCGCCGATCTGCTCTTCCGCCGCCTCGACGGCGCGGCCGGGGACCCCCAGCGGGTCGTCCTGCCGACCCGGCTGATCCCGCGCGGCTCGGGCGAACTGCCCCCGCCCGCGACATCCACACCCTGACCGGCCGTCCCCGTACGGCCTGCTTTCGCGAACGGCCGCGCTTTCCCGCGCGGCTGAGCCCATCCCCGAACGGCCCGTTTCCCCCGAACGCCTGAACGGCCCCGCTCCGGTTGCCCCGGCCCCCCACCGCCCCGAGGGTGGATGCGGAGGGCCCGGGACCCCGGCCGGCGGAACGAGGGAGACGCGATGAGCGGGCGCCGAACGCGGACGATCTGCGCGGTGAGCCTCATGGCCGTGCTGGCGCCGGCCGCCGCCGGCTGTTCGGACGACGGGGGCACCCCGTCGTCCGAAGTGTCCCGGGCCTCGGCCGCGATCGCCTCCGCGAGGTCGTCGGCCCAGGCCCAGCTGGACAAGATCAAGGGCGGCTCCCAGGCCAAGCGCGAGGTGAAGGCCGGCCGGGTGACCCGCAACGGCGCGGGACGGTCCGTGGCGCCGCTGACCGTGACCAACGGGGGCAAGCACACGGCCAGCTACGCCATTGAGGTCAACTTCCGCAACGAGAGCGGGGACTTGGTCGACGCCGTCGTCCTGCATCTGTCCAAGGTGCCCCCGCACCAGCCGACCAGGGCCACCGCCCGCAGCCACCGCAAGCTCACCGGCCGCATCACGGCACAGGTGGGCACCGCGGTGCGGTACTGATCACCGCGGTGCCGATGGTTCGTTCAAGCGGCCAGGACCTTGGCCTTGGCCCGCTCGTACTCCTCGGGCGTGAGGTCGCCGTGGTTCTTGAGCTCCACGAGGTGCTCGAGCTCCTCCGCCCGGCCGGTGGTGGCGGTCGTACGCATGAACTCCCGGAAGTCCTTCTCCGCCTGCTCGGCACGCTTCATCTCGCGCGTGCCCATCCCCCGCCCCCGTGCCACCAGGTACACGAAGACCCCGAGGAACGGCAGCAGGAGGGCGAAGACGGTCCAGCCCGCCTTGGCCCAGCCGCTCAGCGAGTCGTCACGGAAGAGGTCGGTGAAGACACGGAACAGAAGCGCCAGCCAGAGGATCCAGAGAAAGACCCACATCGTGGTCAGGAAAACATTCAGCAGTGGGTAGTCCATCGTCAGCCTCCCGTCGGCCACGCCCGGCGCGGCCATGAGCGCCCCGCCGGGCCCCACGTCTTCAGCTTACGGCGCCCCGATCGGCGCAGCGCCGGATGCCGTGGCGGCGGGCCGTGCGTAGAAAGGGGAGTCGGGAGGGTGATCGGGCGACGCGGGCGGGAAGGGCAGGCGGCCGTGGATCTCCAGATTCTCCCCCTGGCCGTCACCATGATGGCCGGCCCTCAGATCGTGGCCGCGGTCATCCTGGTGACCACCGCGCGGCCGGTGCGGGTGTCCCTGGCGTTTCTGCTCGGGGTGGCGGTCGCGACCGCGGCGGGGGTCGCTCTCGCCCGGGGGCTGTGCGGGCTGCTGGGGCAGGCGGTCTCGCCGGGCAGCCCGGCCCATCGGGGATCGGCCGCGTCGGTCGTACAACTCGTGCTGGTGGGGCTGTTGGCACTGGTCGCTGTCAAGAACGTGGTGAAGCGGCGGACGGTCGAGCCGCCGAAGTGGCTGGGCGCGCTGATGGAAGCCGATGCCCGTAAGGCGCTCACGACCGGATTTCTGATCATCCTGTTCATGCCGTCCGACATCGTGGTCATGCTGACCGTAGGGGCGAATCTGGAGCAGCACCGGGCGGGGCTGGCGGCGGCGCTGCCGTTCATCGCCGCCACCGTACTGATCGCGGCGCTGCCGCTGCTGGTCTACCTCCTCCTCGGCGACCGGGCGCGGCGCGCGATGCCCCGGCTCCGGGAGTGGCTCGCCACCCATAGCTGGGTGGTCAATGTCGCCGCATGCCTGATCTTCATCGTGCTCATCCTGACCCCCTGACGGCCTGGCCCTCTGGCCCTCTGCCCCCTGACAGCCTGTGGCCCCTAACGGCCCCTGCCGTGCGCCCCCGTGCGGCCCGTGGCGGCCAGGAGGGCGATCACCGCGAGGGCGGCCAGCAGGATCAGCACCAGGAAGAGCACCGTCAGCACGGTGGGGTGGTTCCACAGGGCGAACACCGCGACCGGCACCAGCAGGGCCGCCGTGGTCAGCCCCCGCCGGTGGTCCGCGGTCCAGATGCCGGCCCGGCCGGTGCGCATCCCGTGGGACGCGCCCCAACGGGCCGCGCTGTCGGCGAGGACCTCGGCCGTGCCGCGTACCGTGCTCGGCAGCCGCCCCGGGCCGGTCAGATAGGCGCCGAGCGCGACGACGACGCCGAGCACCAGCACGGTGAGCACGGTGACCCGCAGAAAGCGCACCACCGTGTCGAAGAGGACGGAGGCGGCCTCCCTGGACAGCACGCTCACCGGCACATGGTCGAGGTAGTAGCTACGGCCCACCGCGAGGGCCAGCGCCAGGGCGAGGGAGGCGAGCGCGGTGCCCAGGGCCGCGCGGGCGAGCGCCCGGCGGCGCCGGTGGGCGAGCAGCACTCCGGTGCCGCCGAGGGTCACCGTCAGCGCGGGCAGCCAGTTGCCCGCCAGGTCGAGGAAACGCGCCGACCGTCTGATGGTGTCGAGCCGGTCGGAGTGGAAGAGGACGAGCCGCTGGTGGATGTCGGGGATGCCGGTCACCACGGGGAGCCCGGCGTCCACCAGTTGCTGTCTGACCCGCTCCACGGCGGCGCCGACATTGAGGGTGACGGTGTGGCCCTCGACGCCGACCGGCCCCCCGCCCTTGCCGGTGAGGGCGCCCACGACGGCGGTGTGGGCGGCCCGGTTGGCGCCGGTCCACACGGCGGGGAACTGCTCACTGCGCACGATGTGGGCCGCCACCTTCCGCACCGCCTGGTCCAGGGCCGAGTCCAGCTGCGGGGCCAGCCCCTCGATGGTGTCGGCGGCCTGTTCCGGGAGGCCGTGGGCGCGCAGCCAGGAGGCGATGTCGGCGGTGACCTCGCGGCTGTTGTGGCGGATGTCGACGGCCTGGCTGACCTGGTCCACGGCGGTGTCCTGGATCGCCGGGTCCTTCGCCAGCGGGGCGACCGTCGCCACGTAGCGGTCGGTGTCCAGGACGATGTCGTGGACCCACACCGTCAGCACGGACACCGGTACGAGCAGGCAACCGAGCAGGATCAGCAGGGCCGACACGGCGCTTCTGGCCATGAACCCATCTCCCGCCTTCCCCGGCGGGGCCGCATCCCGGGTGACACGTGCGGGTGAGCGGATATGGCCAAGCGGATCAGCGGGCCCGGCGGCCGTGGAACTGTGGGCTCCGGCGCGACGGTCTCCAGCGGACGGACGGGCTCAGTCGGGTCTGTGGGCTCCTGCGAGTCGACAAGTGCCCACCGGTCTGCGGGCTCCAGCGGACTGGCAGGCTTCCACCGATCAGCGGGCACCTACCGATCCGCGATCTCCAACGGACCAGCAGGCTCCAACAGACCCGCAGGCTCCGGCAGACCCGCAGGCTCCGGCAGACCCGCAGGCTCCGGCAGATCAGCAGGCTCCCGCCGATCTGCGGCTCCCGGCGGACCGGCCGACTGCAGAGGTCAGGATGCGGCCGGGGCCCGCCCCGCCAGCGCGTCGAGTTCGGCGCGGCCCAGGCCGGTCAGCCGCTCGACCTCGGCGCCGTCGAGGGCCCCGCAGTCCAGCCCGCGCACCAGATGGCCGCTGAGCGCCTTGGCGGTGGCCGGTTCGTCGGCGATGCCGGTGCCTCCGGCCGTACGGTCCACATACGCGGCGAGCCGCTCCGCCGCGGCCTCCAGGCCCTCGCGGTAGAACGCGTAGACGGCGGCGTAGCGGGTGGGGAGGTGGCCGGGGTGCATGTCCCAGCCCTGGTAGTACGCGCGTGCCAATGACCGCCGGACCAGGCGGTGGTGGAGCCGCCAGGCGTCGTGGACCCGCTCGGTGGGGCCGACGGGCAGGACGTTGGTCGAGCCGTCGGAGAGCCGTACGCCGGTGCCGGCGGCGGCGACCTGCATCACGGCCTTGGCGTGGTCGGCGACGGGGTGGTCCATGGACTGGTGGGCGGCGCCGACCCCGCAGGAGGCGCTGTAGTCGAAGGTGCCGTAGTGCAGCCCGGTGGCCCGCCCCTCGGCCGCGTCGATCATTCGGGCGACGGTGGCCCGGCCGTCGGAGCCGAGGATGGCCTGGGTGGTCTCGATCTGGATCTCGAAGCCGATGCGGCCCGGGGCGAGCCCGCGCGCCTTCTCGAACTCCTCGCACAGCCGGACCATCGCGGTGACCTGCTCCGCGTACGTCACCTTGGGCAGGGTGAGCACCAGGCCGTCCGGCAGTCCACCGGCCGCCATGAGCCCGGTAAGGAAGATGTCGAGGGTGCGGATGCCCCGGTCGCGTACGGCGGCCTCCATGCACTTCATGCGGATGCCCGCATAGGGCGGCGCGCTGCCCTCCGCGCAGGCGGCCGCGAGGAGCGAGGCGGCGCGGGCGGCCGCGGCGTCCTCCTCGGCGTCGAGGCGCGGGCCGTAGCCGTCCTCGAAGTCGATGCGCAGGTCCTCCACGGGCTCGCGCTCCAGCTTGGCCCGCACCCGGGTATGGACGGGTTCGGCGAGGTCGTCGGGGAGGCCGAGGACGGCGGCGAAGGAGTCGGCGTCGGGGGCATGCTGGTCCAGGGCCGCCAGCGCCTGGTCGCCCCAATCGCGCACGGTGGCGACGGTAAGGAGGTCGGCGGGCACGTAGACCGTGTGGACGGGCTGGCGGGTGCCCGGGTCGCCGGGATAGCGGCGGGCGAGCTCGGCGTCGACGTCGGCGAGGGAGTCGGCGATGGACGCCCGTACAGCACCGGGCAGGCTGGTCGGCACGGTCTCCTGAGGCTTCATGTCCGCTCCTCCGCCCTTCCCACCGCATCCAGCTTGTTTCCACGTTACGGAAAGAATGATCCGTAGCGCGAAGTTATCCGGGCGCTCGACGGCTGGTCAACACCCCCTTCGGCAGACGTGAGGCCCTGTACGCGCATCGCGTACAGGGCCTCACGGAATGTCCTGCGGGGATCGCGGAGGATCAGCCCTTGCGGGTCTTGACCTCTTCGGTCAGCTGCGGGACGACCTCGAAGAGGTCACCGACCACGCCGTAATCGACCAGATCGAAGATCGGAGCCTCGGAGTCCTTGTTGACCGCCACGATCGTC